>NZ_JBRJHM010000001.1:1517500-1847500 GCF_053629015.1 Pseudomonas sp. F-14 TE3623 | reverse complement strand
CGGATGTCCGTATCTTTGCCATTGCCCGCCGATCACTCCCCTTTGCCACCGGTCCTCGTCGGCCCGCTATTACGGCGACTGGAACCCAAACGGCTGGTGCTGTGGCTGGTGGGGTCACGTGCGCTGACGCTGACTCTACGCTTGCAAGGAGTCGACATCCGTCTCGATGCGGATCAATGCACGATCATCCCGGTCGGAACTCATGCCTTTATTCATTTGATAGATGTGCCACTGGATGCCACCCTGCCCTGCGACACGTTGATCGAGTACGACCTGCTGATCACCGAAGCGGGTGGCACGCCGTCGGGCATCGCCGAGTGGGCGCCGCATCTGCTATATGGCGAAGCGCATTGCCCGAATTTCGTGTTGCGCTCGCGCATTGATCAATTGCTGCATGGCTCCTGCCGCAAACCTCACCATCCGGCTGCCGATGGTTTGCTGTGCGTCGATCGGTTGCTGGAGTCCGAACCGGACGCTTGCAAGCGTCCTGCACTATTAATGATGAGCGGCGATCAGGTGTATGCCGATGATGTCGCGGGGCCGATGTTGCGGGCTATTCATGCCTTGATCGAGCGTCTGGGACTGTTCGACGAACACCTCGACGGTGCGGTGGTCAGCGATAGCGCCAAGCTCTATGAACACCCGGCCAGTTACTACCATCGTGCGGATTTGTTACCGGCGCTTGAGAGCAACGAAACCCTGCGCGAACGATTTTTCGGTGGAGCGCGTAAGCCGATTTTTACCAGTAGCAGCGCCGACAATCATTTGGTGACCTTCGCCGAGGTCATAGCCATGTACCTATTAGTATGGTCGCCAACGTCCTGGACACTGATCGCGCCGCAACCACCGGCACTGACGCCCGAACGACGCAAGCGCTATGCCCTGGAGCAGACGTGCATCGATGCGTTCAAGACGGGGCTGGGTGGTGTGGGGCGAGCGATGGCGCATCTGCCGTGCCTGATGATCTTCGACGACCACGATATAACCGATGACTGGAATCTTTCCGCGCAATGGGAGGAAACGGCCTACGGCCATCCGTTCTCCAAGCGCATCATCGGTAACGCGCTGCTCGCTTATATGTTGTGTCAGGGCTGGGGCAACAACCCGGATGCATTTGGCAGCATGCTGGAAAAAACCCGTCTATTGAGTGCCACGGGGCAAGACCATTACCTCGACAGCGACGTCCAGGATAGCTTGATCGATGAGCTGCTGAGCTTTCAGAAGTGGCATTACGTGCTGCCCACCCACCCGGCGCTGGTGGTGCTCGACACCCGCACCCGGCGCTGGCGCAGCGAGATGAACCTCAAGCAACCGTCGGGTCTGCTGGACTGGGAAGCACTCAGTGAGCTGCAACAGGAATTGCTCGATCATCCCTCGGCGATCATCGTTTCGCCGGCGCCGATTTTCGGCGTCAAACTGATCGAAACCGTGCAACGAGTGTTTAGCTGGTGCGGGTATCCGCTGCTGGTAGACGCCGAAAACTGGATGGCCCATCGCGGCGCGGCCCAGGTGATCCTGAACATTTTCCGACACTCCCGCACACCCGGTAACTACGTGGTGCTGTCCGGTGATGTGCATTATTCCTTCGTCTACGAAGTATTGATCCGACACCGCAAGGCTGGCCCACGAATCTGGCAGATCACCAGCAGCGGGATCAAAAACGAGTTTCCGCCCGCCCTGCTCGAATGGTTCGACCGCCTCAACCGCTGGCTCTACTCGCCCCGCTCGCCGCTGAACTGGCTGACCAAGCGTCGGCGCATGCACATTGTTCCGCACATTCCCGAACACGCCGAAGCCGGGGAACGCCTGTGGAACTCGGCAGGGATCGGCCAAGTGTTCTTCAATGAAAAGGGCCAGCCGCAGGATATTTATCAATTCAATGCGGATGGATCGCCGAAGACGCGGATGATTGCGCCTGAAATTTCCGAAGCGATTGAATGACTTTGCCCGAGTTGCCATGAGCAATTATTACCTTCACAGCATGAACCTCACCCGACCCCTGATCATCGGCAACTCCGGCTCGGGCAAGAGTTGGCTGGCCAAACGACTGGCCGAGCACCTACAAGCGCCCTGGATCGATCTCGACCTGATTCACTGGATATCCGATGAACACAGCATCGCTCGTCCCCGCGCCGAGGCATTGGGAATGGCGCGTGTGGCGGCGAGCAAAAATCGTTGGGTTATCGAGGGTGTGTATGGGTGGATGGTCAGTGAACTTGTGGAACAGGCGACGGCGCTGATCTGGCTTTGTCTGGAGGACGAAGACTGCGTCAGTTATATTCGCCAGCGAGAGGCAAAGCGCGAGCATGACGAGTTACTGATAGCGTTACTGGAATGGGCCAGCAGCTATCGTACTCGTGAAGAGTCCAGTGGATTTGCCGCGCATCAGCGTTTGTTCCAAGGGTTTAGCGGTTCGAAACTTCAACTGATGAATCGGGATGAAGTCACGGCTTTCGTCAGTACGATGCAACAAATCGACTGATCGTTCCTGACTCCACTGATGCAGACACCGATTCTGTAGGAGCTGCCGAAGGCTGCTCCTACAGGGCAATGCATTCATCCAAGAAAGGTCAGGCTGCGCTCACCGCCCGACCAACGCCTCTGACAATCATCTCCACTTCCCGCTCATCAATCGTCAACGGTGGCAGCAGGCGAATGGTTTTGCCCCGTGTCACGTTGATCAGCAGTCCATGATCCCGAGCAGCTATCAGCGTCAGGTCGCGAATCGGTTGTTTGAGTTCGATGCCGATCATCAAGCCTTGGCCTCGAATCGCCAGGACGTTGGGGTCATCGGCCAATTCGATGCGCAATCTCGCGAGTAGGCGTTCACCCTGCAGTTTGGCGTTCTCCAGCAGGCCTTGTTCCTCAATGATCTCCAGCACGGTGCACCCCACTCTGCACGCCAATGGATTTCCGCCGAACGTGCTGCCGTGGCTGCCGGGGGTGAACAGGTCGGCTGCTTTGCCCCGGGCCAGGCAGGCGCCGATGGGGATGCCGTTGCCCAGGCCTTTGGCCAGGGTCATGACGTCCGGGATGATGCCTTCGTGCTGGAACGCAAACCACTGGCCGGTGCGGCCGATGCCAGTCTGGATTTCGTCGAGCATCAGCAGCCAGGCGCGCCGGTTGCAAAGTTCGCGCACAGCTTTGAGATAACCGGGCGGCGCCATTTGCACACCGCTTTCGCCCTGAATCGGCTCCATCAGAATCGCCACGATGCGCGGGCCGTGGGCTTGTTGCAGCGCCTCCAGCGCCGCGAGGTCGCCGAATGGCACTTTAATGAAATTCCCTGGCAATTCATTAAACCCCAGGCGAACCGCCGGGCCATCACTGGCGGACAAGGTGCCAAGAGTACGACCGTGAAAGGCGTTTTCCATGACCACCACCAGCGGCTGCTCGATGCCTTTATGCCAGCCGTAAAGCCGCGCGAGTTTCAGTGCGGTTTCATTGGCTTCGGCGCCAGAGTTGTTGAAGAACGCCCGGTCCATGCCAGACAACCGAACCAGTTTCTGTGCCAGCTGCTGCTGCCAGTCGATGCTGTACAGGTTGGAGGTGTGCAACAACAGCCCGGCCTGTTCGCTGATGGCCGACACAATTCGCGGATGGGAATGGCCAACGTTGGTCACCGCCACGCCCGCCACCGCGTCCAGATATTCGCGACCGGCCTGATCCCATAAGCGCGTGCCCAGGCCTTTACTGAAACTCAGGGCCAAGGGTTGGTAGGTGCTCATCAGGCAGGCGGCGGTCATGACATCAAACTCCATTAATAGTCGGTGTTTTTGCAGTATGGTTAGCCACCTGAGTTGGATAAACACTGCAACACTTCAATCATTTTAAAGCCGAGCTTGATAATGGATTTATTCCAAGCAATGACCGTTTACGTAAGAGTGGTGGAAGCCGGCAGCATGACCGCCGCCGCTTTGCAGTGCGAAATGTCGACGACCATGGTCGGTAATCATCTTCGAGCCCTGGAGCAACGTCTGGGTGTGCGCCTGCTCAACCGTACGACACGACGCCAGCGGCTGACGGAATTCGGCACGGCGTACTATCAACGTTGTCTCGAGGTATTGGGGCTGGTGGCCGATTCAGAACGCCTGGCCGAACAGACCCTCGACGAGCCGAGCGGCACCCTGCGAATCACCGCACCGCTGACCTTCGGCACCGAACGGCTGGCGCCGGCCTTGAGTGAATTCGCCCTGCGTTGTCCGCAAGTCAAACTCGACGTCGTTTTGACCAACCAGCGCCTGGATCTGCTCGACAACGGTTTCGATGTGGCGATTCGCTTGGGCACTACCGAGATGTCCAACATGATCGCCCGCCCACTCATCGACTACACGATGACCCTGTGCGCTTCGAAGGACTACCTGGCGCGCCGAGGCACTCCGGAAAAACCTACCGACCTGCAACACCATGACTGCCTGGCCTTCGCCTACCCGGCCGGAGATGACTGGCACTCGGTAGCCAAACAATGGCGCCTGAGAGGACCCGAAGGCGAAGTCATGGTGGAGGTCAGCGGACCGATGCTGATCAACAGCTCGGCGGGGCTGCATCAAGCGGCGCGAACCGGGATGGGCATCGTGATGGTGCCCGATGCCTTGGTGGAGCAGGACCTTCAGGACGGAAAATTGGTGGCTTTGATGCAGGACTACCAATTGCCGAGTCGGCCGATGAATCTGGTGTACGCCCAGGACCGCTACCGTTTGCCGAAATTGCGCAGCTTCGTCGACTTTGCGCTGCAGAGGTGGGGCAAGCATTAGGGGGCGTTCTCAATTAGTTTCCCCACCGCGCCGGGTCTGCTGTTGTGCAGGGCAAGGCGCGAGAAGCGTGGTTTGGTCATTCCAAATAAGCTTCGAGCAACGCAGCCCCGCACAACAGCAGGCCCGGCCCTTCGGGTTGTGCCTTAAAACGGGCCAGGCTGCGTTGCAGGCCTTGGAAAGGGAACAACCATTCCCAGCGGCCTGCGCCTTGCCTGTCCCGCTTTAAGGCGACAACGCGGCGGGGAAACTAATTGAGAACGCCCCCTAGCAGGGGCAATACCCCATGAACTAATCTCCTCGACTGGCGAGTCACGTTGATATCAGTTCGGCAGGGAGACCGATGATGGGTGAGGCATCGAATATCGAGCCGTTGAAGTTCAATCTGTCAGATTTTAACGAAGACATGCTGCACACCATTCTGGAACTGGTCAGCGATGGCATCTGGGACTGGAACGCCAACACCGGGTTCGTCTATCGCAACCCTGGGTGGTACGAGATGCTCGGCTATCCGCCTCATTCCCTGGATAACAACGTGCTGACCTGGGAAAACGTTATCCATCCCGACGATTATTCACGAGTCATGGCGCTGTTTGATGACTACCTGAATCAGCGCGCACCCGGCTATCAAGCCGAGTATCGCTGCCGCATGCGAGATGGCACTTACACCTGGATCGAAGATCGCGGCTATGTGCTGGCACGTAATGCCGACGGCTCGGTGGCACGAATGGTCGGCGCGCACCGCAGTATCGAAGACAAGAAACGCCTGTTCGAAGAAATGGAGCGGCGCAATCAATCCCTGGAAGCCATCGTCGAAGAACGCACCCGGGAGTTGTCTCGGGTCAATCAGCAGTTACAGATTCAACTCGAAGAGAATCGAAAACTGGCGGAAACCGATGTGCTGACTTCCATCGCCAATCGCTATCGGCTGGAAAAGGCCCTGCCCCAGGAATGCGACCGCGCCCAACGCTTTCGCCACCCCATGTCGCTGATTGCGATGGACATCGATGACTTCAAAAACATCAACGATCACTACGGCCACGCTTTGGGTGATGCGGCGTTGGTGCAGGTGATCGAGAGCGTGAAGCACCACGTGCGCGAGGGTGATCTGTTGGCGCGTTGGGGCGGCGACGAGTTCATCATGATCCTGCCCAATACTTCGTTGGCCGACGCCAGGTCACTTGCTGAAAAAATCCGTCATGGCCTGTCGAGCCTGCTGCCGGTCGGGGATTTCCAAGTGACCATGAGTTTTGGCGTGGTGCAACGTTTTGAAGAAGAGCAACAGACCGGGTTGCTAGCCAGGGCCGATCAGGCGCTGTATCGGTCGAAGATTGCGGGAAAGAATGTGATTTCAGGGTGAATACTGTCCTGCTTATCCGTGATGTGCTGCCATCGGATGTCGAGTCGGTGCGACTTTTTCTTGGGGCTAATGGGTGGGCTCACCGCACCGGCTCCGCTGAGCATTTCGCTCAGTTGATCGCAAATTCCCAACGTACAGCTCTGGCGATAAAGGATTCCCACATCGTCGGGTTTGCCCGAGGTATCACCGATGGTTTATCCAACGGTTATCTGTCGATGGTTGTCGTGTGTGGGCAGCATCGACGTGAAGGCGTCGGTCGCGCACTGGTTGAGCATGTCATGGGCGACAACACCGCCATTACCTGGGTTCTGCGAGCAGGCCGTGAAGGCGCTTCGGATTTCTTTTCAAAGCTGGGCTTTGAAACGTCGACCATTGCCATGGAACGCTCACGCTTGAAGTAGCCAATGCACTATTGACCAGCCTTCACCAACACCGGCTTCTCCTGATACCGATCCGGATACAGCTGCTTCAACTGCGCCACTTTCGGCAGGTCATTGATCACGATGTAAGGGTACGTCGGGTGCTCGGTCAGGAAGTCTTGATGTTCCTCCTCCGCCGGATAGAAGCCGTTGTAGGTCTCCAGTTTGGTGACGATGGGTTTGTTGAACGAATGGGCGGCGTCGAGTTGCGCGATATAGGCCTGGGCGACGCGTTGCTGTTCAGCGCTTTTCAGGAAAAGCGCTGATCGATACTGGGTGCCGCTGTCCGGGCCTTGGCGGTTGAGTTCGGTGGGGTTGTGGGCCACCGAGAAATAGATCTGCAACAGGCTGCCATAGCTGACTTGAGCGGGATCGTAGGTGACTTCGACGGCCTCCGCATGACCGGTATCGCCATTGCTGACCCGCTCATACTGAGCGGTGTTGGCTGAGCCGCCCGCGTAACCGGAGACAGCGTTCTTCACCCCTTTGACGTGTTGAAACACCCCTTGGACACCCCAGAAGCAACCGCCGGCAAAAATTGCCGTTTCACTGCGCACTTGAGTGTTCTCGTCGAGAGTTGGTGGCGGAATGATGACCGCCTCTTCGGCGCCTCCGAACGAGAACGCTGCGCACTGACCGATAACACTGGCGGTGGCCAATCCCAGCAAGGTGCCACGCCAGTTGAATGAGGTTTTCATGGGATGTCTCCTGAGTGAATGAGGCTATCAACCGAACGTAAACGCGTACGCCGACACACCGGGATCGAGAAACTCAATGCTGAATGTCCGGTCCTTTACGCCTGCGGTCTGGCGTACCAGTTGATACAACCGCTGCTCGGTGACGCTGCCGCTGCCATCGGGCGCCACGTCAACACCATGGGCATCACCTGGGGGCTTGCCGTCAATCAACACTTTGAAACGCACCGGTTTGCCATCAGCATCGGGGCCCAATACCAGATGCAGATCGCGAGCGTGGAAGCGGTAGACGATACGACTGGCCGGTGCGTTTGAAACGGCCCGCTCCGGACCTACAGTCCATTGACCCTCCAGGCTCCAGTTATTAAGGGCCAGTTGTGACGGAGGGCTATAGGCCGTCACCTTGTCTGGCGCCAGATCGGTTTCAGCAACGAAATGCTCCGCCCGTCGGTAGCCGACATAGGTCTCCGGCGATCGCACTTCATTCATGTTCGGGGCGAGCTGGACACCCTCGGCACGAGCATTGATCAGCCCATCCGCGACTTTCGCGGCCCCCGCTTCGCGCAACAGTTGCTGAATCACTCGCTCCGATTCGGCGTATTTGCCTTCACCAAAGTGGTGATAACGAATGCGCCCCTGAGCATCGGCAAAATAGTGGGCTGGCCAGTATTGATTGTTGAAAGCACGCCAGACCTTGTAGTCGTTATCGATTGCCACCGGATAAGTGATGCCCAGGTCTTTCATGGTTTTGGTGACGTTGCCTACATCACGTTCGAAAGCAAACTCGGGCGTATGAACGCCAATCACCACCAAGCCCTGATCGCGATACTTCTCGGCCCAGGCCTTCACATACGGCAGGGTTCGCAGGCAGTTGATGCAGGAGTAAGTCCAGAAATCCACCAGCACAACCTTGCCCTTCAAGGCCTGGGCGGTGAGAGGGGGTGAATTGAGCCATTGCACAGCGCCCTCCAGCGATGGAAGGTTGCCTTCAATCGGTAGTTCGCCCGGTATCTTGGCGGTCATTTTCATACTGCCGGCGGGTTGATCGCCGCCCCGTGGAATCTGCGACATCATCGCCCCACTGTCGGTCGGCAACTTACCGGCGAATCGGCTTACCAACGCCTGCTCGATGCCGCCGGTGGAGGCTGTCGAGACCCGCGCCAGAATCCCGGTGTCCAGCCCCAGGGCGATCGCCACTACACCGACCAGCATCGCAACTCCCAAGCCTCGACGCAGCCACTCGCCTGCGCCTATCGAGCGCTTCATCGCGGCGAAGACTTTACCGCCCAGCAGCAGCGCCACGGCGAGAGAGGTGGCGGCGCCGGCCGCGTAAGCCAGTAGCAACAAGGTGGTGGCGATGTTTGCCCCTTGCAGCGCCGCGCCAGTCAACAACAGGCCCAGAATCGGCCCGGCGCAAGGCGCCCAGAGCAAGCCCGTGGCGACGCCGATCAGCAACGACGCGCCGGGACGCGGCCGGGAATCGGCGCCCACGATTTCCGATAGCCGACCGCCGGCCGCCACCAGTGGACGCGTCAGGCGCTCGGCCAACCGGGGCAGCAACAGCGTCAGCCCGAACAGTGCAACGAACAGCAACGCGAGCCAGCGACCGTACTGATTGACTTGCACCACCCAACCGCCGCCCACCGCCGCCAACGAGGCGACGAGCGCGAAGGTCAGCGCCATCCCCGCCAGCAGCGGCAAGCCACTCTTCATAAACGGCTGCCCGGTGCGAGCGAAGACAAAGGGCAATACCGGCAGAATGCACGGGCTGACGATCGTCAGCACACCACCGAGATAAGCGAGGACCAGAAGCCACATAACGTCGACCTGCGTGAAGTGAGTGAAAGGAAGTGCCCATGGATTACGCCTGTGGCTTGAAAGTCAGCCCCAGGCCATTCATGCAGTAGCGCAGACCGGTGGGCTTGGGCCCGTCCTCGAAAACATGGCCCAAGTGACCGCCGCAACGACGGCAGTGAACCTCTTCACGCAGCACGCCGAAGGAGCGGTCCTGACGGGTGGCCACCGCCTTGTCCAGTGGCGCCCAGAAGCTCGGCCATCCAGTGCGACTGTCGAACTTGGTGTCGGAAGAAAACAACGGCAGATCACAACCGGCGCAGGCAAAAACGCCCTGCCGATGCTCGTTGTTCAACGGGCTGCTGTAGGCCCGTTCGGTGCCCTCTTCACGCAGGATCTCGTACTGCTCGGCGCTGAGCATGGCGCGCCATTCGCTGTCACTGTGAGTCACCTCGAAAACCTCTGCCGCGTAGGCCTCATCGATCAGCGCGACGCTTGCGGAAAATTTTGGCAATACACCGATCACCAGGCCTGCAGCCCCCAGCCCGCCGCTTGCTACGAGAAACTGTCGCCGTGAAAACATGGGCCTTCTCCAAAATTCCAGATGCCTTGCATGGAACACAGCCTAGGCTTGAGTTGATCGCCAAATCCTCACGAGGAGTTAAACAATTCGTGATAACTCAGCCTCAGGAAAACCCGCACAATGTGTTCATTGCGTCACAAAGGATTGAGCTCCATGGAACAAACCAAACGCGTCCTGGTGGTCGAGGACGACCTGCATATCGCCGACCTTATCTGCCTGCATCTTCGCGATGAGCAGTTCGAGGTAGTGCACTGCGCCGATGGCGATGAGGGCATGCGACTGCTGCAGCAAGGAAGCTGGGACGCACTGATCCTCGACCTGATGCTGCCCGGCATCGATGGCCTGGAAATCTGCCGTCGCGCCCGGGCCATGGCCCGCTACACACCGATCATCATCACCAGCGCGCGCTCCAGCGAAGTCCATCGAATTCTGGGGCTGGAACTCGGTGCCGACGACTACCTGGCCAAACCCTTTTCCATTCTGGAACTGGTGGCACGGGTCAAGGCATTGCTGCGACGGGTCGATGCCATGGCCCGCAACCTGAAAATGGACGCTGGCAGTCTGATCAGCGATGGCCTGTCCATCGACCCGATCACCCGTGAAGTCTCCCTCGATGGTCGGCGTCTTGACCTCACGCCGCGGGAGTTCGACCTGCTGTACTTTTTCGTCCGCCAGCCCGGCAAGGTCTTCTCGCGCATGGACCTGCTCAACGCGGTGTGGGGCTACAGCCATGAAGGCTACGAGCACACGGTCAACACCCACATCAACCGCCTGCGGGCCAAGATCGAGGCCGATCCGGCGCAACCGGCGCGCATCCTCACGGTGTGGGGGCGTGGTTACAAATTCGCGACGAGCGGAGAGCAGCCATGAGGTTGACCCTGACCCAACGCCTGTCCCTGGTGTTCGCCGTGCTGTTGCTGGTGTGCTACGGCACCTCGGCATGGATGCAGGTGCGCTCCAACCACATGCATGAACTGGAAGTGGTGCAGGGTTTGTCGCGGGATCTGGCGCAACACATCGCCCACGACACCGTGCTGATGGACCGCAATGGCCCGATGCCCAATGCCGTGCGCGAATTGTTCAGCCAGCTGATGCTGGTCAACCCCAGTGTCGAGGTCTATCTGCTGGACACCGAAGGCCGAATTGTCGGCAGCGCCGCGCCCGAAGGCCGAATACGCCGGGAGCGGGTCGATCTGGCGCCGATCCAGCGTTTGCTCAAAGGCGAGGCCCTGCCGATTCTCGGCGACGATCCGCGCAGCGTCGATGGCAGCAAGGTGTTCAGCGCTGCGCCATTGCGGGTCAACGGTCAACCGGCCGGTTATCTCTATGTGGTGTTGCTCAGCGAAGAGCATGACCGCTTCGCCGAACGCGGCGCCACCAGCGCAGCACTCAATACCGCGTTGTTGTCCATTGGGCTGGTGGCGTTGCTGTGCCTGATTGCCGGCCTCACCGCATTTGCCCTGATCATCCGGCCATTGCGCCGCCTGACCGAAAAAGTCCGTCAGTTCGATATCAATGGCGTTCCGTCGGCGCCGCCCGCCTCGCCCGAGCCCGAGCCAGAGCCGGTAGAAAAAACCGCCAGCCACGATGAAATTGCCGTACTCGACGCCGCCTTCCGGCAGATGCAAGCGCGCCTCGGTGAACAATGGCGCTCGCTGACCCGTCAGGATCAGGAGCGTCGCGAACTGGTGGCGAACATCTCCCACGACCTGCGCACACCACTGGCCTCGCTGCACGGTTACCTGGAAACCCTGTCACTCAAGGACGCCACGTTGTCCCCCGCCGACCGCCGCCGTTATCTGGGGATCGCTCTGGATCAAAGCCGCAAGGTCGGCGGTTTGGCGCAATCATTGCTGGAACTGGTGCGGCTGGAGCACGGTTTCGTACAACCAGTGCTGGAGTGCTTCTCCCTGACCGATCTGGTGCAGGACATTTTTCAGAAATTCGAACTCAGCGCCGAAGCGCGCCAGATCGAACTCAAAGCCACCTTCTCCCCCAACGTCGCGGTGGCCTGCGCCGACCTGGGGCTGATCGAGCGGGTACTGACCAACCTGTTCGACAACGCCCTGCGCCATACCCCTCAGGGCGGAGAAGTCGAACTCAGCCTCCGCCCTCAGGGGGCTTTTATCGAAGTGACCGTCAGCGATACCGGCCCCGGCATCACCCCCGAGTTGCGCGAAGGCCTGTTCCTGCGTCCGTTCAACATTGGTGGCGCCAGGCGCGATGGCGGACTTGGGCTGCGGATCGTGCACCGGATCCTGCAATTGCACGGTCGCGAGATCGAACTGATCGATGTGCCCGGACGCGGCGCGACCTTTCGCTTCTCCTTGCCGGTGGATGAGCAAACAGCAGAACAATGGGTGGTTCGCTCGATGAATATAAATTCGATGGGGAAATAGTCGACAGCGCTGGCAAAAATGCTGACCAGCCGCCTGTTCATCCGTGACAACGCAGCCTCGGTCCAATAGATTAGGCGGCCTGAAAAGGCCCCGTGCTTTCTCGCCTCAATCCAAGTTAAAGAAGTAGTGAAATTTCAATGTCCGATTCCAATACCGCTGAATCCGTAGTCACCTTGTCGTCCAAAGCGGAATACGAAAACTCCATCAATCTTTCACAGCATGTGCCACAGGCCAAGACCATCAGCGAGATGGTTCTGGACGCTTTTCAATCCACCCGGGAAAGCGATCAGATTCGCGAGCTGCGCGCCGCGATTCGCCAGGCTCATGACAGCTTCGACGACGACAAAGCCTACGAACTGATGGGCGAACTCAAGCAGCTGAAAGACGCCGAAGCGGCCGACATCGCCGCCCTGGAAGACCTGAGCAGCAAATTCCCGATCAGCCGCATTCTGTCCAGCTTCAAGGATGACCCGTCGTTTCAGGAGATCGTCTATGGCCTGGCGCTGAAGGTACTGAACCAGACCCACCAAGCCATCAGCAACCCGAGCAGTGGCAAGAGCAAAGCGGCTCGCGCCAAGAAAGAAGTCGAAGTGTTTACCATCAGCAAGGACGGCATCAGCGTCACCCTGCCCCTGCGCACCCCGCGCTCACGCCTGAACGTTGACCGTGAAGCGCTGGAGTTCCTGGGCTTCACGTTCATCGGCGAAGGCGATGAAGCCGAACTGGAAAGCGAAACGTTCCTGGACAATGCCGGGGCCGAACAAGCGGTCAACCGCAAGAACATCATCACCGCGCTTCAGCAGCAAACCGCGTTCGACGGCTACAGCATCGCCGCGCAGTAACGCTAAACTCCGCACATAAAAATCCCCGCCATCAGAGCGGGGATTTTTATTGCCTGTTCGCCTATTAACTTTTTCCTGTTACACCGCAGCGCTCCTTTCGCGAGCAAGCCCGCTCCCACATTGACTCGGCATCGATCACAAAAAATGTGGCAACACCAATCCAGTGTGGGAGCGGGCTTGCTCGCGAAGGCCGCGCCGCGATATTTCAGGATAAGCCAATAAAAAGCCCCGCCATTCTCTCGAAGGCGGGGCTTTTCTTTACAGCATCCGAAGCTTAAGGCGCGTAAGTCAGCAACAGCTCACTCGGCACTTTAAAATCCAGCGACATCATCACGCTCAACGCAGTAATGGTGAAGATCGAGAACACGAAGAGCTTGCGTGCCCAGACCGTGTCATCCACTGCCTTGTAACCGGTCCAGGCCATGTACAACCAGTACATGCCCATGGCCGCGGCGACGGCGAGGTAGCTCATGCCGGCGTAGCCGCTGAAGGTCAGCATCAAGGTCGCTACGAGGAACGCCAGGATGTAGAGCAGGATGTGCTTCTTGGCCACTTGAATCCCGCGCTTCACCGGCAACACCGGAATCGATGCGGCCAGGTAATCGTTGAAGCGGAAGATTGCGATGGCGTAGGAATGCGGCATCTGCCACAGGCTGAACATCACCAGCAGCGTCAGTGCGGCCATGTCGAAGCTGTTAGTCACAGCCACGTAGCCAATCACCGGCGGCATCGCCCCCGACAGGCTGCCCACCAGCGTGCCGTGAACCGACTTGCGCTTGAGGTACAGGCTGTAGAAGCCGACGTAGATGACAAAACCGATCACCGCGAACAGGGCAGCCAACGGGTTGGCCACCTTGTACAACAGTGCAACGCCGAAAACACCAAGGATGGTCGCAAAAGCCAGGGCCAGTTTCAGGGAGATCAAGCCCTGGACCAGCACTCGGTTCTTGGTGCGTTCCATCTTCAGGTCGATGTCGCGGTCGATGCAGTTGTTGAACACGCAACCGGAAGCCACCACCAGGGACGTGCCGATCATGGCGGCCAGGAAGATGGCCAGATCGACATGCCCTTTGGAGGCCAGGAAAAATCCGCCTGCCACTGAAAGCACGTTACCGAAAATGATCCCCGGTTTGGTGATTTGGATAAAGTGCTTCAAGGACATCCGGACTTACCTCAGTGCGCCATCATGTTGGTGTGGATGCTGAACATGATCCACAGCGACAGGCCTACCAACAGGACGATTACGATCGCGGCGAAAACAAACGCAATGACGTTGTTACGCTGCGCCGCCGAACGGTCCAGGTGGAGGAAGTACACCAGGTGCACCAGCACCTGGATGACTGCGAAGGCCAGTACGATCCACAGGGTCAGGGCTTTCGGCAGCGACGGGTACATCACCAGGCCGAAAGGAATGACGGTCAGGATCACCGACAGAATGAAACCGATAGCGTAGGACTTGACGCTGCCGTGGCCGGCGTCGTGGCTATCGTGGGAATGAGCGTTAGCCATTTACATAGTCCCCATCAGATAAACAACGGTGAATACGCAGATCCACACCACGTCCAGGAAGTGCCAGAACAGGCTCAGGCAGCTCAGACGGGTCTTGTTGGTCGCCGTCAGGCCGTTTTTCTGCACCTGATACATCATGATCGCCATCCAGATCAGACCGCTGGTCACGTGCAGACCGTGGGTGCCGACCAGGGTGAAGAACCCGGACAGGAAGCCGCTGCGGCTAGGGCCGAAGCCTTCGGCGATCAGTACGTGGAACTCGTTGATCTCCATGCCGATGAAGCCGGCGCCGAACAGGAAGGTCATGCCCAGCCAGCCCAGGACCTGGTTCTTCTTGCCCTTGAACAACGCCAGCATGGCGAAGCCGTAGGTGATCGAACTGAACAGCAGCAGAGCGGTTTCGCCCAGTACGTATGGCAGTTCGAAGATGTCGGCGCCCGACGGGCCGCCCGCTACGTTGTTAACCAGTACCGCGTACGCCGCGAAGATCGACGCAAACAGAATGCAGTCGGTCATCAGGTAGAGCCAGAAACCGAATACGGTCATCTCGCCCGAGTCGTGGTGATGGTCATCATGCCCATGTCCATCGACATGGGTGTGTCCAGCATTGGTCACTAAGTTCGACATGGTTTAAGCCTGTTCCAACGAGGTTTCAACACGGGTGGCGGTGGCTGGAACTTTCCCGGCCGCTACCAGACGCTTGTGCTGCTCGGCTTCGATGCGCTCGATCACGTCGACCGGCACCATATAGCCCTGATCATCACGTGCAGCATGGATCACGAAGTACCCCACGGTGCCGACCAGGCTAACGATGGCCAACCACCAGATGTGCCAGATCATCGCGAAACCGAACACGGTCAACAGAGCACCCATGACCACACCGGTGGCGGTGTTGTTGGGCATGTGGATCGGCTCGTACTTGGCCGGAGCCTTGTACGCGGTGCCGTTTTCCTTGGCTTCGGTGAACGGATCGATGGTTTCCGCTTTTGGCAGCACGGCAAAGTTGTAGAACGGTGGTGGCGACGAGGTCGACCATTCCAGCGTGTGGGCATTCCACGGGTCGCCGTGTTCACACATGTTCTCTGGCTTGTTGCGATCACGCACGCTGACATACAGCTGGATCAGCTGGCAGGCGATACCGAAGGCAATCATCACCGCACCGAACATGGCAACGTACAGGTACGGTACCCACTCAGGGTTGGTGGTGGCGTTCAGACGACGGGTCATGCCCATGAAGCCCAGTACGTAGAGCGGCATGAATGCGACGAAGAAGCCGGTGATCCAGAACCAGAACGCTGCCTTGCCCCAGCCTTCGTGCAGCTTGAAGCCGAACGCTTTAGGGAAGTAGAAGGCGAAACCTGCGATGTAACCGAATACCGCGCCGCCGATGATCACGTTATGGAAGTGCGCGATTACGAACAGGCTGTTGTGCAGAACGAAGTCAGCACCCGGGATGGCCAGCAGTACGCCGGTCATGCCGCCGATGGCGAAGGTCACCATGAAGCCCAGGGTCCACAGCACTTGGCTGGTGAAACGCAGACGGCCCTGGTAGATGGTGAACAGCCAGTTGAATAGCTTCACCCCCGTCGGGATCGAAATCAGCATCGTCGCCAGACCGAAGAAGGCGTTGACGCTGGCACCCGAACCCATGGTGAAGAAGTGGTGCAGCCAAACCATGAAGCCCAGGATCGAGATCGCGCCCGATGCGTAGACCATCGAGTGGTGGCCGAACAGACGCTTGCCGGTGAAGGTCGAGATGACTTCGGAGAAGATCCCGAACGCCGGCAGAATCAGGATATAAACCTCGGGGTGACCCCAGGCCCAGAACAGGTTGACGTACATCATCGGATTGCCACCAAGTTCATTGGTGAAAATGTGGAAATCCATGTAACGGTCAAGCGTCAGCAGCGCCAGGGTAGCGGTCAGGATCGGGAACGAAGCCACGATCAGGACGTTGGCCCAGGTGCAGGTCCAGGTGAAGATCGGCATGTCCATCAGCTTCATGCCAGGGGTACGCATTTTCAGCACGGTGGCCAGGAAGTTGACCCCCGTCAGCGTCGTACCTAGCCCGGATAGCTGTAGCGCCCAGATGTAGTAATCCATCCCCACGCCCGGACTGTATTGCAGGCCCGACAGCGGCGGATAGGCAACCCAGCCGGTCTTGGCGAATTCGCCGACGCCCAGGGACAGGTTGATCAGCACTACGCCGGAAACCAGCAGCCAGAAGCTCAGGGAGTTCAGGAACGGGTAGGCAACGTCACGCGCGCCGATCTGCAGCGGCACTGCAAGGTTCATCAGGCCGGTGAAGAATGGCATCGCCATGAAGATGATCATGATCACACCGTGAGCGGTGAAGATCTGGTCATAGTGTTCAGGCGGCAGGTAGCCAGGCGAACCCTCGGTGGCCATGGCCAACTGGGTACGCATCATGATGGCGTCGGCAAAGCCGCGCAGCAGCATGACCATGGCGACGATGATGTACATCACGCCGATTTTCTTGTGGTCGACCGAGGTCAACCACTCGGTCCACAAATAAGTCCACTTCTTGAAGTAGGTGATTGCAGCGAACAGCGCCAGACCACCGAGCGCGATCATGGCGATGGTTATCATCACGATCGGTTCGTGGAACGGGACCGCTTCCCAACTTAATTTACCAAACATCGTTTACTCCTCTGCCCCGGCAGCTGAATGCGAACTCATGTCCATCCCTTCCATATGGGCCACTTCTTTGTCTTTCTTCTCGTGATGCATCGGCTTGCCTGGTTTCATGCCTTCGTACTTGTCGACGATGGTCTGGAACAGGTTCGGCGTGAACGAGGAGTAGAGCTCGACTGGGTTGTTCTGGCTTTGCTTGGCAAGGGCTTCGTATTCAGCTTTTTCAAGCTGTTTAGGTGCCTTTTTGACTTCGCTTACCCAGGCATCGAAATCTTCCTGAGAGGTGGCGATAGCTTTGAACTTCATACCGGTGAAACCCGCGCCGCTGTAGTTGGCGGAGATACCGTCCATTTCAGCGTTCTGGTTGGCGATCAGGTGCAGTTTGGTCTGCATGCCCGCCATCGCGTAGATCTGGCCGCCCAGAGCAGGGATGAAGAACGAGTTCATCACGGCGTCGGAGGTGATCTTGAAGTTGATCGGTGTGTGCGCCGGGAACACGATCTTGTTAACCGTGGCAATGCCTTGTTCCGGGTAGATGAACAGCCACTTCCAGTCCAGCGCGACCACTTCAATGGTGATTGGCTTGACGTCGGATTCCAGCGGCTTGTAAGGGTCAAGCGCGTGGGTCGACTCGTAGGTGATGTAACCCAGGGCGATGATGATCAGTACCGGAATAGTCCACACCGCGATTTCGATCTTGGTGGAGTGGGACCATTTTGGCGTATAGACGGCGTCCTTGTTGGAAGCGCGGTATTTCCAGGCGAACGCGAAGGTCATGAAAATGACCGGCACGACGACCAACAGCATCAGCAGCGTTGCGGTGATGATCAGGTTTCGCTCATCCAGGCCGACCTGGCCCTTGGGGTCGAGCAAGGTCATGTTGCAGCCTCCCAGCAACAACGTGCCGAGCAGCGGCAATAAGCCTAGTAGTCTGGGGTACCTGTTTTTACTCATCTCACGACCTCTAAAGCAGCTTGCGCAATGCAGTTGGGTTTTGATCGCCAACACTTCACCCTGCCAAGGGTTGGCATTTTTCTTGGATTGAATAAGGGCCTGCCCGTCGCGCGTCAGACGCTATTCGACAATTGCTGGGCCTGCGGTGAGTTCTTATTCGAATTCGTGGTCAAGGGCCTTGTTACAGACCAATTCCATTTGGTGCGGATAGTCGGAAGGCACCGACACCTGGGAGTCGCATGAAGCCATCAGGCCTCTCGACGCCCTGGTTCTGCTCATGCACCTGAGTAAGGGTGAGCAGTGCCGGGAATTCAGTGCGGGCGATTGTAGATATGTAACGATTCATAAACCATGTCTCATCCCGAAATAATTTTTATCCGATCCAGCAACAATCATTAACGGCTTTTGCAAAAGTGCGCCATGGTATCGAAATACATTCTCAACAAAAACACCAAAAAATGTAGGTCTACCATGCGAAGTTCAGACAGCTTCCAAGGCTCTGCGCTCGCCTTCGACCCTGCTCTACCCCCTATATGACAAGGACTTCGGCAATTCGCCAGGCCCTGTTAAAACTGCCTGTTTCGACTGATGAACGATGAAACCGACAGAGCCTGGGAAAGCCGGTTTTTGGTGCGAAGCGATGCCCTGAATCAGCGATTTGAAATGCCTTGCGACACTCAAGCTGTGACAACGTGTCGCACGCGTGTCGCACCCTTCCTTGTCGAGCATCAAGGTCTTTTTACCTGACCTGCGAATATGCAAAACGCCCCGGCCTCTCAACGAGAACCGGGGCGTTTTTTGTTTCCTGCAACGGTACGGCGTACAGCCTCAGCGCAGCGCTTTGCGGTTACGCGAAGTGAGCAGCGGCACCAGCACCACGATCAGCACGAACGCCAGCAGCGCCCACTGCGCCAGGGACAAGCCGAGGATCGGCGGGTACGGCGTAGAGCAGAAGCCATCGACCTGGAAGCCCAGCGGGAAGACCTTCGCCAGCGGCAGACCGTCGACAATCGGTTGCAGCACATCGATGCCACAGCTGACCGCAGGATAAAACTGGGTATAAACGTGATGCCCGGCCACTCCGGCGCCCGCAATTGCGCCGATCACCACCAACGCCTCAAACAGTGTGATGCTGCGTCGGGTGCGCATCGCAGCGCCGATAAAGGCGAACAGCGCAATCAGCAGCAACGCGTAGCGCTGCAGGATGCACAGCGGGCACGGTGCCTCGCCCAGAGCCACTTGCATGTACAGCGCGCCACCGATCAACGCCAGGCAGATAATGCCCAGCAACACCAGATAGCGCCGCTCACGCCCCAACCGCATCGTTTCCTCGCTCATCGCGTTTCCCTTTTGTGTCCGTGGATCAGCTCGCTGGCGGCTGCGCTTGCAGCTGCGGCATCAGGCTGATGTTGTCTTTGATATGCCAACTGGCGGCAATGCGATCTTGTCGATCTGATTTCGGTTGCCCGGAAGTCTACACGCTGACCCGACATTTGAGAGCCTTGAACGGCCCCTGATCCCGGCCTCGGGCAAGGGATCTTGTCGATGAACACTTCGACAAGGCCGCTTTGGCCAATGTCGGGGAATAAACGATAAACCGGTTAAGAACGGATTAACTTTCAATTGTTTTTCAAGCATCAAGCCCGTGAAGACGGATCGATTGGCTTACTGCTTCCACCGATCTGCCGCCGCATGATCGCTGTCACGCCCTTCCACCCAACGCGGCCCATCACCGGTGTTTTCTTTCTTCCAGAACGGCGCGCGGGTTTTCAGGTAGTCCATGACAAAGGCACAGGCATCGAACGCCGCCTGACGGTGAGCGCTGGCGGCACCGACGAAGACGATTGGCTCGCCCGGCTCCAGCGCGCCGATGCGGTGCAACACTTCCAGCTTCAACAGCGGCCAGCGCTGCTCGGCCTCCGCGGCAATCTTGCCCAGGGCTTTTTCGGTCATGCCCGGGTAGTGCTCAAGGAACATCCCGGCGATGTCGAGGCCGTCATTGAAGTCGCGCACGTAGCCGACAAAACTCACCACCGCACCGACGCCCACATTGGCCGCGTGCATGGCATTGACTTCAGCACCCGGGTCGAACGGCGTGGGCTGCACACGAATCGCCATGGTTCAGCCCCCGGTCACTGTCGGAAAAAACGCTACTTCATCGCCATCGCTCACCGGTTCGTCGAGCTGACAGAGGTCTTCGTTGCGGGCGCACATCAGGTTCTGCTCGCTCAGCACTTCGGCGCCGTCACGTTGGGCCAGCAGCGCGCGCACATCGTCGACCGTGGAAAAATCACCTTCGACCTTCACCGAGTCCACGCCGAGCGCTTCACGGTAACGGGCGAAAAACTTCACAGTAACGTTCATGGCTGATCCGCCTGGAAATGGCCGCTCTTGCCGCCGAGTTTCTCCAGCAGCCGCACGCTCTCGATGGTCATGCCACGATCCACGGCCTTGCACATGTCATAGATGGTCAGCGCGGCGACGCTGGCGGCGGTCAGCGCTTCCATTTCGACGCCGGTCTGCCCGGACAACTTGCAGCACGCCACGATGCGCACGGTGTTGTCGCCTTCGGCACTGAGTTCAACCTTGACGCCGGTGAGCATCAACGGGTGGCACAGAGGAATCAGATCGCTGGTTTTCTTCGCCGCCTGAATGCCGGCGATCCGCGCCACGGCAAACACGTCACCCTTGGGATGGCCGCCAGTGACGATCATCTGCAGGGTTTCGGGCAGCATGCGCACCAGCGCTTGGGCCGTCGCTTCACGGAACGTCACGGTTTTTTCAGTGACGTCGACCATATGGGCGCGACCTTGGGAATCGAGATGAGTCAGCACAGGGATACTCCTGATCAGGAGCATCGATTGTAAACCTGTGGGTCAATTTTCCGCACGTTTGATTATCGGGTCACTACATATCCCTGTGGGAGCGAGCAGGCTCGCTCCCACAGGGGTAAAAGAGTTGCCCATAAAAAACCGGGCGACCGTTAGGCCGCCCGGTTCTGGTGAGGGTTACAGATGCGATTCGGCGTATTCGGCCAGAATCGAACGTGGCACCCCTTGCAGGGTGATGTGCACACCGTTGGGGAAGTCCTTGAAGCGCTCGGTCAAGTACGTCAGCCCGGAGCTGGTCGCGGACAGGTAAGGGGTATCGATCTGCGCCAGGTTACCCAGGCACACCACTTTGGAACCGGCGCCGGCACGGGTGATGATGGTTTTCATCTGGTGCGGCGTGAGGTTCTGGCATTCATCAATCAGGATCAGACTCTGCTGGAAGCTGCGGCCTCGTATGTAGTTGAGGGATTTGAACTGCAACGGCACTTTGCTGAGGATGTAGTCGACGCTGCCATGGGTGTTTTCGTCGTCCATGTGCAGCGCTTCGAGGTTGTCGGTGATGGCGCCGAGCCAAGGCTCCATTTTTTCCGCTTCGGTGCCAGGCAGGAAGCCGATTTCCTGGTCCAGCCCCTGCACGCTGCGGGTGGCGATGATGCGCCGGTAGCGTTTGCTGACCATGGTCTGCTCGATGGCCGCCGCCAGGGCCAGGATGGTTTTACCCGAACCGGCCGCGCCGGACAGGTTGACCAGGTGAATGTCCGGATCAAGCAAGGCGTACAGCGCCAGGCTCTGATAGATGTCACGCGGTTTCAGGCCCCAGGCTTCCTGGTGCAACAGAGGCTCTTGATGCAGATCGAGGATCAGCAACTTGTCGACCTGGATTTCCTTGATCCAGCCGACAAAGCCCTGTTCGTCGATGATGAACTCGTTGACGTGTACCGCGGGCAGGTTGTCGATCAACTGCACCTGGTGCCAGGTACGGCCATGATCCTGCCGGGTTTCGACTTTGCTCACCCGATCCCAGAACGAACCGGTCATGTTGTGATAACCGTTGGGCAGCAACGAAACATCGTCCACCAGTTGGTCGGTGCTGTAGTCCTCGGCCGCAATCCCGCAAGCCCGGGCCTTGAGGCGCATGTTGATATCTTTTGTGACCAGCACCACGGGCAGTGTTGCATCCCGCGCGCGCAGGTCGATCAACTGGTTGATGATGATGTTGTCGTTCAGATGCTCGGGCAGAATGATGTTCGGCTCAGTGCGCTTGCTCATCAGAATTGACAGCAAACCTTTGGGCCCACTCTTGCCGCGCTGGATCGGTACGCCGAGTTCAACGTCTTCGGGGCTGGCATCGCCCAAAGTCTTGTCGATCAGGCGAATCGCCTGGCGGCATTCCGCGGCCACGCTGTGATGCCCGCTCTTGAGCTTGTCCAGCTCTTCAAGCACGGTCATCGGGATGGCGACGTGGTGTTCTTCGAAATTAAGCAGGGCGTTTGGATCGTGAATCAATACGTTGGTATCGAGTACATAAAGGATTGGCTGGTTGGAAGAAGGGCTACGTCCGTGATCATCCATACTCGGTCACCTTTGTGGGAGCCAGTCGACGCAGTACCATAACAGTGCTGCGCCTCGAAGTGGCCACCGAATTCACCTGCGAGGAGTCAAGTGAACTGCACACAAACTGGGGTCTTGGGAGACGCCACCTGTGTTGCAGGTTTCGGCGGTCTGTCTTCGTAATACTCCAAAACATGTGACAGAAAAAAGCACTTTGACGTTTTTTTGAAGTTTATTTTTCAGAGTGACGAATAGCCCTTGGCGTGCAGGCATTGTGCCGTTAAAGTCGGAAGTCCGCCTGCACCGATTTCTCTGCAAAAATCGCCCTTCACCCAATGTTTACGGCCTTTTGCCGTTTTCAGCGAAACGCGCCCTGACAGTCTGCCCAACCGATGCCGCTTGGCGCCGTTTGCATAATGAGCCAGGGCATCGCCGTTTTCAGCGCATCCTGCTTCACATTGAAATTGATCACCCCGTGCCGCCATAGCAGCATCAGGGTTAACACTCTTTGTGCGCTCTGGCTGCCCTTGAGCTTGCCGGCGCCGTCCTGGGCATCGATGTCCCACAGCGCCACCTGCAAGCTCTGAGACGTGAAGAAGCCTTCAGCATCGGACCTGCGCTGACCATCGGGCGGGCGAAACAGCGGCACGTAATTCTCCGGCAGCTTGCCTTTGACCAGCTCGACGCTGCGTCGCACCGAGTCCTGCCAGTCTTGCCAGTGGCTGTGGGAGCGGAACTCCCAGCCTTGCACGCCAACGCATTGCTGCGAATAAGTCCCTTGCAGGCTGGCCACCGAACGTTCGGCCAGACGGGCCTGGATGTCCTTGCCGAGGACGAAGAACGTAGCGCTCATGTTGGATTTGCGCAGGTACTCGGTGACCCAAGCGGTGTTATCTGGGGTGGCATTGGCGGCGCTGTCGAAAGTCAGCAGGAACAGGCGGTCATTCATGGCCTCGCCATTGCGCTCATAATCGCCAAAACGATCGACTTCGCTGCTGGCCTGCGGAAACAGCGCGGCCTTGCGCAACTGCTCGTCCAGATATTGGGCGTGGAACAGCCGGCTCGGCTCGGCCCACTTGATGTAATAGCTGTCGTCGCTCACCTGAAACTTGGCCGCTTGCTCACGCAAGGTGGCCATGTCCTCGACCAGAAAGCAGAAGGAAGCATCCTGATCGCAACTCTGCTGGGCGAAGTTGTAATTGGTCAGCAGACGCTGCCACAGGCGTTGGCGCAGCTGGTTGACCGACTCGAGATTGAGGGTGCGCAGGCCCAGGCGTTGAGCCAGGCTCGCCTCATCCAGCGACTCACTGGCCAGCAGAACGCGGGCGAACATGAGGATTTCGGCCCGTGAGGCGACGTCAAACAGCGTCGGGCTACTGAGCTGCTCAGGCCAGGTGCTGCGATCCAGCGTCGCCACATCGCCCGGCGCCGCCATGGCGCCGAAGCTCAAGAGCCAGGCCGAGAATAGAAAAACGATACGCAATGGGATGTCTCCATAACAAAACCCGCGCGGCACTATATCGCGGGAAGATCAAAAGATCGCAGCGTCGCTTCGCTCGACAGCTCCTACAGGTTGGAATGCGTTCCCTTGTAGGAGCTGTCGAGCGAAGCGACGCTGCGATCTTGTTCCATGACACCACCGATCACCTATGACACCCATAGCTGGAGTCAACAAGGACAACCCCCTAGAATCGCCGCCATGATTAAAGGAGACGACTTCATGCTGATGGTGATTTCCCCCGCCAAGACCCTCGATTACGAAACACCGCCGGCGACCCAGCGCTTCACTCAGCCGCAATACCTCGACCATTCCCAGGAGCTGATCGTGCAACTGCGCGACCTGACGCCGGCGCAGATCAGCGAGCTGATGCACGTCTCCGACAAGATCGGCGGTCTCAATGCCGCTCGCTTCGGCAGCTGGACTCCGGCCTTCACCCCGGCCAACGCCAAGCAGGCGTTGCTGGCATTCAAGGGCGATGTGTACACCGGCCTGAACGCACAAACCTTCAGCGAAGCCGACTTCGATTACGCCCAACAGCACTTGCGCATGCTCTCCGGCCTGTATGGCCTGCTGCGCCCTCTGGACCTGATGCAGCCCTATCGACTGGAGATGGGCACCAAACTGGCCAATGCCCGAGGCAAGGACTTGTACGCCTTCTGGGGAACGCGAATCAGCGAATGGCTGAACGAAGCCTTGGCCGATCAAGGCGATGACGTGCTGCTGAACCTGGCCTCCAACGAGTACTTCTCGGCGGTCAAACGCAGTGCCTTGAACGCACGCATCATCAATACCGAGTTCAAGGATCTGAAGAACGGTCAGTACAAAATCATCAGCTTCTACGCGAAAAAGGCTCGCGGGATGATGAGTCGCTTCGTCATTGAAGAACGCATCAATGACCCGGTCGCCCTCAAGCAGTTCGACGTTCAGGGTTATCGCTACAGTGCCGAACAGTCTAAACCGGACAATCTGGTGTTCTTGCGCGATCACGCACCGGAGTAATGGAGCCTGCACTAAGTCAGCGCACGACACCCATTACTTCGTCGTGCGCGCCCCCTTGAATCGTCGAACAATCCCTTCCTTTTCGCCGCTTTATTGGCGCCAATATTCAAGCACTCCATTTTCTAACTTTAGTTTCACTCGACATTGATCATTTTTTTCAGTAGTGGCACTGAAAATTTTTACTCGTAGTGGCAAAAACATATCCAGAGCAACAATCGCCCCGTATATAAAGGGCCAAACGGCAAGTGCTATCAATATGAAAGCAGTGCCATCTTTTTCAATATTTCAAGAAATTTCAGAATTCACGATGGGCGGACAGGAACTATGTCCAAATGCGCCGCTCATACCACCGGTAACGATTCTCTCGGTGATTGTGCGAGATAACTTACACAGACAAGAGATCCATGTAGCGAAGTTGTCACACTTACTTTGGCTTACTGATCACTTATTTGGGCAACACATGAAGGACAGGAGATAACGCACCATTACTATCCCCTACAAGGCCACGGCTGCGCCCCTATAAACGTGCTCACCTGAGCACCCAACCGCTTGATTTACGGGCTTTCGGGCCTGGCATTGAGCGCGCAAGACCTTTGCACGGAAATCTTCTGAAAAGAGGATCGGCTGCATAACAGGGCAAGTCATAACAATAAGGCCTGGTTGCGCACATCTTGAGTGCACTTATTTAGACACTCGGAACTTAGTATGCCTGCACACGGCATTGTGGCGCCTTTAAGTCGCACTTGCGAGTGCACTATGACCGCTGAACACCATTAACTCCGGCCATGTAATGGCTTGATAAATACAGAGGTAATTGCGATGCGCATCAGCATATTTGGTTTGGGTTACGTCGGCGCAGTATGTGCCGGTTGCCTGTCTGCACGGGGCCATGACGTCGTTGGCGTCGATGTTGCCAAAGACAAAATCGATATGATCAACGCCGGCAAATCGCCGATCGTTGAACCGGGTTTGGGCGAACTTCTGCAGAAGGGTATCGAGACGGGCAAATTGCGCGGCACGACCAACTTCGCCGAGGCGATTCGCGACACCGACCTGTCGATGATCTGCGTCGGTACGCCGAGCAAGAAGAACGGCGATCTGGAACTGAACTACATCGAAGCCGTGTGCCGCGAGATCGGTTTTGTCCTGCGTGACAAGACCACCCGCCACACCATCGTGGTTCGCAGCACCGTCCTGCCGGGCACCGTGGCAAACGTGGTGATCCCGATCCTCGAAGACTGCTCCGGCAAAAAAGCCGGCGTCGACTTCGGCGTAGCGGTCAACCCTGAGTTCCTGCGTGAAAGCACCGCGATCGCCGATTACGATCTGCCGCCAATGACCGTTATCGGCGAGTTCGACAAGGCTTCGGGTGACGTTCTGCAATCGCTGTACGAAGAACTCGACGCACCGATCATCCGCAAGGACATCGCCGTTGCCGAGATGATCAAGTACACCTGCAACGTGTGGCACGCCACCAAGGTGACCTTCGCCAACGAGATCGGCAACATCGCCAAGGCCGTCGGTGTTGACGGTCGTGAAGTGATGGAAGTGGTCTGCCAGGACAAGACGCTGAACCTGTCCCAGTACTACATGCGCCCAGGCTTTGCGTTCGGCGGCTCTTGCCTGCCTAAAGACGTCCGCGCCCTGACCTACCGCGCCGGTTCCCTGGACGTGGAAGCACCGCTGCTCAACTCGCTGATGCGCAGTAACGAGTCCCAGGTGCAGAACGCGTTCGACATCGTCTCCAGCCATGACAAACGCAAAGTCGCGCTGCTGGGTCTGAGCTTCAAGGCCGGCACCGACGACCTGCGCGAAAGCCCACTGGTTGATCTGGCGGAAATGCTGATCGGCAAGGGTTACGACCTGAGCATCTACGACAGCAACGTCGAATACGCCCGCGTTCACGGTGCGAACAAGGATTACATCGAGTCGAAGATCCCTCACGTCTCGTCCTTGCTCAACTCCGACTTCGACGATGTGATCGCAAACTCCGACGTGATCATCCTCGGCAACCGTGACGAGAAATTCCGCGCCCTGGCGCTGGAAGCTCCACACGGCAAGCAAGTGGTCGACCTGGTTGGCTTCATGTCCAAAGCCACCAGCGTGAGTGGCCGGACTGAAGGCATCTGCTGGTAACGCTGCATCTGTGTAGGAGCTGACGAAGCTGCGATCTTTTGATTTTCAGCGATCTCACTGACGCCAAAAGATCGCAGCCTGCGGCAGCTCCTACCAGGATTTCTGGCGTCATCCAGAGCGGGTGACGTCAGTTTTCACAGGCCTGCCTTAACCCCATCGGGCCACCCCACAGGCTCGCCCGAGATCGAGACGGATGCAGATTATGCACAGGCTAAAGCACGGCCTACTTCAGGCCGCCGGTTGGCTGTTTTACCTAAGTTTACTGATGGGCATCGCCATGGCGCTGCCTGCGTCCACGTTCGACTCCGAGTCGAAGGACTTCATCTTCCTGATCGGTATCGTCGGTATCTGGCGTTACTCGATGGGTGCCACGCACTTTCTGCGCGGCATGCTGTTTCTGTACGTGGTCTACCCGCACCTGCGGCGCAAAGTGCGCAAGCTGGGCAAAGCGGCAGACCCGTCCCATGTATTTCTGATGGTCACGAGCTTTCGTATCGACGCGCTGACCACCGCTCAGGTCTACAGCTCGGTAATCCGCGAGGCCATCGACTGCGGCCTGCCGACCACCGTGGTGTGCTCCATCGTGGAAATGTCCGATGAGCTGCTGGTCAAGAGCCTCTGGAAACGCATGAACCCACCGCCACGGGTCAAGCTCGACTTCGTGCGCATTCCCGGCACCGGCAAACGCGATGGCCTTGCCTACGGTTTCCGCGCCATCTCACGCCACCTGCCGGACGACCGCGCCGTGGTTGCCGTGATCGATGGCGACACCGTATTGGCCGAAGGCGTCGTGCTCAAGACCGTGCCGTGGTTCCAGATGTTCGGCAATGTCGGCGGCCTGACCACCAACGAGTTCTGCGAAGTGCGCGGCGGCTACATCATGAGCGAATGGCACAAACTGCGATTCGCCCAGCGCCACATCAACATGTGCTCCATGGCCCTGTCCAAGCGCGTGTTGACCATGACCGGCCGGATGTCGGTATTCCGCGCCACCGTGGTCACCAACCCGGACTTCATCGCCGATGTGGAAAGCGACTCGCTGCAACACTGGCGCCTGGGCCGCTTCAAGTTCCTGACCGGTGACGACAAGTCGAGCTGGTTCAGCTTGATGCGCTTGGGCTATGACACTTTCTACGTGCCGGACGCCGCTATCCACACCGTGGAGCACCCGCCCGAGAAGAGCTTCATCAAGGCCAGCCGAAAACTGATGTTCCGCTGGTACGGCAACAACCTGCGGCAGAATTCCCGAGCCCTGGGCTTGGGGATGAAACGTCTCGGCCTGTTCACTTCGGTGGTGCTGTTCGATCAACGCGTGTCGATGTGGACGTCCTTGCTGGGCCTGACCGTGGCAATCCTCGCCACCTTCAAGTACGGCAGCGCGTTCATCCTGGTTTACCTGCTGTGGATCGGCATCACCCGTCTGATCCTGACCGTGCTGCTGTCCTGCTCCGGTCACCGGATCGGCCCGGCTTACCCGGCGATTCTCTATTACAACCAGATCGTCGGTGCGCTGGTGAAGATCTACGTGTTCTTCCGCCTCGATCAACAGTCCTGGACTCGCCAGCCCACTTCTCTGACCCGTGATCTCGCCAGCTTTCAACGTTGGTTCAACACTTGGTCGTCTCGGACCATGACCTTCTCCGCCGGCAGCATTTTTGTCGCCGTGCTGCTGCTGATGGTCTGACCGAACTCGCCTGAATTAACTAGGAAATCGCCCATATGAATACCGCCGTCAACTCCAACGTAGTGCACGAATCCGAAGCCCAGCGCCAACACGCTCGCGTGAAAATCCCGGCCAAGCTGCGTTTCTTCGGTCCAGACCGGACTCCGGTTGAAGCCCGGGTCATCGACCTTTCCGCTGGCGGCCTGGCGTTCAACGCCGGTCAGCTGCCGCTGAAGGTCGGCGATGTGCACAAGGCCCGTCTGCAATTCGTGATCGATAACCTCGGCCTGGCCATGGACGTGGAATTGCAAATCCGCTCCGTCGATCGCCAAACCGGTCGTATCGGTTGCCAGTTCCAGAACCTGGAACCCCGTGACATTTCCACCCTGCGCCACCTGATCACCTCGCACTTGGCCGGCGACATCGTCAGCGTAGGTGAAATGCTGGCGACCCTGCAGCGCGACAACTTCACCAAGGCGCGCAAGGTCAAGGACGGCGGCCACGGCATGACCCCGCTCGGCCGTCTGAAAGCGGTGACCTTCAGCGCCGGTATCTTCGTGATCGGCCTGGTGGCGTTCGGTTTCATCTTCAAATCCGTGTACGGCATGTACTTCGTCAGCCACGCCCAGGCAGGTCTGGTCAGCGTGCAGGGTATGAACATCACCATGCCGCGCGACGGCACCGTGCAGAGCTTGATCAAAGCCGACGGCGTTGCTGCCAAAGGCGCCCCACTGGCGACCTTCAGCACCAGCATGCTCGACGTACTCAAGGGCCATCTGGACGAAGGTCAACTGCAACCGTCCAAGGTTGAAGAACTGTTCGGCAAGCAAATGACCGGCACCCTGACGTCGCCGTGCGATTGCACCGTGGCTCAGCAATTGGTGGCTAACGGTCAGTACGCCAGCAAAGGCGATGTGATCTTCCAACTGGTGCCGCGCAACACCGAAGCCAACGTTGAAGCACGCTTCTCCTATCGCCAGTTCGGCGACGTGCGTCCAGGCACCACGGTCAGCTTCCAGATCGCCGGTGAAGACCAAACCCGTACCGGCAAGATTGTCAGCAGCACCAGCCTGAAAAGCGCCGACCTGTCGTCCGACATCCGCGTGCAGATCAAACCTGACGAGCCACTGGACAGCGCCTTCGCTGGTCGCCCAGTGGAAGTGAACAGCACTCGTGGCCCGAACCTGAACTGGCTGATCAACAAAGCCATGGCCGCCGGTCTTTAAGTCGAGGACATGCCTGTGACCATTACAAAAATCCTGAACACACCGCACACCTTGTGGGAGCGGGCTTGCTCGCGAAGGGATCAACACGGTCTACCTGATGCACCGCAGCGCCTGCTTCGCGAGCAAGCCCGCTCCCACATAGGATCACTGTGTGCCGTTGCATTGGCCGTGAGCCTGGCCGGTTGCGCCGGTCTGCCCGACCAGCGCCTGGCCAATGAAGCCCTCAAGCGCGGCGACACCACGCTGGCGGCGCAGAACTATCAGCAACTGGCAGACCTGGGTTACAGCGAAGCTCAGGTTGGCCTGGCCGATCTGCAGGTCGACAGCCGTGACCCGGCGCAAATCAAAAAGGCCGAGGCGACTTACCGCGCCGCGGCCAGCGTCTCGCCGCGAGCTCAGGCTCGCCTGGGTCGTCTGCTGGTGGCCAAACCCGGCGCCACCGAAGCCGAACATCACGAAGCCGAAGCGCTGTTGAAGAAAGCCTCGGCCAATGGCGAAGGCAACACCCTGATCCCGCTGGCGATGCTGTACCTGCAATACCCGCACAGTTTCCCGAACGTCAACGCGCAGCAGCAGATCAGCCAATGGCGCACCGAAGGCAAACCGGAAGCCGGTCTGGCGCAAGTGCTGCTCTATCGCACCCAGGGCACTTACGACCAACACCTGGATGACGTGGAAAAAGTCTGCAAAGCGGCGTTGAACACCACTGACATCTGCTATGTCGAACTGGCCACGGTCTATCAGAAACGCGGCCAGCCAGAGCAACAGGCCGAACTGATCAAGCAGATGCAGGCTGGTCACAGCCGTGGCGTCGTTTCTGCGCAACGTGTGGACAGCGTGGCCCGCGTGCTGGGCGATGCAAGCCTGGGCAAGACCGACGAGAAAACCGCTCAGTCGCTGCTCGAAGGCATCGCACCTGGCTACCCGGCATCCTGGGTCAGCCTGGCGCAACTGCTCTACGACTTCCCTGAACTGGGTGATGTCGACGCCATGATGAAGTACCTGGACAACGGCCGCGCTGCCGACCAACCGCGCGCCGAACTGTTGCTGGGCAAGCTCTACTTCGAAGGAAAAATGGTGCCGGCCGACGCCAAGGTCGCCGAAGAGCACTTCAAGAAAGCCGTCGGCCGGGAAGTCGCCGCCGATTACTACCTCGGCCAGATTTACCGTCGTGGTTACCTGGGCAAGGTCTATCCGCAGAAAGCCCTGGATCACCTGCTGACTGCTGCGCGTAACGGCCAGAACAGCGCCGATTTCGCCATTGCCCAACTGTTCTCCCAAGGCAAGGGCACCCGGCCCGACCCGGTCAACGCTTATGTCTTCAGCCAATTGGCGAAGGCTCAAAACACCCCACAAGCCAATGAGCTTGCGCAAACAATCGAAACGCAACTGCCGCCTGACCGGCTGGCCGAGGCCCAACGCCTGCTGAAACAAGAGCAGGCCATTCGTAGCGCCGTGAGTTCGGACACGCTGGAACTGCACGCCCTGCAAGAAGAAGACGGCGAGGAATCCCTATGAAGCTTAATCCATTCGTGAAGGCCGGTATTGGCCTGACATTCGCCCTGCTGTGGTCGTGCCCGACCCTGGCGGCCCTGACCGAAGACAAGAACTTCGGCCTCGAAGTCAAAGTTACCGGCCAGTCCGAAGACGACCGTGACCTGGGCACTGCCAGCGGCGGCGACGTTTCCGGCGTCGGCCTCGACCTGCGTCCATGGGTATACGGCGAAAGCGGCGCGTGGAGCGCCTACGCCATGGGCCAGGCCGTGACGTCCACCGACATCATCGAAACGGACACCCTGCAACAGTCCGACAGCGACGGTACCCAGACCACCGACAACGGTGATCGCAAAACCAAGAAGAACTACCTGGCGATGCGCGAGTTCTGGGTCGGCTACAGCGGCCTCACGCCCTACCCTGGCGAGATCCTCAAGCTCGGTCGCCAACGCCTGCGCAACGACGACGGCCAATGGCGCGACACCAACATCGAAGCCCTGAACTGGACCTTCGACACCACCCTGTTGCGCGCCAACGTCGGTGTCGCCGAACGTTTCAGCGAATACCGCACCGACTTGAAAGAGCTGGCGCCCAAGGACAAGGATCGCCTGCACGTTTTCGGCGACGTTGCCACTCAATGGTCGCCGGGTAACTGGGTCGGCATTCGCGGTCATCACACCCATGATGACGGCAAGCTCGACTACCCGGAGCCGGGTGTGGCCGGCGATTCGCTGGATAAAAAACAGAACGGTGACATCAGTTGGCTCGGCCTCACCGCCGACAGCGACGCCTATAACTGGCGCAACACCAACACCGTCAACTACTGGGGCAGCATCACCGGCATGAGCGGCGACACCGACACGGTCAACCCGCTGAACGCCGATGGCACGCGTCCGACCGAAGCCAAACGTGGTGAAGACCTCAATGGCTGGGCCACCGATATCGGCCTGCGTCTGCGCCTTGATCCGCAGTGGCAAGTCGGTGCGGCGTATGCCCGTGCCAGCGCCGAGTACGAACAGACCGGCCTGGAAAGCAATCGCTCGAACTACACCGGTACACGCTCGCGGGTTCACCGTTTCGGCGAAGCCTTCCGTGGCGAAATGAACAACATGCAGACCGCTACCTTGTTCGGCTCGTGGATGCTCAACGACGAATACGACGCCAGTCTGATCTACCACAAGTTCTGGCGCGTCGACGGCAACAAGCCGGTGGGCAGCAACGGCATCAACGCCGTCGAAAACAACACCGACGACGTAACCGGCGCGATCCTCTCCAGCACCTCCCTGCCGCTGGAAGATGGCAACAAAGACCTCGGTCAGGAAATGGACCTGGTGGTCACCAAGTACTTCAAGCAAGGCCTGCTGCCAGCAGCGTTGAGCCAGTCGATCGATGAGCCTTCGGCACTGGTACGGTTCCGTGGCGGTGTGTTCAAGCCAGGCGATGCCTATGGCAAAGAAGTTGACTCGTACATGCACCGCGCGTTTGTCGACGTGGTCTGGCGCTTCTGATGCAAACCGCGAAGGGAGTGCCCGACATGAACAGTGCCAAGAAAGGCTCGATCAGCCTGCTGGCCGGCGCGCTACTGCTCGCCAGCGCAGCCGCCTTCGCCACCGTCGAACCGGCCAAGCCTGTACAACAGGGCAAATCGACGACCATGGCCAAGGGGCTGCAACAGGCCAAGACCTACACCGTCAGCAGCGCGCCAACCGCGCCGCTGGACCTGGCCAAGCCTAAACTGCCGGACACTTCTGGCTACACCGCCGAAGCCATCGCGGCGAAAATCGTGCGCACCAAACCCGGCAAGATCAGCGTGCGCCGGATGATGCAGGAAAACGCCCTGAAGGACTTCATCGGCGGTGACAACAAGATGGCCGAGTGGGTGGTGCGTCAGCATGGCATCCCGCAGGCGATCTTCATCGACGACGGCTACATGAACCTCAAGGACCTGGCGAAGAAGCTGCCCAAGCAGTACTTCAGCGAAACCTCGCCGGGCGTGTTCCTGGCGAAGTTGCCGATCGTGGTGGGTAACAAGGGCATTCTGGAAATCGACAAGCAGACCCAGGAATTGCGCCTGTCCCAAGAGGCCGGTTCGTTCCTGGTCAACGACGGCCAGCTGTTCGTGCGTGATACCAAAATCACTGGCTGGAGCGAGAAGGCAAACGGCCCGGCGGCCTTCAAGTCGCCCAAGGAGTTCCGTCCGTTCCTGCTGTCCTGGGGTGGCACCGAGACCTACATCGCCAACAGCAAGATCGCCAGTTTCGGTTACGCCAACAGTAAGTCCTACGGCGTGAGTATTTCCCAATACACGCCGAACATGGCCAAGGTGCTCAAGCGCCCTGAACCGTCCGGCTGGATCGTCGGCTCCGAGTTCTCGGACATGTGGTACGGCTTCTACTGCTACGAAACCCGCGACTTCGTGGTCAAGGGCAACACCTACAAAGACAACATCGTCTACGGCATCGACCCCCATGACCGTTCCCACGGCCTGATCATCGCCGACAACACGGTGTACGGGACCAAGAAGAAGCACGGGATCATTATTTCCCGTGAGGTCAACGACAGCTTCATCTTCAACAACCGCAGCTACGACAACAAATTGTCGGGCCTGGTGATCGACCGTAACAGTGTGAACAACCTGATCGCCTACAACGAGATCTACAAAAACCACACCGATGGCATCACCCTCTATGAGAGTGCTGACAACCTGCTGTGGGGCAACAAGGTGATCAACAACAAGCGCCACGGCATCCGTATTCGTAACAGCGTGAACATTCGCCTGTATGAAAACGTCTCGATGGCCAACGGCCTGACCGGTGTCTACGGGCACATCAAAGATTTGAGCGACACCGACCGGGACATCAAGCTCGACCCGTTCGACGCCCAGGTGTCGCTGATCGTGGTCGGCGGTGAACTGGCCGCCAACGGTAGCGGACCGCTATCGATCGACTCGCCGCTGAGCGTGGAGTTGTATCGCGTGTCGATGCTCGCACCGACCAAATCCATCGGCATCAGCTTCTCGGGGATTCTCGGCGAACGCCAGGATGAAATTCTCGACCTGCTGGTGCGCCAGCAGAAAGCCGTGCTGATCGACCCTGTCGAACGCCAGACCGAAATGCGGGACTGAGGATAATTTTATGCACCCACACCTGATCAAATTACTCAGCCTGTCGGCCCTGACCGCGGGCATTCTCGCGGCCAGCACTGGCGTACGTGCCGAAGATGCCAAAGCACCCAGCTTCAAGGCCGAGGATTGCTGCAGCCTGTGCCCCGCCGCCCATGACGCGAAGAACTACACCACCCGCTATCAGCAGAACTTCACCACGCTGGTGCAGGCGCAGGGCGATTGGCTGTTCCGTACGCAAGAAGACTTGCGCACCGAGTTCGACACCACACCCGCTGGCTACAAACGCATGAAACAACTGCACGATGCGTTCAAGAGCAAAGGCGTGGAACTGGTCATCGTTTACCAGCCGACTCGTGGCCTGGTGAACCGCAACAAGCTGAACCCGGCAGAGAAAGCGAGCTACGATTTCGACAAGGCGCTGAAGAACTACAAAACCATGCTCGGGCGCTTCGCGCAGATGGGCTACGTAGTTCCGGACCTGTCCCCGCTGACCAACGAATCGCTGCCCGATACCCTGCCGGCTCACGACTTCTACTTCCGCGGCGACCAACACTGGACGCCGTATGGCGCCCAGCGCACAGCGAAAATTGTCGCCGAGAAGGTCAAGCAATTGCCGGCCTTCGCCGACGTTCCCAAGCGTGAATTCGAGACCCATAAGTCGGGTCGCATGGGCAAGACCGGAACGTTACACAACATGGCTGGTCAACTCTGTGGCACTAGCTACGCGATCCAGTACATGGATCAGTTCACCACCGAGCCAAAAGGCGAAGCGGGCGATGGCGATCTGTTCAGTGATTCCGGTAATCCGGAAATCACCCTGGTCGGCACCAGCCACAGTGGCAAGAACTACAACTTCGCCGGTTTCCTCGAAGAGGCCATCGGCGCCGACATTCTCAACGTCGCGTTCCCCGGTGGTGGCTTCGAAGGTTCGATGCTGCAGTACCTGGGCAGCGAAGAGTTCCAGACCAAACCGCCGAAAATCCTCATCTGGGAATTCTCGCCGCTTTATCGCCTCGATCAGGAAACCATCTACCGCCAAATGATGGCGCTGCTGGACAACGGTTGCGAAGGCAAAGATGCACAGATGAGTGCCAGTGCCACGCTCAAACCGGGCAAAAACGAATTGATGGTCAACAGCAAGAACCTGGACCTGCGCAACAGCAGTCACCAGGTCGATATCCGCTTCGCCGACACCTCGGTGAAAACCTTGCAAGCCACCCTCTGGTACATGAACGGGCGCCACGAGGACATCAAGATCGACAAACCGGAAACCTCCGATACCGACGGGCGTTTCGCCTTCGAGTTGCGCACGGACGAAGACTGGGCCTCGCAGAATCTGCTGGCCGTCGAAGTCCAGGGACCTGAAAAACCAGGTACCACGCCTCAGAAGGTCGAAGCGAAAATCTGCAAACGCAACGTGTTCTCCGGCGCCGAGCAGCGTACCGCTCAAGCCGGGCAATGAGGCTACCTCTTATGAACTGCATGCAAACCCGAACGCTGAAAAAGTTACTCGCGCCCTCCCTGCTGACGCTGGCGATGTTCGCCGGCGCCACCCAGGCCGCCGCGCCACTGCGCCCGCCCCAGGGTTACTTCGCGCCAATTGAAAAAGTCAAAACCGGCGGCAAGAGTGAAGGCTGCGACGCGATGCCGACGCCCTACACCGGCGCCCTGCAATTTCGCAGCAAATACGAAGGCTCCGACAAGGCCCGTTCGACCCTGAACGAGGCATCGGAAAAAGCCTTCCGCGACACCACCGCCGACATCACCAAGATCGAGCGCGCCACCAGCAAGCAGGTGATGCAGTTCATGCGTGATGGTCGTCCGGAACAACTGGAGTGCACGCTCAACTGGCTAACGGCCTGGGCCAAGGCCGATGCGTTGATGTCCAAGGACTTCAACCACACCGGCAAGTCCATGCGCAAATGGGCGTTGGGCAGCATGGCTTCGTCCTATGTCCGCCTGAAATTCTCTGACTCGCATCCGCTGGCTACCCACCAGGAAGAAGCGCAAGTGATTGAAGCCTGGTTCAGCAAAATGGCTGATCAGGTAGTCAGCGATTGGGACAACCTGCCGCTCGAGCAAACCAACAACCACTCGTACTGGGCAGCCTGGTCGGTGATGGCCACGTCGGTCGCCACCAACCGCCGCGACCTGTTCGATTGGGCGGTCAAGGAATACAAGGTCGGCGTCAATCAGGTCGACGCCCAAGGCTTCCTGCCCAACGAGCTCAAGCGCCAGCAACGCGCCCTCGCCTATCACAACTATGCCCTGCCGCCACTGGCGATGATCGCCAGTTTCGCTCAGGTCAACGGTGTGGATCTGCGTCAGGAAAACAACGGCGCCTTGAAACGCCTGGGTGATCGCGTGCTGGCAGGCGTGGAAGACCCGGATGAATTCGAGGAGAAGAACGGTAAAGAGCAGGACATGACCGACCTCAAGGTCGATTCGAAATTCGCCTGGCTCGAACCGTTCTGCTCGCTCTACACCTGCACGCCGGATGTGCTGGCGCAGAAACACAAAATGCAGCCGTTCAAGACCTTCCGCCTCGGCGGGGATTTGACCAAGGTCTACGACCCGGCCAGCGAGAAAGGCAAAGGTTCCTAGGAACAATACAAAACCCTGTGGGAGCGGGCTTGCCCGCGATTGCAATCTGACATTCAGCATTGATGTCGACTGACCCACCGCTATCGCGGGCAAGCCCGCTCCCACAGGGTCGGTGTCGAGTTTGAGTTTTGTGAGTTAGCCCTCCGGTTTTCGGTGGGGGGTTTGGGGGGGCCGTTGGCCCTTGACTGTTGGTTAAACATGGAGAGATCGGGATGGTATTTTCATCCAACGTGTTCCTGTTTCTGTTCTTGCCGATCTTTCTCGGCATGTACTACTTGAGCGGAATACGCTATCGCAACTTGCTGCTGCTGATCGCCAGCTACGTGTTCTACGCCTGGTGGCGTGTGGACTTCCTTGCGCTGTTCGCAGCCGTCACGCTGTGGAACTACTGGATCGGCCTGAAAGTCGGTGCGGCAGGCGTTCGGACCAAACCGGCCCAACGCTGGTTGCTCCTGGGCGTGGGCGTCGACCTGTGCATCCTCGGCTACTTCAAGTACGCCAACTTCGGCGTGGACAGCATCAACGCGATGATGACCTCGGTCGGTCTTTCGCCGTTCATCCTGACCCATGTGCTGTTGCCGATCGGGATCTCGTTCTACATCTTCGAGTCCATCAGCTACATCATCGACGTCTACCGCGGTGATACCCCGGCGACCCGCAACCTGATCGACTTTGCCGCATTCGTGGCAATCTTCCCGCACTTGATCGCGGGCCCTGTGTTGCGTTTCCGTGACCTGGCCGACCAGTTCAACAACCGCACCCACACCCTCGACAAGTTCTCCGAAGGTGCCACGCGGTTCATGCAGGGCTTCATCAAGAAGGTCTTCATTGCCGATACCCTGGCGGTGGTGGCCGACCATTGCTTCGCCTTGCAGGACCCGACCACGGGCGATGCCTGGCTCGGCGCCCTGGCCTACACCGCGCAGCTGTACTTCGACTTCTCCGGCTACAGCGACATGGCGATTGGTCTGGGCTTGATGATGGGTTTCCGCTTCATGGAAAACTTCAAACAGCCGTACATCAGCCAGTCGATCACCGAGTTCTGGCGTCGCTGGCACATCAGCCTGTCGACCTGGTTGCGTGACTATCTGTACATCACCCTCGGCGGTAACCGTAAAGGCACGCTGATGACTTATCGCAACCTGTTCCTGACCATGCTGCTCGGTGGTCTGTGGCACGGCGCGAACATCACTTACATCATCTGGGGTGCCTGGCACGGCATGTGGCTGGCGATCGAAAAAGCCCTCGGCCTGAACACCTCGCCGCGCAGCATCAACCCGATCCGTTGGGCGCTGACCTTCCTGCTTGTTGTCATGGGCTGGGTGATCTTCCGTTCGGAAAACCTGCACGTCGCCGGTCGCATGTACGGTGCGATGTTCAGCTTCGGCGAATGGTCGCTGTCGGAACTTAACCAGGCCAGCCTCACCGGTCTGCAAGTGGCAACACTGGTGGTGGCCTACGTCACCCTGGCGTTCTTTGGCATCCGTGATTTCTACACCAACCGGCCACCGGTCAAAACCAAGCCTGCCGTCAACGTCGAGGCCGATGGCCCTGCTGCGGCTACGCCTGGAATGATCAAAGCCGTACCGGGTGAAAACCCGGCCAGCATCCACGAACCGGGTTACACCGTCGGCGTTGAAGCGACTGTGCAACCGGCCTACTGGACCGCTGACTGGTCCCGTTACGTGATGCGCGCTCTGGTTCTACTGCTGTTCATCGCCTCGATTCTCAAACTCTCGGCGCAAAGCTTTTCGCCGTTCCTTTACTTCCAGTTCTGAGGGATCTGACTATGACCCGCTCATTACGCATCTTCTACATCGCCCTGTTCCTGGTGACCTTGCTGGTCCTGGGCGTGTGGTCGGTACGCAGCTTCTTCGGTTTCAGTACCAACGCCGAAGCGACCGTGCTCAACGGTCGCTGGACCAAAGCCGTCGAGACGCACTACGACGAAGAGTTCCCGATCAAGCGCCTGGGCACCAATCTTTGGGCCGCGCTGGATTTCAAACTGTTCAACGAAGGTCGTCCGGGCGTGGTGCTCGGTCGCGATCAGTGGCTCTACAGCGATGAAGAGTTCCACCCGATCGTCAACGAAGAGTTGAACCTGCAGGGCAACTACGCGTTGGTCGAAGGCGTGCGCCAGACCCTGAAAAAGCAAGGCGTGCAATTGGTGATGGCGATCGTGCCGGCCAAGACGCGTCTGTACCCGGAACATCTGGGTGAAGTGAAGCCGGCGAGTATCCACGCCAATCTGTACAAGGACTTCCACGCTCGTGTCGCGGCCAACAAGATCATCGCCCCTGACCTGCTCGGCCCGCTGCAAAAGGGCAAGCAAGACGGTCAGCAAGTGTTCCTGCGCACCGACACCCACTGGACCCCGGAAGGCGCGCAAATCGCTGCCCAGACCCTGGCCAAAACCATCGCCGACAAGGCACCGCTCAGCGGCGAACCGCAAAACTTCGTCACCGAACCTGCGGAGAAGGTGACGCACAAGGGTGACCTGCGGTTGTTCCTGCCGCTGGACCCGCTGTTCGAAAACCTGATGCCGGCGCAAGAGCCTTTGCAGAAGCGCAACACCGTGGCTGCCCAAGATCAGCCTGCCGGTGACGACGCCCTGTTCGCCAACACTGAAGTGCCGGTGGCCCTGATCGGCACCAGCTACAGCGCCAACCCGAACTGGAACTTCATCGGTGCGCTGAAAGAGGCACTGCACAGCGACGTGGTCAGCTACGCCGAAGACGGCCATGGCCCGATTCTGCCGATGCTCAGCTACCTGAAAAGCGACGCCTTCAAGAACAGCCCGCCACAAGTGCTGATCTGGGAGTTCCCTGAACGATATCTGCCTGTGAACAACGAAATCGGTGACGCCGACCCGCAGTGGGTCGCAGAGCTTAAACAAGCCGGCGCACGCCAACAAAACGTAGCTGCAAACACTAAATCCGAGACGCCCGACCGGGCGCAAAACTGAAAGAGAGGTACACCATGACTTTCACTACTACTCCTCGCCGTCTCGCTAAGACCTTTGCTCTCGTCGCTGGCATGAGCGTATTGTCCTTGCAAGCCTTCGCCGGTGACGGCGCGCTCTACGGCCCGACCGCACCAAAAGGCTCCAGTTTCGTGCGGGTCTTCAACGCCGGTAACGCTGAAGTCAGCGCCACTGTTGGCACCACCAACCTGAGCGAAGTCGCGCCGCTGTCCAGCACAGACTTCAGCTTCATGCCGGGCGGCGATTACAGCGCCAAGGTCGGCAGCCAGACCCTGCCGGTGAAATTGGCCGGCGACCACTATTACACCCTGGTCAACAACGCCAGCGGCGCGCCACAACTGATCGAAGAGCCGCCGTTCAAGAACAAGCAGAAATCCCTGGTGCGCGTACAGAACCTCAGTGACAAGGCCCTGACCCTGAAAACCGCCGATGGCAAGACCGAAGTGGTCCCGTCCGTGGCGGCCAAGGGCCGTGGCGAGCGTGAAATCAACCCGGTGAAAGTCAGCCTGGCACTGTACGACGGCGCCACCAAAGTCGGTGACGTGAAACCGGTTGCCCTGGAACGTGGTGAAGCCGCGGTGCTGTACGTCACCGGCAAAGGCAGCAGCCTGTCGCCAGTGTGGGTCAAGCGCCCGGTTTCGACGCGCTAACACATTTGCCCGGTTGACCCATATCCCTGTGGGAGCCGGGCTTGCCCGCGAATACGGTTTCACATTCAACGATGATGTTGGCTGACCCACCGCTTTCGCGAGCAAGCCCGCTCCCACAAGGGACCGAGGCGTCAATTCGGACACGGAACAAGAACAAGAGTGAAACGACAGAACGCAGTAGCTCTAACCAAATCGATTTTAAAGGAGTAACAACATGATTCCGGTGATCTTGTCAGGTGGTAGCGGCTCACGTCTTTGGCCGCTTTCGCGTAAGCAATTCCCCAAGCAATTCCTCGCCCTGACCGGCGAACACACGCTGTTCCAGCAAACTCTGGAGCGCCTGGTGTTCGAAGGCATGGACACTCCGATCGTGGTCTGCAATAAGGAACACCGTTTCATCGTCAACGAGCAGCTGAGCGCCCGCAACCTGGACACCCAGCGCATCCTGATGGAACCCTTCGGTCGCAACACCTCGCCAGCAGTGGCCCTGACCGCGATGATGCTGGTCAATGAAGGTCGGGACGAGCTGATGCTGGTGCTGCCGGCCGACCACGTGCTGGAAGACCAGAAAGCCCTGCAACGCGCCCTGGCCCTGGCCACAGTGGCAGCCGAGCGCGGCGAAATGGTGCTGTTCGGCGTGCCGGCGACCAAACCGGAAACCGGTTACGGCTACATCAAGTCCACCAACGATGCGCTGCTGCCGGAAGGCGTCAGCCGTGTCTCGCACTTCGTCGAAAAACCTGACGTGAAACGTGCCACGGAATTCGTCCAGTCCGGTGGTTACTTCTGGAACAGCGGCATGTTCCTGTTCCGCGCCAGCCGTTTCCTCGAAGAGCTGAAAAAACACGATCCGGACATCTACGACACCTGCGTACTGACGCTGGAACGTAGCACGCAGGATGCCGACACCGTCGACATCGACCCCGCCACCTTCGCCTGCTGCCCGGACAATTCCATCGACTACTCGGTGATGGAAAAAACCCAACGCGCCTGCGTAGTGCCGCTGACCGCCGGCTGGAGCGACGTCGGTTGCTGGTCGTCGCTGTGGGAAGTCAATGAAAAAGACGCCAACGGTAACGTCACCAAAGGCGACGTGGTCATCCAGGACAGCAAAAACTGCATGATCCATGGCAACGGCAAACTGGTGTCGGTGATCGGCCTGGAAAACATCGTGGTCGTCGAAACCAAGGACGCCATGATGATCGCCCACAAGGACAAGGTCCAAGGCGTGAAACAGATGGTCAACACCCTCAACGAGCAGGGCCGTAGCGAAACCCAGAACCACTGCGAAGTCTATCGTCCGTGGGGCTCCTACGACTCGGTCGACATGGGCGGCCGTTTCCAGGTCAAGCGCATCTCGGTCAAGCCGGGCGCGTGCCTGTCGCTGCAAATGCACCACCACCGCGCCGAACACTGGATCGTGGTCAGCGGCACTGCTGAAGTGACCTGCGATGAGAACGTGTTCCTGCTGACTGAAAACCAGTCGACCTACATCCCGATCGCCTCGGTTCACCGTCTGCGCAACCCGGGCAAGATTCCACTCGAGATCATCGAAGTGCAATCGGGCAGCTACCTGGGTGAAGACGATATCGAGCGCTTTGAAGATATCTACGGTCGCTCTACCCCGATCGAACGCGGCGTGTCGGTGAAAACCATCGCGCAGTGATTTGACCGGTAAAAAATAAAAAGCCCCCGTCCAGCCCGCTGCGTCCCTATCCGCAGTGGGTTGGGCGGGGGCTTTTTTTAGGTTTTGCAGCGATTCAGAGGGCCCCTTCGCGAGCAAGCCCGCTCCCACATTTAATCGCATTCCCATAAGACAACTCGGTCGAATGTGGGAGCGGGCTTGCTCGCGAAGGGGCCATAACGTCCAACGCCGGAATCATGCCCATCGCCAACTCTACCTACGCTTAGGTAGGATGCTCTTTCCCTTCCCGAGGTTTCGCGTCATGTTCATCGGCGTCCTGCTGGTCATCACCTGGCTGATCCTGCTGCTGCGCTACCCGTCCAAGGCCGTGCCGGTTTCCATGGCCGCCGCTGTCGGATTGGGCCTGGTGGCGGTGTGGGTATTCTGGCTGGACACCCGCGAGGTCAAGCAACTGGCGCGCCTTGAGCTGCGTATCACCTACGCGCCCGAACACTGCCCGGCGGATCGCCCCTTGAAGCTAACGATGAACAACGGCAACGACGTGCCGCTGACCGAACTTCGCTGGCGCATCGCCGCTTATGCACCGGGCGATACGGTCAATCTGGCTGACAATCAATACGCCGCACCGCGCTATCGCGGCCCCGGCGAATTGCAGGCCGGCGACAACTGGGAAGACTGCTTGCCAATGCCGCCCCTGCGCCCCGGTTATCGCCCGCAAACCCTGGAGTTTCGCGCCGAGCGTTTGCAGGGTAGTTTCTCCGACTGATCCCTTTCTTCTTTGCACAAGGACCGCGCCATGCCCGTTGCGTTGATTACCGGTTGTTCCAGCGGCATTGGCCGCGCCCTCGCTGACGCCTTCAAAAGTGCCGGTTACGAAGTCTGGGCCAGCGCCCGCAAGGCTGAAGACGTAGCCGCTCTAACCGCTGCCGGTTTCACCGCCGTGCAATTGGACGTGAACGATGGCCCGGCCCTCGAACAACTGAGCGAGCGGATCAATCAGCAACGCGGCGGCCTTGATGTGCTGATCAACAACGCCGGCTATGGCGCCATGGGCCCCCTGCTCGATGGCGGTGTGCCGGCCATGCAGCGGCAATTCGAAACCAACGTGTTTTCGATCGTCGGCGTCACTCGCGCGATGTTCCCGGTACTGCGTCGCGCCAGGGGCCTGGTGGTGAACATCGGCAGCGTGTCCGGGGTTCTGGTCACGCCGTTTGCAGGTGCTTACTGTGCTTCGAAAGCCGCGGTGCATGCTTTGAGCGATGCGTTGCGCATGGAACTGGCGCCGTTCGGCGTGCGGGTCATGGAAGTTCAGCCTGGGGCTATCGCGTCCAGCTTCGCGAAAAATGCCGGCAACGAAGCTGAGCAACTGATCACCGAGCAATCGCCATGGTGGCCGCTGCGTGAAGGTATTCGTGCACGAGCCCAGGCGTCTCAGGACAAACCCACGCCGGCCAGTGAATTTGCCGCCGGTTTATTGAAGGCCGTGCAACAGAATAAGCCGCCGCGTCTGGTGCGTTTGGGTAATGGCAGCCGGGCGTTGCCGTTGATGGCAGGGTTGTTGCCCAAGGGGCTGTTGGAGTCGGGGTTGATGAAGCGGTTCGGGTTGAAGGGGCAACTCTAAGACTGAGTCGACATCATCGCGGGCAAGTCGAATCGTCGCACCGCCGCTCCCACAAGATTCTACTGGGTAGCACAGATAGCATTCACACCAAAGATCACTGTGGGAGCGGGCTTGCCCGCGAAGACTTCAGGACAGACGCTGCAAAATTTCAGGAAACAACATGACCGAATACACCGAATACTTTGACGAAGTGATCCAGGCCCACATAGCCATCGAGCAATGGTTGGCCGAGGAGCGAGACGAGTCCGAGCTTGAGCAATTGCTGACGCGTTTTTCCCCGCAGTTTTCCATGATCTCGCCATTGGGCCGGGTGCTGGATTTCGAGGCGTTGAATGAATTGTTTCTGCTGGCGGGCGGGAAGAAGCTCGGGTTCAGGATTGAGCTCAGCGAGTTGCGAGGTGTCGCGCTGTACGACGGTGGCGCGGTAGTGAGTTACCGCGAGCAGCAGACCGATGCGACAGGGCTGCATTCTGATCGGCGATCCTCGGTGGTGTTTGAGAAACAGACCGATGGCAAGGTGGTTTGGCGGCATTTGCATGAGACGTTTTGCAAGGAGTGAACTGTCGCCATCTGCCTGAGGGACCGAGTCGCTCCATTCGCGAGCAAGCCCGCTCCCACATTCGATCTTCAGTGAACACAACATATGTGCACAAAGTAGATCAAGTGTGGGAGCGGGCTTGCTCGCGAAGCAGGCGACTCGGTCTGTCAGTTACTCCTCGACAGCCTGTTTCACCACAACGGTGCACGTAATCCCCGCCGCCAACAGCACGCCCTCTGGCACTTCATCAATGTGAATCCGCACCGGCACCCGTTGCGCCAGGCGCACCCAGTTGAAGGTCGGGTTCACGTCGGCGATCAGCTCGCGGCTTTGCGGATTATCGCGGTCATAGATGCCGCGAGAAATGCTTTCCACATAGCCCTTGAGCACTTCGCCGCTCATCAATTGCATGTCGGCTTTATCGCCCACGCGCACATGGGGCAGTTTGGTTTCTTCGAAGAAGCCATAAACCCAGAACGAGTTCATATCGACCACGGCCATTTTCGCTTCGCCGATGCGTGCGTAGTCGCCGCGATGGACGTTGAGGTTAGTGACATAGCCGTCCACCGCCGCGCGCACTTCCGTGCGTTTGAGGTTCAGTTCGGCGGCTTCCTGTTGCGCCTGGGCGTGCTGGTAATCGGCCAGGGCCGAGTCGGCGATGTTGGTGGCGTCGTCGCGGTTTTCCCTGGAGATCACCAGGTTGTCGAGGTCGGCGCGGCGATGGGCGTTGACCTTGCGCATCTCCCACGTGGCTTTGCGCGAGGCCACCAGCGACTGTGCCTGTTTCACTGCGATGCGGTAATGCTCGGGGTCGATGCGCATCAGCAAATCGCCCTTCTTCACCAACTGGTTGTCGCGCACCGGCACGTCCACCACTTCACCGGTAACGTCGGCGGCGACGTTGATGATGTCGGCGCGCACCCGGCCGTCGCGGGTCCAGGGTGTGTTCATGTAATGCACCCACAGGGTCCGGCCGATCCACAGGGCGAGGGCCAACACCAGCAAGGTCGCGAGCAGGCTGAAAAGCTTTTTCATCACGGTGTTCTCAACGGTAAACAGTCAGCGCAAGGGCGCCAAACAGACAGATAAACAGACTCAGGCGCAGCAGCGCCGGGTGCCAGAAAAAGCGGTACAGGTCGAATCCGGAAAGGAATCGATCCAGCGCCCAGGCCAGCGCCGCCGCAATGAAAAACATCAGGGTCATGGTCGGCATGTACACGCCGTGGAAGGCGATTTCACGAGGCATGTTCAAGTCCTTGTGGCTTGGCAGTGGCGATGACATTTATGTAGTCCGCGAGCGGCGATTGCGGATCGAGCAGCGAGGTGCGGATGAAGTGCAGGTAGCTTTTCACTCGGCGCAAGGCAGAGGTATCGAAGTGCGGCGCGAAGGGTTCGTCGGTGGCCTGCACGCAGCTGATCGCGTGGTCGACCGCAACCAGAGCACGTTCCAGATTGCTCTGGCTGGGTTGCAAAAACAGTCGCACCAGCGAACGCCCCATCACCCGGATTGACTGGCGCCACGGCTGGGATTCGGCGTACGCCGGATGCACCGGTAAAATCGCCTGTTCCTTGCGCAACTCGATGATCGCGTGGCCGACTTCCAGCACCACGAACATCCAGCGCAGCAAGTCCCTTTGCACCTGCGGCTGTCCCGCTGCGAGGCCATAGGCCTGATGTAAAAGATCGCGAGTGCGGCTTTCGAAGCTCGACGCCAAACCTTTGAGTTTGCCGCTGATGGCGTACACCACTTGCCCGCGCAAATCCTGCTCCAACCGCCGCCATAACCAGCGGCTGTTGGGCGGCAAAATGATCGCCCCGGCCGCCGCACACACCAGCATGCCCATGATCATCGCGATGTAGTCGTTGATGAAGGCGTAAGGGTTGTAAACCGTGAGGTTGTCCGGCACCGAACCGGTGCTGAAGAAGATCAGCAACCCCAGGCCAACCCCGGCGTATTGCGGCCGTGAAGTCAGGAACGCACCGACCACGATCACCGGCGCGAGCATCACGCACAGCAATGGAAAACCGTCGATCCAGGGGAAGATGAAAAACATCTCGACGAAGCCGATCAGCGCCCCGAGCAACGTCCCGCAGGCCATCTGAAACGCCATGCGTTTGGGGTTCGGTGTCGCCGCTGAAAGGCCAACGGTAGCGGCAGCGATCAGGGTCATGGTCGCGCCACTCGGCCACGCGGTGGCCACCCAATAACTGCCGAGCACCACGAGGATGAATGCTGCGCGAATGCCCGATGCCGCCGAGGCTAGCCAGTTGGTTTGCGGGGTGAAGGGCTCGTCCCAACGTTCCCGCTCATGGCTGTGATCGGCCAGCGACGCGTGGGTCTGTGCATAACTGTGCAGGTCGTCGACGAAGCGATAAAGCAGCTCGTAGGCGGTGTGAAAATCCAGCTGCTCGGCGTCGCTCGGATCACTCTCCTGAAAGGTCGCCCGCAGGCTGCGGACGCGCGCTGGCAAGTTTTCCTTATAGGTCGCCAACGCGGTGGCCAGGCGTGCCGCGTCGGGGCTGGTCAAGGCGCGACCGCTGAAGCCGTCGAGCACTTCGGCCAGATCCTGTAACCCCGGTTTGATCGCCGCGACAACGTGATCGGTGCCGCTGCTGCGCAGGCGTTCGAGCAACTGATGCAGCGCATTGAAGCGCGTGGTAATACCCATGAATTCGCTGTTCAAACGACTGAGCCGCCCGTTGCGCCGACGCATGTGCGGGTCTTCGAACACCGTGACGCTGCGCAGCCCTTCCAGGCCCACCGCCTCGGCGATAAACCGCACGTTGTTCGCTTCAAATGCCTCGCGCCGGCTGCGACCGCGCAAGCCATCGGTGACGAACAAGGCAAACACGCCGAAGCGCTGATACAAGGCATTGCGCATCGCGGCGCTGGCGGTTTGCGGCAGGATCGCGGCGCTCACCAGCGTCGAGCAGAGAATCCCCAAGGAGATTTCCAATACGCGCCAAACCGCCGCCATGAACGCGCCATCGGGGTGAGCCAATGCAGGCAGCCCGACCATCGCCGCCGTATAACCGGCGAGCACAAATCCATAAGCGCGGAAGTTGCGATAGCGCGCCGCGCCGGCCGAGCAGAGGCCGACCCAGATCGCCAGCGAGCCAAGGAACAGTTCGGTGTTCTGCGCAAACAAGGCAATCAACGCGACCATCACCGCCGACCCGGCCAACGTGCCGAGGAAGCGATAGAAACTCTTGGCGAACACTTGGCCGCTTTGCGGTTGCATGACGATGAACACGGTGATCATCGCGGTGCGCGGTTGCGGCAACTCCAGACGCATGGCCAGCCACAGGGTCAGGAACGCGGCGAACAACACCTTGAAAATGTACACCCAGGTCACGCCGTCACTGCGTGCCCAGTCGAAGAACCCCCGGCGCCATTCAAGGGAATACAGCCAGCGCAAAGGTGCGGGCAAGGGAGTCATGGAATTTTGCTCAATGGTCTAGGGTTGTGCGGCGAGAACTCGGTCCCTGTGGGAGCGGGCTTGCTCGCGAAGACGGAGTGTCAGTCAATGCGGATTTCGCCTGACACACCGCTTTCGCGAGCAAGCCCGCTCCCACAGGTTTTGTGTTCAACGCAAAAGAACCGGGGTTTTCGGGGGCTGGGTTTTCTCGGCATTCGGCACGTCGTTGCCCGCCCCGAGTCCACCGCCAAGCGCCGTCACCAGTTCGGCATGAGCACTCAAGCGTGCGGCCTGCACTTGCTGCTGCACCTGTTGCTGCTTGAACAACAAGGTCTGCGCATTGAGCACGTTGAGGTAATCGGTGAGCCCGCGCTGATACGCGATCATCGCGATGTCGTAGGTCTTCTGCGCCGTGGCCACCGACTCGGTGGCGAAGGCCTGTTGCTTGTCCATCGACTCGCGGCGAATCAGCTGGTCGGAGATGTTCTTCAGCGCGTTGACCAGCGTCTGGTTGTACTTCGCCACCGCGATGTCATAACCCGCCGAGGCTTCGCCCAGCTCCGAGCGCAAGCGGCCACCGTCGAAGATCGGCAACGAAATCGCCGGGCCGACGCTGTAGTTGAGCTTCTTGCCGGTCAAAAACTCCAGCGCCCCACCGCCGGTGGCCATGTAGCCGAGGCTGCCGACCAGATCGACGTTGGGGTAGAAGCCAGCGTGGGCAACATCGATACCCCGCGCCTGCGCCGCCACTTGCCAGCGACTGGCGACCACGTCCGGGCGCTGACCGAGCAGTTGCGCCGGCAAAGACGACGGCAACTTCAACGCCGCGCCCAACGACAGCGTTGGCCGTTGCAACTGCGCGCCCTCCCCCGGTCCCTTGCCGGCCAGCGCGGCGAGTTGGTTGCGGCTTAGAGCAATTTCTTCGTCCAGCGCATCGATTTGCCGATGGGTTTCCGGCAATGGTGTTTCGGCTTGGCTGACTTCGAAATGCGTGCCGATGCCGCCGTCAAGACGTTTCTGTGCCAGGTCGAGAATTTGCTGTTGCTGCTTCAAGGTCGCCGCGACGATGTCCCGTTGTGCGTAATGCAACGAGAGCTCGATGTAGGCGCGCACGATGTTGTTCTGCAATTCGAGCTGGGCCTGCCGTGCTTCGGCGGCGCTCATGTGGGCCATGTCCACGGCGCGTTCGGTGGCGTTGCTTTCGCGGCCCCAAAGGTCGAGGGCATAGCTGAAACCCAGTGCGGCGTTGTTGTCCCAGGTGGTGATGTTGGCCAGCTCGCCGGGGCCGTAGAACTGATCGGTGGGCCAGTTGTGGCGCTTGAGGGTGGATTGGCCATTGATCTGCAACGACTCGGCGGACTCGGCAATGCCAGCCATGGACCGCGCCTGACGCACTCGCGCCGCGGCCATGGCCATGCTCGGGCTATCCTGCAGTGCGAGGTCTATCCAGCGGTTCAGTTGCGGGTCGCCGTAGGCTTGCCACCATTGGGTGGTGGGCCAATGAGCGTCTTGCGCGGCGCTCTGAATGGCTTCATCGGTGGCCAGTGAATCAGCCTCCAGTGCCTTGCCCTGTGGGGCAATACCTGCGGTGCCGATGCAGCCGCTGATTGCCAGGGTTAAAGCCAAAACACTGAGCGTCTTGAGCGCTCTGTTGATGCGACGCGGCACTGCTGAAAATTCCTGAAATAGGGGGAGATCCTGTAGGAGCGAGGCTTGCCCGCGAAGGCGTCTTATCAAGCGACAGCCATGGTGCCTGTGAGGACGCCTTCGCGGGCAGCCTCGCTCCTACATGGGACCGGCGCAATTCTAGGGGTGGGCCTTGTTGGCGATAAGCCGGGATTCTTGTGAATCTTTGTTACCGTTAACGCGATAATCCCTTGGTCGCCTCTTTAGTCTCCTGTAAAGAATCAGCAACTTCGTGTCACAATTTGCCATTCGCCAAGAGAGCACCCCATGGACACTTTGCAAAACATGCGCGCCTTCAGTTACGTGGCCGAGGCCGGCAGCTTCACCGCCGCCGCCGTGCAACTCGACACCACCACGGCCAACGTCTCGCGCGCGGTCTCCAACCTGGAAGCCCACCTGCAAACCCGTCTGCTCAACCGCACCACCCGCCGCATCGCTCTGACCGAGGCCGGCAAGCGCTACTTATTGCGTTGCGAGCAGATCCTGGCCTACGTCGAAGAAGCCGAAGCCGAGGCCAGCGACGCCCATGCGCGCCCGGCCGGGCAACTCAAGGTGCACACCATGACCGGCATCGGTCAGCACTTCGTGATCGACGCTATCGCCCGCTACCGCAAAACCCACCCGGACGTGACCTTCGACCTGACCATGGCCAACCGCGTGCCGGATCTGCTCGACGAGGGCTACGACGTGTCCATCGTGCTCGCAAGCGAACTGCCGGACTCGGGCTTCGTCTCCCAACGTTTGGGCATCACCTACAGCATCGTTTGCGCATCGCCCGCCTATGTAAAAGCCAACGGTTGCGCACACAAACCCAGCGATTTGCTCAACCACGCCTGCCTGCGCCTGGTGAGCCCGGTCATCCCGCTGGAAAAATGGACCTTCGACGGCCCCGACGGCCAGGAAATGGTCACCATTAATAGTTCGCCGTTTTTGGTGAACTCCGCTGATGCAATGAAGACTGCAATCACCAGTGGCATGGGAGTTGGCGTTTTACCGGTGTATGCGGCGATTGAAGGGCTGCGTAACGGCACGCTGGTGCGGGTGATGCCGAACTACCGTTCGCAGGAACTGAATCTGTATGCGATCTACCCGTCGCGGCAGTATCTGGATGCGAAGATCAAGACGTGGGTGGAATACTTGCGCGGGTCGTTGCCGGAGATATTGGCGGCGCATCAGGCGGAATTGGCGGCGTATGAGTTGAGTGGGAGTTTGGGTGGGGTTCGGTTGGCGAATTAACCCATTGCGTAGCATTGGCTTATGGCAAAGGAATGCCAAAATCATCGCTTCGATAGCCAATCAATATAAATAACCTGTCAGATCTGACAGTAGACGAAGTATCTCTTCGAATGGAAACTCCATGAGCAATTTCATTTTTCATTCGAAGGGATACGAGTATGAATATTTATTACACGGGTTCAAATAAAAACTCCAGCTCCGCCACCGGCCAACTGATCGCCAAAATTCACAACAACTTTAAGTTCACCGACTACGATGGAACACCTACTATTTTTGTCACTGATGGAGAGGTGGTTATTTTACACACCAGGCATCAAATCAGTGAAACCGAATGGAATGACATCACCATGAGGTTCCCGGCAAACATTGAAAACAAACGATACGAATTTCAATCGGACGATGTTTTACAGCCCCCTACCTTCATCGAAAGCTGGGCCGACCCCGATGGTGGATCATGGCACCGACCTTACTACCCGAAAAAGGATGTCGGGCATATCACGTTCGATTTCAACTTTAAGGTTGGAACACTCAAGGCCACCTTCAACTTTACGATCATGGACGGTATAAAAAGTCATCAAGTGATTGGCGAAATTAATGTTGAAAATCTGGAGCATATAAAACCCGGACAGCGACATCTGGAAAAGCTATTCGAGTAATCGGCAGCCTGTTGAACACTCACATGTCGTCCAGGGAGAGCCGTCGGCTCTTCCTACAGACGGGGTGATTTTTGAGGGCGTTTCCGACAAGTTTTGACGGTTGTTGCTTCGGAAGCGAAGTGGGTAGGCTTTAGGGGTCGCTGCCAAATCAGTGACCAGGCTTGGAAACCTGATATTCCCATCACAGCACATGGCATACTGCGGCGCTTTTTTCTGCACGCAATTCCTTGTTATGGCGGCTGTGCGCGGGAGACCTTCGGGTCTGCCGGGTTTGATGGGATTTCCGGTTTTCCAGACCGCGCATGGCTGCCACCCTTCGCTTGGAAACGAAAATAGCAGCTCTATAATCCTGTCATAGAGTAATTCCCATGATCAAAGAAACACCGAATCCCCCGGAAACCGACGACGTTTCCCCCTACGAATCCCCCAATTCCAAAAAACTCAACGAAGCCGCTGAACGCGCGTTGAATCACTACCTCAATCCCGCGGCCCTCAAATCACCGACCATCCGCAAACCCAGTACGATGTATATGCTCGCACCGGCGATCAAAGACGAAGACCTGTTGGCCCACACCTGTGAGTCGTTGGCCCAGGCCAGTGTGATGGCCAGCAATTTTGCGACCTATCTGGAAGGCCCGCATCGGAATACGGCCATGGCGATTCAGCAAATCGTCATGCTGGCTGAGCTGGCGGTGAACCGGATGCTGGATAACCTCAACGTACCAAATTCCGCGCCACACAGCTGATCCCTTGTAGGAGCGAACTGTGGCGAGGGGGCTTGCCCCCGTTTGAGTGCGTAGCACTCACAAGATCTTTGGTATATCAAAAATTTTGGGGCTGCTACGCAACCCAACGGGGGCAAGCCCCCTCGCCACAGGTCGCTCCTACAGTTTTGGATGCCGTACACCCGGCAATCCGAGCGCTCGCATAATGTCCGGGAAGAATGTTAGCGTGCTTGGCATTCTCCAAGCCCGACGAGCCGCCTCCAATGAAAAAAACCGTCCTCGCCTTCAGCCGTATCACCCCACCGATGATCGAACGTCTGCAACAAGACTTCGACGTGATCGTGCCGAACCCGAAAAACGGCGACATCAACGCCCAGTTCAATGAAGCCCTGCCCCACGCCCACGGCCTGATCGGCGTCGGTCGCAAACTCGGTCGCGCGCAACTGGAAAACGCCAGCAAACTGGAAGTGGTCTCCAGCGTCTCGGTCGGCTACGACAACTACGATCTCGCCTACTTCAACGAACGCGGGATCATGCTCACCAACACCCCCGACGTCCTCACTGAAAGCACCGCCGACCTGGCCTTCGCCTTGCTCATGAGCAGCGCCCGCCGCGTTGCCGAGCTGGACGCCTGGACCAAGGCCGGCCAATGGCAAGCCACCGTCGGCGCGCCGTTGTTCGGCAGCGATGTGCATGGCAAAACCTTAGGGATTGTCGGCATGGGCAACATCGGCGCGGCCATCGCTCGTCGCGGTCGACTGGGCTTCAACATGCCGATTATCTACAGCGGCAACAGCCGCAAGACCCAGCTGGAACAGGAGCTCGGTGCGCAGTTCCGCAGCCTCGACCAGTTGCTGGCCGAAGCCGATTTCGTCTGCCTGGTGGTGCCGCTCAGCGAAAAAACCAAACACCTGATCAGCCACCGTGAACTGTCGTTGATGAAACCGAGCGCCATTCTGGTGAACATCGCCCGCGGCCCCGTAGTGGACGAACCGGCGCTGATCGAAGCGCTGCAAAACAACCGGATTCGCGGCGCCGGCCTGGACGTCTATGAGAAAGAACCGCTGGCCGAATCACCATTGTTCCAACTGAAAAACGCCGTGACCTTGCCGCATATCGGCTCGGCCACTCACGAAACCCGTGAAGCCATGGCCAACCGTGCCTTGGCCAACTTGCGCAGTGCCTTGTTGGGTGAGCGGCCGCAAGATCTGGTGAACCTACAAGTGTGGAAAGGCTGACTGAATAAGGGCAGGCGTTTCAAACGCCTGCCTGCTCACTACATACTTTGCAATTCAGTCCACCGTCGTAAAGCAGACACACACGATAGACTCTCCATTACTTACCCGCCCTCACGGGACTTAGCTATGGAGAGCATAAATCTTGAACCCGCCAACAACCGATCAACTTATCAGGTACAGCAAAGTCATATTAATGGCTTATATCAGCTTCTTTGGCCTGCTGGTGATGTACAGCAACTTTACCGACTATGCGACCAATTATGAGTATGTCGGCCACGTCCTGAGCATGGACACCACCCGAGAGAATTTAAACCTGAGTTACCGGGCGATTACCTCACCCATGCTCCATCATCGGATCTACTGGATCATTATCACCCTGGAAGTTATTTATACGGCTTTCTGCCTACTTGGCACGTTTCATCTTTACCGAAACATCCATGCTTCTCCCGAAGATTTTCACGAAGCAAAAAAGTTTGCGATTATCGGACTATTGGTTGCCATGTTTGTTTATTACATCGGCCTCCAAGTCATCGGTGTCGAATGGTTTAACATGGATGAGTCACAAACCTGGAACGCCAAGGACTGGGCCCGACACATTGTCGACTTTATATTACCGTTATTGATTTATGTGGCCGTCAGGATCGAGCGCTGAGCTGTTCAGCGCTCGATCCACAGGGAACCTCACGCCAATTTGCCGTTTCCTTGCACCATCGACGCCTTGGGTTTACGGAACACCAGCACATTCCCCAACATCACCAGCCCCAGCCCCACCAGTGCCGGCGCCGTCCATTGATAGCCTTCGACAAACGCCGACACGTTCAGCGCCACCACCGGAAAGAGTACGGTGCAATACGCCGCCCGTTCCGGCCCCATGCGCCCGACCAGCGTCAGGTAGGCGGTGAAGCCGATCACCGAGCCGGGAATCACCAGGTACAGCAACGAGCCGATGTAGCGGGCATTCCATTCCATGTCGAACGGGATGCCTTTGACCAGACACCACACCGTCAACATCGCCGCGCCGTAAGCCATGCCCCAGGCGTTGGTGGTCAGGGGTTTCAGGCCGGCTTTCTGTTGCAGACTCGACAGCATATTGCCGGCCGAGAAACACAAGGTGCCGAGCAACGCCAGACCCAAACCGAGCAAGGTTTCAGGGCTGGCGGTATGACCGGCGAGCTCTGGCCAGAACAACAGGCCCAATCCGAGCAACCCCAGTGCACCGCCCATCAATACATTGCGAGCAATTTTCTGGCCGAAGAACACCCGCGCATTGAAGGCGTTCCACAGGGTGGCGGTGGAAAACACCACGGCGACCAGACCGCTGGGAATCCATTGGCTGGCGGTGAGGAAGCACATGAAATTAATGCAGAACAGACACAGCCCCTGCGCCAGGCAAATCAGATGCCCGCGACGGTTCATCGGTTGCAGACGACGGCTGAGCAGCAACATCACGAACAGCACCAGCGCAGCGAGGCCGAAGCGATAAACGATCGACACCGGAATCGCTACCACGCCCAGTTGCCATTTCAAGGCAATCCAGGTGGTGCCCCAGATCAGCACGGTCAGTAGATACAACGAAAGGTTCATGGTGAAGACTCCTGAATAGGCCTTCAGTGTCCGGAGCAAAACCTTTTTGCACTTGCATAAACTTGCGCTTTTGTCGCCGGCGGGCTGGCAGGTCAACATCTACGGAGTAGGATGCAAAGCGTTGGAGAGAACCGATCATGGCCGCACAAGTGTCACTCGAGACCCTGCAAGTCTTTCAAGCGCTTAACCGCTCGCCCAATGCTCGCCTGGAGCACAGCGCCGAGCTCGGTGACGGCATGGCTGCGGCTTTGTGGAACAACCACCATGACGCCCAGGACTACGAAGCGCCGAGCCATCACACCTTGTCGTGCTACATCGCCGGCGGCACCGGCACCTTTCGCCGCGACCAGCCAGGTAACAAGGGCGGCCCGGACAAGCTGTGCATTCTGCCGGCCGACCATCAGTCAGGCTGGGTGATCAATGGCGATATTCGCCTGGCCCACCTGTATTTCAGCCCCGAACAATTTGCCTTTGGCTGCGTCACGCTGCTGGATCGCGAACCGCGGGAATTGCAGTTGCGCGAGCACACGTTCCTGGAAGACCCGCAGCAAGCCCGGCGCTTTCGGCAGTTGATCGCCCTCAACTGGGATGAACCCGGCGAACGCCTGCTCACCAGCAGCCTGGCCCATGAAATGCTTAACCATGCCCTGCTCAGCCAGGTCGGCGTGCGCCAGGGCCTGCGCCTCAAGGGTGGGTTGGCTGCGCATCAACGACGGCAGTTGGTGGAGTTCATCGACCATCAAATGGCCGAAGCGATCAGCCTTGGGCAATTGGCGGGGTTGTGTGCGCTGTCGGAATACCACTTTGCACGGATGTTTCGTGTGAGCTTCGGTCTGCCGCCGCATCAGTATGTGTTGGCTCGGCGACTGAGCCGGGCACGGGAATTGTTGCGCGGAACGTCGCAGCCGTTGGGAGATATTGCGTTGGCCTGTGGGTTTGCCAGTGCAAGCCATTTCACCAACCGGTTTCGCCAGGCGTTGGGTGGCACGCCCGGGGAGTATCGGCAGGCGTTTTTGCGATAGCGCTGCAATCCAGTGGATTTTCGGTGCCTGTTCGGCCGCCTTCGCGAGCAAGCCCGCTCCCACGTTCGACCGCATTCCTCTGAGAGAACGCGGTCACCTGTGGGAGCGGGCTTGCTCGCGAAGAACGATGATGCGGTTTCCGGACCAGAAAAACCGGCCAAGAGTCGATTGCCGGATCCAGGCCCCGCCCCTACAATGCGAACAATTCTTGTTCTCTAACGTATCGAAATACGTCCGGAGCGGTTCCGTTGTCGTCAGCCACTACCGTCGAAGTCCTTTATCACGCCCATCACAACTGGCTCACCGGTTGGCTGCGGAGCAAACTCGGCTGCCCTGACAGCGCCGCGGATCTGGCTCAGGACACGTTCATTCGAGTGCTGACGGCACGGGAAACGCAGCAGATCATTGAGCCGCGAGCGTTCCTCACCACCATCGCCAAGCGTGTGTTGTTCAATCATTATCGTCGTCAGGACCTGGAGCGCGCCTACCTCGATACGTTGGCGCAGATGCCGGAAATCGTCGCGCCGTCGGAGGAAGATCGGGCGATCATCCTGCAGACGCTGATGGAGCTCGACCAGTTGCTCGACGGTTTGCCGCGTCTGGTCAAACGCGCTTTTTTGCTGGCTCAGCTCGATGGTTTGACTTATCCACAGATCGCCGCCGAACTGGGTATTTCCATTGCCACCGTCAAAAGGCACCTGAACAAAGCGGCGATGCGCTGCTACTTCGCACGATGAACAGTCCTGGGGATTTTTCATCTCAAGTGGCCGAACAGGCCGTGCACTGGTGGATGGAAGTCCAGCAAGGACCGTTAAACCCGCGCCAGCAAATTGCCTGGCAGCAATGGCTCGATGCTCATGGCGAACATCGACGGGCCTGGGAACACATTCAACGGGTCAATCAACGCTTGCGCGGTGTGTCTTCGCCGCTGGCCCATGCCGCCCTCAACGCACCGAAATCCGCCGGCCGTCGTCAGGCATTGAAGCTGCTGCTGATTCTCGGCGCGGGTTCGGCGCTCACCTGGGGCATGCGCGAGCACAGTCCGTTGACGCCGTTGCTGGCCGACTACCGCAGCCCGATCGGCCAGCGACGTAAAGTGCCGCTCGGCGATGGCAGCCAATTGCAGCTCAATACCGCCAGTTCGGTCGATGTGCGGGTCGAAGGTCAGCAGCGGCTGATCCGCTTGCTTGAAGGCGAGATGCTGCTGACCGCCGCCCAAGCGTTTCAAGTACAGACCGCACAAGGCCTGTTGAAAACCCAAGGTGGGCGGCTGAACGTGCGGCAGTTTTCCGATCACACTCACGTGGCGGTGCTCGAAGGCAGCGTCGAATTGACGCCCGATGGCGGGTCGCCACGGATGCTGCAAACCGCCCGGCAGTTGAGCTTCGGCTCACGCGACATCGGCGCTCCCCAGTCACTGGACGCCAACAGCGGCGCCTGGGTCGACGGCATGCTGGTGGCCGCTCATATGCGCCTGGGGGATTTCCTCGATGAACTCGGTCGCTATCGCCGGGGGCAGCTCAATTGCGCGGCGAATGTTGCCAATCTGCTGATCTCCGGGACTTATCCACTGGACGACAGCGAGCGGATTCTTGATCTGCTGGAAATCAGTTTGCCAGTGAAGGTGAGGCGTTTTACCCGGTATTGGGTGACGGTCGAGGCATGGGCCTAGTGATCGTTCCCACGCTCTGCGTGGGAATGCAGCCCGTGACGCTCCGCGTCACTTCCAGAGCCGAACGCGGAGCGTCCGTTGAGGCATTCCCACGCAGAGCGTGGGAACGATCTTCAAAAAAATGAGCCGTTTTTCAGATCTGGCGTGACAGAGAAGGAAAGCCCCCTTGATTCAACCTTCTCAGGATCGCCCTCCATGCAACCCACCCGTCTCACACCTATGGCTCGCACCTTGCGCCAACTTTTGCTGGGCGCCAGCCTGAGCTTCGGCATTCTGCCACTGGTGCATGCCGCTGATGCCAAGTCGTACCACATCGCACCGTCCTCGCTGGAGAGCGCACTCAACCAGTTCGGTCGTGAAGCCGGCGTACTGATCTCCTTTGGCTCGCAAGTCACCAGCGGTGTGCAAAGTCGCGGCCTGGAAGGCAACTACACCCCTTCGCAGGGCTTGAACGCGTTGCTCGAAGGCACCGGCCTGCAAGCCCGCGCCGAGGGCGACAATGCCTTCAGCCTGCAACTGGCGGGTGATGCGGCACTGGAGCTGGACACCTCGAAAGTGGTCGGCGACTGGCTCGGCGATGCGGCGCAAACCAACGTCTTCGAACACCCAGGCGCTCGAGACGTGATCCGCCGCGAAGAATTCGAACGCCAGGGCGCAACTCAGGCCAGGGACGTGCTCAACCGCATCCCGGGAGTCAATGCGCCGGACAACAACGGCACCGGCAGCCATGACATGGCACTGAACTTCGGCATTCGCGGGCTCAACCCACGACTGGCCTCGCGCTCCACGGTATTGATGGACGGCATTCCGGTGCCCTTCGCACCTTATGGTCAGCCGCAGTTGTCGTTTGCGCCGATCAGCATGGGCAACATGGACGCGGTCGACGTGGTGCGCGGCGGCGGTGCGGTGCGCTACGGGCCGCAGAACGTCGGCGGTGTGGTCAACTTCGTGACTCGCGCCATTCCCGATGAGCCGACGGTCAAAGGCGGCTTCCAGACCGAAACCAGTCCCTCGTCCAGCCATGACGGTTTCAAAACCACCGGCAATTTACTGGCCGGCGGAACCGCCGATAACGGTCTGGGCGGCGCGATTCTGTACTCGGGAACCCGCGGCGGTGATTGGCGCGAACACAGCGACACCGAAATCGACGACCTGATCCTCAAGGGCAAATACCAGCTCGATGATGCCAACAGTTTCAACGCCATGGCCCAGTACTACGAAGGCAAAGCCGACATGCCCGGCGGCCTGAACGTCGCCGATTACGATGCTGACCCGTACCAGTCGACCCGCCCGAAAGACCAGTTCTGGGGCCGCCGCACGATGTTCAACTTCGGCTATCGCTATCAGGAAGATCGCCGCGAGTTCACCGCCAATACCTTCTTCACCAAAACCCTGCGCAGCGGTTATCTGGACCAGGGCACGTTCCTCTCGCTGTCGCCTCGCGAATACTGGGTACGCGGCCTGGAAACCCGTTTCGCCCAAGGCTTCGATCTCGGCCAGACCAGCCATGAAGTCGGCGTCGGCTATCGCTACATCAACGAAGCCGGCCACGAACTGCGCTACCGCACGCCGATCGCCAGCAACGAATACCCGACCACCAACAGCCGCAACGACCGCGATACCCGAGGCGGCACCGAGGCCAACGCGTTCTTCGTCGACGACCGGATCGACATCGGCAAATGGACGATCACGCCAGGCATCCGCTACGAAATGATCGAGTCGCAGCAGACCAACAACCTGACCAACGTGAAATACAAGGGCGACTACAACACTGCCCTGCCGGCGTTGAACGTGCTCTATCATCTGACCGATAGCTGGAACCTCTACGCCAATACCGAAGGATCGTTCGGCAGCGTGCAGTACAGCCAGATGCCTAACCGGGTGACCAGCGGCGAAGTCAAACCGGAGAAGGCGCGCACCTGGGAGCTGGGTACCCGTTACGACAACGGCGCGTTGCGGGCAGAGATTGGTGCGTTCCTGATCAACTTCGACAACCAATATGAAAGCAATCAAACCAACGACTCGGTGATCGCCCGAGGCGAAACACGTCATCAAGGCATCGAAACCAGCATCAACTACGCGCTCGACGATTTGAGCCCGGCGCTGGCCGGTTTCGATGTGTACGCGACTTACGCCTATGTGGACGCGACCATCCGCGAAGACGGGGCGAACAAGGGCAATCGTGTACCGTTCTCCTCGAAACACAAAGGCACGCTCGGCGTCGGTTATACCGAAGGCGCGTGGAAACTGAACCTGGACAGCAGCTATCAGAGTGATCAGTTCGCTGACAACGCCAACACCTCGGCCGAAAGCGCCGATGGCAGCACCGGCAAGATTCCGGGGTACATGTTGTTCAGCAGTCGCGCGGCGTATGACTTCGGGCCGAAGTTGTCGGACCTGAACGTGGCGGTGGGGGTGAAGAACATCTTTAACCACCAGTACTTCACCCGCTCGTTCGATGACAACAACAAGGGCAAGTACGTGGGAGAACCGCGGACGGTGTATGTGCAGACTTCAATCGCGTTTTGATTCAATGGCGGCTAGCGCACACCCTTGTGGCGAGGGGGCTTGCCCCCTCGCCACAGCAAGCTCCCTCGCGACAGGGACCGGTGGATGCTGAAACAAGAACGGGCCTGCAATGCAGGCCCGCTTTTTAGGTGGAGATAAAGTGGGAAGGTAAAAAGTTAATCAGGCCTCAGCCGTTTTGTGCAGCCTGTTCGTTCTCGAGAAACTCGTCTTCCAGCAGCGCATCGGCCGTAGGCCTTTCGAACGGCACCACAGCGGCACGTGGTTTGCCCCGCAGTTTGCCGAACAGATGCTCAAGCGCATGTTCGAGTTTTTCGGCCGCACCGTCGATCGCCAGTTCCAGGTTAGCGGCTTTATGAGTGACAGAAATCGGTTGGTGGCCTTTTGGCCGCGCTTCCAGCTGACAGCGCATATCGTGGGGACCGGGCTTGTCGCCGTTCTCGTCCCGCAGATGGACCTCGACGCGGGTCAGGTCCTCCTCATAACGTTCGAGCGTGCTCTCAATGGTAGTACGTACCCACTCCTCCAGTCGGATGCTGCTTTGAATATGGTTATCGCTATTGACTTGGATTTGCATAGTTCATCCCTTATTTCAGCTAGCTCGCGAGAGGCCCTTCGGCTGGCCCTTGGGCTTCATCACCGTGACCTCTTGGTTACACAATCGGTGTGCGCGCAGAACATTTCAACCCCTAAAAAAAGATAAATATTCATTCGCAAAAAAAGCCGGACAACAGGCAAAAGCGCTGTTAATGTCGGGAGTTGGGTCGCCCCTGTCAGATGCCCCCAAGCTGCTCACATCTGCCGCTCCGCCAGCGGGTGCAGACTACGAAATACCCCCGCTTCCTCCACCAGCCAGTCATGCACCGCGCGTACGCCCGGATGACTCAGCGCGCCCGGCGCATAGAGCAGCACGTAACGCTTGTGATTAGGCACCGCCAGGCCAAATGGCACGATCAACGTCCCGCGCTCCAGTTCATCGTTGAGCAGCGTTCGCCGCGCAATCGCCACCCCCATCCCGGCAATCGCCGCTTCGATGGTCAGGTGGTTGCGATTGAAGGTATGCCCGCGCCGCACATCCGCGCCTTCGAAGCCGATAGCGTTGAGGTAAAACTCCCACTCCGCGTACTCGTAACTGCCGCGCCAGGCGGTGATGTCGTGCAGCAACGGAAAATGCACCAGGTCTGCCGGGCCGTGCAGTGGCGGCCTTGCGCGCAACAGGCTCGGGGCACACACCGGAAAGATCTGCTCATCCAACAAGGCTGTGGATAACAATCCGGGATAACTGCCGTCGTTCAGGTCAATCGCCAGATCGAAATCGCCTTCATGCAACGGAACACTGCTGTCCTCGGCCACCAGCCGCAGCTGAATATCCGGAAAGCGCTGTTGCAAACGCGGCAGGCGCGGGGTCAGCCACTTGCTCAGGAACGAGGGAATCGAGCGCAACCGCAAAATCCCGCTGATCATTCCCGCATCCAGTCGTCGCAATTCTGCATCGATGCTGCCGTAGGCCTCGTTGACGGTGATGGCCAGTCGCTGGCCTTCGGCGCTCAATTCCACACCCCGGGCGCGACGATGAAACAGGCGAAAACCCAGCCGCTCTTCCAGTTGGCGAATTTGCTGACTGACCGCCCCCGGCGTGATGTGCAGTTCTTCGGCGCAACGGGTGAAGGACAAGTGCCGCGCGGCACACGAAAACACGTGCAGCCAGACGTAAGTCTGGGCGTGCAATTGGCGACTCATTGTTTAGTCCTGCTAAAGGCTGTCTTAGGAAGTTTCGTTGGTCACGTAGGACCGAGGTTGGCAGTATCGCCGACATTGCGCTTGTCCTACAGAAATGGCGGCGATTTCTCTTCCATTGCTTGTATAGGCTTTAGCATGGCTATCAGTGTTTTCGATCTCTTCAAAGTCGGCATCGGTCCGTCCAGTTCCCATACCGTCGGCCCGATGCGCGCCGCCGCAACCTTCGCCCAAGCCCTGATTGACCAACATTTACTGGCCGACGTACGGCGGGTAGAAATTCGCCTCTACGGCTCCCTTTCGGCCACCGGCGTCGGCCACGCGACTGACCGTGCCTGCGTCATGGGCCTGATGGGCGAATGGCCGGACAGCATTGATCCGAATTCAATCGACAGCCGAATCCAGACCTTGCGTGAAACCGGCGAACTGAGTCTGGCCGGCAAATCGACCATTGCCTTCAACTGGCAGCGCGATCTCCTGCTGCTCGACGAGAGTCTGCCCTACCACCCCAACGCCATGTCTCTGACAGCCTTCGGCGAAACCGGTGAGCTGTTCGAGCAGACGTACTACTCGGTGGGCGGTGGTTTCATCATCGAAGCAGCCGAAGCCGAGTCCGGCATTGCGCCGGCCAGCGATGTGGTGCTGCCCTACGATTTCTCCAGTGCCGCCGAATTGCTCAAGCTCTGCAACCAGCACGGTCTGCGAGTTTCCGAGTTGATGATGGCAAATGAACGGGCCTGGCGCAGCGACGCCGAGATCCGCCAGGGGTTGCTGCATATCTGGTCGGTAATGCGTGAATGCGTCGAGCAAGGCTTGCGCCACGAAGGCATCCTGCCCGGCGGTCTGAATGTTCCGCGCCGCGCCGCGAAATTGCACCGCAGCCTGTTGGAAATCGGCAAACCGAATGTCATCAGCTCCACCCTGTCAGCCATGGAGTGGGTCAACCTGTTCGCCCTTGCCGTGAACGAAGAAAACGCGGCCGGCGGACGTATGGTGACCGCGCCTACAAACGGGGCGGCGGGGATCATTCCCGCAGTGCTGCACTACTACATGAAATTCAACCCGGACGCGTCGGACGATGACGTCGTGGCGTTCTTTTTGGGCGCTGCGGCCGTAGGCATTCTCTGCAAGAAAAACGCTTCGATCTCTGGCGCCGAAGTCGGCTGCCAGGGCGAAGTCGGTTCCGCCTGCGCCATGGCCGCCGCCGGCTTGGCCGATATACTCGGCGCCACCCCGGAGCAACTGGAAAACGCCGCCGAAATCGGCCTGGAACACAACCTCGGCCTGACCTGCGACCCCGTTGGCGGTCTGGTGCAGGTGCCGTGCATCGAGCGCAACGCAATCGCTGCCGTGAAGGCGATCAACGCCACGCAAATGGCCCTGCGCGGCGACGGCAAGCACTTCATTTCCCTGGACCGGGTGATCCGCACCATGCGCGATACCGGCGCCGACATGCACGACAAATACAAAGAAACTTCACGGGGCGGCCTGGCTGTTAGCTGGGTGGAATGTTGAAGAACATTTCCTGACAGCCCGCAATACGTGAGCCCGAGCAAGAATAATAACGAGGCAAAAACGATGACCGATGTACGTACACCTGCTGCCGATAATCCCGCTGTAGACCTGACACGCAATAGCGAAATAACCCACAAAGGCTGGAGCAAACACGACACCACCTGGATGCTTGGCCTCTATGGCACGGCGATTGGCGCCGGCACGTTGTTCCTGCCGATCAACGCCGGTGTCGGTGGTTTCTGGCCGCTGCTGATACTGGCGGTGCTTGCGTTTCCGATGACCTTCTTCGCCCACCGTGGCTTGACGCGTTTCGTGTTATCCGGGCGTTCCGGGGACATCACCGAAGTGGTGGAAGAACACTTCGGCATCGGTGCCGGCAAGCTGATCACGCTCCTGTATTTCTTCGCGATCTTCCCGATTTTGCTGGTGTACAGCGTGGCGCTGACCAACACCCTGAGCAGCCTCATGGAGCACCAGTTGCACATGACCCCGCCTCCTCGGGCGATTCTGTCGCTGGGGCTGATTCTCGGCTTGATGGCGATCGTCCGTTGCGGTCAGGGCGTCATCGTCAAATGCATGAGCGTGCTGGTTTATCCGTTCGTCGCAGCGTTGCTGCTGCTCGGCGTCAGCTTGATCCCGAACTGGAACGGCGCGTTCTTCGCCACTGCCAGCGAAGGCATGCCCTTGCCGCTGTTCTTCCAGACCTTGTGGCTGGCGATTCCGGTGATGGTGTTCTCGTTCAACCATTCGCCGATCATCTCCGCTTTCGCCGTCGATCAGAAACAGCGTTATGGCGATCAAGCTGAACGCAAAAGCAGCGGCATTCTCGCAATCGCTCACGCCATGATGGTCGTCACGGTGATGTTCTTCTGCTTCAGCTGCGTGCTGGCGTTGTCCCCGGCTGATTTAGCCGCGGCGAAGGCGCAGAACATCTCGATCCTGTCGTATCTGGCCAACCACTTCCAGACTCCGGTCATCGCTTACGCCGCGCCGTTGATTGCGCTGGTGGCAATCACCAAATCCTTCCTCGGCCATTACATCGGCGCCAGCGAAGGCTTTCAGGGCCTGATCGTGAAAAGCCTGCGTGGCCGTGGTCGCGTCATGTCCGCCAGTTGGTTGAACCGCATCACTGCGCTGTTCATGATCCTCAGCTGCTGGGCCGTGGCGACCTTCAACCCGAGCATCCTGGGCATGATCGAAACCCTCGGCGGGCCGATCATCGCGTGTCTGTTGTTCCTGATGCCGATGTACGCCATCCGCCGCGTGCCGGCCTTGCGCCAGTACTCGAATCAGGCCTCGAACGTGTTCGTGGTGTTGATCGGTTTGATTGCACTGTCTGCGATCATCTACTCGTTCATGCCCTGAAACGGGCAGGCAAAAAGAAGGCGGGCCAGGGTGCCCGCCATTTTTTTGCCGTGTTCATTGTTCGACAATTTTTCCGGCATGCACCTTGCTATATCCCCTACGCAACACGGATGAAAGCGCATGAACATGGAAGGCCGGTGGTCTGGTGTTGCGAACTAATCCCGATCATGGCCGTCAACAACTGCACGTTCAATCAGGCGGTGACGCATTATGGACAACCCTTTTCAGCTCATTACCGATGCCTTTGCACCGGATTATCAAGTTAACCTGAGCATTCAGGGGCTGGACGGCAGCATCATGCTGACCCTCTCCAAAAGTGGCCGCGTAGTGGCCAAACGGATGATCAGTGCCGAACAGCGCAATGACCCCAAGCGCCTCAAACGCCTGGTGCAAAGCATTCAATTCGGCATCGCCATCGAACAGGGCCACAGCGCCGTCGCCATCCTTGAAGCCATGACCGACAGCGACAATCGCAACCCGCCGCCGCCCTTGGTCAAATCCCGGCCCCGACCTTCAATGGGGCTTTAAATCTCGCCCTTCTCCACCTCTGGATGCTCACCGGAACCCGCACCGATCTTGCGTTGCGGGTGTTCGATCTTCACCGAAGGAAATTGCGACGAGGCGTAACGCACCACCAGAATCGCAAACGCCAGCAGCAAAATCCCGCCGCACAGGTAGATGATCCCCAGGTCCGGCGGATTGTGGTGCGAGACGTTGGAGATCAGCAGCCGCGTCAGTGCGGTGATCGCCACGTAGATCAGGAAGCGCACCGGCATGTGGTTGGTCTTGAAGTAAATCCCGACCATCGCCCCCAGTTCCAGGTAGATGAACAGCAGCAAGATGTCATCGATCTTGATGTGCCCCTGTTCGAGCATTCCGAGAAATTCCATCACTGCCGCCCACGCGGTCACCGCACCGATGGCGAACAGCGCCAGGTAGTGGAAGGTCTCGACGAACAGGTTGCCCAGGGACTCGGCCAGTTGGTGCACGTTCTGCCGCAGGTTCTCGGCCCAGTTGATTTTCACTTTGAATGTTCCTTAGCTCGGTTCGAGCGGATGATGCGGGTTGGACGTGACGATTGTTCTGCATGCAGAAAAAAGGCCAGATACTGTTGGGTGAGATGGCGATGCGCTGCTACTGGACACTTTTTGTGGTGTCTGGACGGACCCCATCGCGAGCAGGCTCGCTCCCACAATGGTTTTGTGTACGCCGCAGATCTCTTGTGGGAGCGAGCCTGCTCGCGATGGGAGCGACACGGTTCACCTGACAAACGCCGATTACGGTCTACATTAAAAAGCCGCTACCCAAAGCGCAGGGATTCGCTTATCCTTTTAGCTGTATATAAATACAGTAGTCGAAACAGACAACTAATGTGAAGGCATGTGAGGTGGTGAATGGCCGTCGAAGTGGTATACCGCAGCAGCCGAGATCTGGAGCGCTTGTTCATGGATAAAGCCGAAGCTGACCGTCATGACAAAATGCTCGAACTGGCCGAATTGCTGGCTGAAGTGTTGCAAAAAGCCGTTCCGTCCCTGACCGAACAGCAAGTGGAAGAAGCCGGGATTTACATGGCGAAGAACCGTGATGTATTCGCCAAGGCATTCAAGAGCCAGCCGGACGCACTGTCCGAACTGCTGAATGCACCCGCCGAAGCCATTGAACCTGTTAAAGCCACTGAACCTGTTGAAGTAGCTGCACCCGTTGAAGTAGCGGGCGCTGAGCCGACCAAGCCAGCCAAAGCCGCCAAGACGCCAAAGTAAGCAATGCCCGAATTGAATAGGCCCTGAGTCAAATGGCTCAGGGCCTTTTTCATGTCTGCAAGAAACCTAGGCCTCGGGTTGTTCCAGCGCCTCGACCAACGCTTTGAAGAACCGCGCCGCCTCGCCACCGGTGACCACCCGATGATCAAAGGTCAGGGACAACGGCAGGATCGGATGCACCACCACTGCCCCCTCGACCGCCACCGGTTCATCGCGGATCGCCCCGGCGGCGAGGATCGCCACTTGCGGCGGCACCACCACCGGATTGGCGTAGCGGCCGAACAAAGTGCCGAAGTTCGACAGAGTCAGGGTCGCTCCCATCATTTCCTGAGGCGGGATCGAGCGCGCCTGCACGTCGGCCCGCAGACGCATCACACCTTCCTTCAAATCCGCCGCCGAGCGCTGACCGACATCGCGCAGCACCGGCACGAACAAGCCGTCCGGCGTATCCACGGCAATGCCCAAATCGAGTCGTTCGTGTTGCTTGAGCGCCAGGGTTTTGCCATCGAAGGCGCTGTTGAGCACCGGTTCTACGGCGCAGGCTGCCGCCATCGCCTTGGCCAGACGAATCAGCGGTTCTCGCGCCTGTCCCCAACGATACAAATCGGCATCACCGAAAATAGTCACCGGCACTACTTCAGCATGGGACCTGGCCATGTTCAGCGCCATGCTGCGTCGCACACCGCGCAGCTTCTCGCCGCCGAAGCGTTCGCGTTCCGTCTGGGCCGCGTTTTCTACGTCGTTGCGGGTGATCTGGCCGTTCTGACCGGAGCCGACCAAGGCATTCAGTTCAACACCGAGTTGCCGAGCCAGTTGACGCACCGCCGGCGTGGCACGGTTCGCCAGGTGCTCACGAGTCGAAGGCGCAGCGCCGATAAAAAATGCATCCTCCTGATTCGTGCCGCCGCCCTCGAGCCGCCCGACCACAGTGCCCGCATCTGCTTCGCCTTCGTAACCGAGCAGAGGTTCGCCAACGTGAAGGATGTCGCCCTCGCCACCGAATGTTTTCGCCACTACGCCGTCGTAGGGCGCGGGAATGTCCACCAGCGCCTTGGCGGTTTCCACCGACACCAATAGTTGGTCGGCCTTGACGGTATCGCCGACCTTGACGTGCCAACGAACGATTTCCGCTTCCTGCAAGCCTTCGCCCAGATCCGGCAGTTTGAAATATTTCATCGCAACCTCCTCGGCCTCAGGCGTCTCTTCAAGGGTAGTGCTGCATGACGATGTCGCAGGCATGAAGAATGTCTTCGACGCCGGGCATGTACAGCGATTCCAGTCGATACAGCGGCGGCGGGATGTCTGGCGCGGTGACTCGCTGGATCGGTGCCTGCAACTCCAGAAATACCCGTTCGTAGAGACTGGCGGCGATTTCCGCGCCGACCCCGCAGGAACGTGGTGCCTCATGCACGATCACGCAGCGACCGGTCTTGCGCACCGAGGCTTCCATCGTGTCGAGGTCCAGCGGTTTGATACTGGCGACATCGATCACTTCCGCCGAGACGCCCTGCTCGGCCAGTTGCGTGGCGGCTTGCAGGGTTTCCATCACGCTGGCGCCCCAACTGATCAAGGTAAGGTCGCTGCCTTCACGCAGGGTGAAACAGCTGTCCAGCGGCAGGCGCTTGCCGTCATCCAGCAGTGGTTGCGGGTTCATTCGATAGAGTCGGGTGGGTTCGAGAAATATCACTGGATCCGGGTCGTCGATGGCCGCGAGTAGCAAGCCATAGGCCCGGGCTGGCGAGGATGGGATCACCACCCGCAGCCCCGGAATGTGCGCGAACAGGGCTTCAGTGCTTTCGCTGTGATGTTCCGGCGCACGAATCCCTGCGCCCATCGGCGTACGCATCACCATCGGGCAGGTGATCCGCCCGCGCGTGCGGTTGCGCATGCGGCTGGCGTGGGACACCAGGTGCTCCATGGTGGCGTAGATGAAACCCATGAACTGGATTTCCACCACCGGTTTCAGGCCTTGGGCCGCCATGCCCACCACCAGCCCGCCGAGCATGGTTTCGGCCAGCGGCGAGTCGATCACCCGCTTGAAACCAAAGCTGTCGCGCAGGCCCAGCGTTGCGCGGAACACGCCCCCATTCACCCCGACGTCTTCACCGAGGACGATGACGTTTTCGTCTTCACTCATGGCCCGATGCAACGCCAGATTCACCGCTTCCAGCAGCGTCACCTTACCGTTACTCATGGCCCGAACCTCCCGTCCGGCGCGCCACCCGTTCGAGAAATTCTTCGCGCTGCTCGGCCAGGGCTTGCGGCCACTGGGCGTAGACATGATCAATCACCGATTCCGGTGCCTGCAGGCCAGCCGCTTCGAAGTTATCCACAGCCCCCTGCACCAAACCTTGGCATTCGCTGATCAGTGCCTGTTCGCGGCCTTCGTCCCATACGCCTTGCCCGGCCATGAAGCGTTGCAGGCGTTTGATCGGCTCTTCGAGCCAAGCCTGCTTGACCTCGTCCGCCGATCGGTAGCGCGTGGCATCGTCGGCCGTGGTGTGATCGCCGAGGCGATAGCTCAGGCATTCGAGTAACACCGGGCCTTTACCGTGGCGCGCCCGTTCGAGGGCCGCTTGCATGCGGTCGTAAACGGCGAGCATGTCATTGCCGTCGACTTGTTCACCGTGGAAGCCGGCCCCTATGGCTTTCTGCGCCAAGGTCGGAGCGCCGCACTGGATTCGTCGCGGCACCGAGATCGCCCATTGGTTGTTGTTGATCACAAACACCACCGGCAACTGCCAGGCGCCAGCAACATTGAGGGCCTCGAGGAAATCACCTTTGCTGGTTCCGCCGTCGCCGCAGGTGGTGACCGCGACTCGATGCTCGCCGCGGATCTTGAAGGCGCTGGCGACGCCGCAGGCATGCAGGGCCTGGGTGGCGATCGGCACACAGATCGGGAAATCCTGAGCGACCGCCGGGTCGGCAAAGTCGCTGCCACGCTCATCGCCGCCCCAATACAGCAGGATTTCTTCCATGCCCACACCGCGCATCAACTGCACGGCGGTGTCTCGGTAATACGGGATCAGTACGTCTTCGGCGTGCATCAGGCTGCCGACCGCGACACCAATGGCTTCCTGGCCCAAGGTCGGCGCATAAGTGCCGATGCGCCCGGTGCGTTGCAGGGCGACAGCTTTCTGATCGAAAAGGCGGGTCAGGACCATCTGCCGATACAGGCGCGTCAGCAGATTGAAATCGTCGGCCCAAGAGGGAAGATTGCCGAGCAACTGGCCGTCAGGGGATAAAAATCGGGTGTACGGCAACTCCACCTTGTGAAGCATCACAGGGCTCCTGGCACGCGTGAGTCGGCGTGCATTTGTCAGGCCCGACGTTTGTGGCGCAGGGCTTGGGGAGCAATGGCCGGATAGGCTCTCACTCCTTTCAAACTTTTCACCGGTACAGCGTCACCGGTACAACACTTTCTCCGCCAACTCATCCGCCACCCGGGCCGGAGAACGCTTTTCCGCTTGGGCATGGGCGAATACTTCGGTCAGCCGTGAACTGATTTTCGACAGGTGCGCGGTAATGGTCGTCAGCTCTTCCCCACGGTGTTTGAGCGACACGTAGATCAGCCCGCCGGCATTGATCACGTAATCGGGCGCATACAAAATGCCCCGGCGCTCCAGCTGATCGGCGATTTCCAGATGGATCAACTGGTTGTTTGCCGAACCGGCGACCGCCGCGCAGCGCAGTTGCGACACACTGTTGGTGTTTAGCACACCGCCCAGGCCGCAAGGCGCGAGTATGTCGCACGGTGTGCTGAGCAGTGCATCGTTGGCGATCGGATGAGCGCCCAACTGCTCCATGGCCAGCTGCACTTTGCCATGATCGATGTCGCTGACCAGCAGCTCGGCACCGGCCGCGTGTAGCTGTTCGGCCAAGGCATAACCGACATTGCCCAGGCCTTGAATGGCGATGCGCAAGCCTTCGAGATTATCGCTGCCCAAGCGGGCCATGGCGGTGCTGCGAATACCCGCGAATACGCCCATGGCCGCGTGAGGTGCAGGGTCGCCCGCGGCAGTGGTGCTGGTGACGAATTGCGTCTGTTGGGCGATGCAATCCATGTCCGCCACCGAGGTGCCGGCGTCGATGGCGGTGATGTAGCGACCGTCGAGTTCGTTAATGCAGCGCCCGAAGGCTTCAAATAGCGCTGCGCGGTTTTCCACATGGGCCGGGCGAAGAATCACCGCGACGCCACCGCCCTGAGCCAGGCCGGCCAGGGCCGCCTTGTAACTCATGCCTTGGGCAAGGCGCACAGCATCCTCGATCGCAGATTCATCGCTGGGGTAAGCAAGGTAACGACACCCGCCCAGGGCAGGTCCCAGACGGCTGTTGTGGATGGCAATCACCGCCTTCAACCCGGTGGCCGGATCAACGCTCAGGTGCAGCGATTCAAGGCGAGTGCTTTGCATGAGAGCGAACATCGTAGGGCTCCCGAATCACTTCTTGTAGTCGCCAGTATAGGCTTGCGCACAAAAATTGCAGAAGCGCACCGGAATAAGCGAGTCCGCTTTGAACGCTTTCGGACATAACCTGTTACTACCTATGTGCAGGACTGGACGAAAGCGCGCGACGGGGCTAAAACGAGGCATTCCTCGGAGATTTTGATGACCCCGCGCCAACGTTTTTTCGACTGTCTGCAACGATCACCGCCCGCGCTGTTCGAGGCGGCGCTGTGGATTGCTGTGGAACACGATAAAGAGCTGGATCCCGAGGCGGTGCTGGCGGACTTCAAGGACCTGCAACAGCGGGTCAGCTACGGGTTGCCGATGCTGCCGGTGAGTGAATTGGCCCAACCGTTGTTGCGGCGAATGAATGACCTGGGGTTCGCTCAGGACGACTCCACGCCCTTGCGCCCGCAAGTGGCGTTACTCAATAAAGTACTGGAACGTCGGCGGGGCCAGCCGCTGGTGCTGGGCCTGATTGCGCTGGAACTGGCCAGAAGGCTGGAGATTCCCATGGTCGGGGTCAACTTTCCCGGGCATTTCCTGCTGCGGGTGCAAGGCGCCGATCATCTGCTCGACCCTTGCGGCGGGCGACGGCTATACCCCAACGACTGCCGGGAGTTACTGCAACGCCAGTACGGCCCGAACATGCAGCTCGGCGCCGAGCATTTACTGACTGCCGAACCGGTGCAGATGCTGCAGCGACTGTCGCGCAACCTGCGCCAGTTGTACCTCACGAACGATGACTACATCGACGCCCTGATCGACGCCGAGCGCGTGCTTGAATTGGGCAACGCCAGCGCTTCCGACTATCTGGCCCGGGCCAGCCTCTATCAACGACTCGACTGCCCGAATGCCGAGCGTTTTGACCTGGAGCATGCGCTGCTGCTCAGTGACGATCCGATCCAGCGAATTCGCCTGACTGAACGGCTCGGGCATTTGCCGCCCAACTCAGTGGTTCACTGATCCCATGTGGGAGCGGGCTTGCTCGCGAAGAAGGCACCGCGGTATTTCTGACGCACCGCGTTATCGTTCTTCGCGAGCAAGCCCGCTCCCACATTGGGTCTATGTGAAGCCATTAAGGGGTATCGGGCTGATTCGCCGGATGGGCCAGGAAGAAGGCTGGGTGTGTCGCCGCCAGCGCCGCCACTCGACGAATTCGCGGGTAGGCTTCCAATGAAATATTGAAGCGCTCGGCTGCATACAACTGCGGGATCAAATAGACGTCCGCCAGCCCCGGTTGATCGCCAAAGCAATAACCGGTGTCACCGATCAATTGCTCCACCGTCGCCAAGCCTTGGCTGATCCAGTGACCGATCCACTCCACCACCTGCGGCTCATCGTGTCCCAACTGCCGAAGCTTATTGAGCACGCTGACGTTGTGCAGCGGGTGAACATCGCAACCGATCACCGCCGCCACGCCACGCTCATGAGCGCGGGCAGCGAGGTCTTTGGACAGCAATGGCACCTGTGGATAACGTTCCTCCAGGTACTCGATGATCGCCGGTGACTGGATCAGCAACTCGCCTTCATCGGTACGCAAGGCTGGCACCCGGCCTTGCGGGTTGATGCCCAGATACGCCGGCTGCCGATGTTCGCCCCCCTGCGGCGCGATCAGGTTGACCGGCAGCGCCTGGTAATCCAGCCCCTTGAGCGCCAGTGCGATACGCACCCGGTAGGACGAGGTCGAACGGTAGTAGGTATAGAGTTCCATGTCCCGATCCTCTTAACGCGCTGGCAGCACTTTGCCGCGGCATTCGCCGAAACCGATCGAAGCAAAACCCTCGCGGCTGCAACGTGCGCGCAGGATGATTTCGTCGCCGTCCTCGAGGAACTTACGCACCTCGCCCGACGCCAGTTCGATCGGCTTTTTACCACCCTCGGTGATTTCCAGCAGGCTGCCGAACTGACCGTTTTCAGGACCGGACAGCGTGCCCGAACCGAACAGATCACCGGCCTGCAACTGACAGCCGTTGACGCTGTGGTGCGCAACCAGTTGTGCAACGGTCCAGTACATGTGTTGGGTGTTGCTGAGGGTCAGGCGATGGGCTGGCAGATTTTGCTCGCGCATCGATTCGGTCAGTAGCAGCACTTCGAGTTCGATGTCGAAGGCACCGGCGGCCTGATCACGTTTGTCGAACAGGTACGGCAGCGGCTGCGGATCGCCTTCCGGGCGCGCAGGCTGGGCACGACGGAACGGCTCCAGCGCTTCGGCCGTCACCACCCACGGCGAAATGCTGGTGATGAAACTCTTCGACAGGAACGGACCCAGCGGCTGGTATTCCCAAGCCTGGATGTCCCGCGCCGACCAGTCGTTGAGCAGGCAGAAACCGGCGATGTGATCGGCGGCTTCACCGATGGCGATGGAGTCGCCCATCGCGTTGCCCTGACCGATCCAGATACCCAGTTCCAGTTCGTAGTCCAGACGTGCGCACGGACCAAATGTCGGCTCGGTCTGACCGGCCGGCAGGGTCTGGCCTTTCGGACGGCGAACGTCAGTGCCGGACGGGCGAATGGTCGAGGCACGGCCGTGGTAACCAATCGGCACGTACTTGTAGTTCGGCAGTAATGGGTTGTCCGGGCGGAACAGTTTGCCGACATTCTGCGCATGCTCGATGCCGACATAGAAGTCGGTGTAGTCGTTGATCTTCGCCGGCAGGTGCATTTCGCAATCCGCCGCCAGCGGCAGCAGTTTGGCGCCTTGAGCCTCAATCTTGCCGTGCAGGGTGCTGCCTTCAGCAAACAGTTCCAGCAGACGTTCGCGCAAAGCGACACGAGCCTCGCGGCCCAATTCGAAGAACGCATTCAACTGGCCGCCACGGGTGGCTTCGACTGCTTTCTTCGCAATGCCATCGAACAGGCCGGCATCCAGTGCCGCTTCCAGATCAAAAATGTGAGCGCCGATCGCCACACCACTGCGCGGCGCGGAGCCCTTCACGCTGAACACGCCTAATGGCAGGTTCTGCAGCGGAAAATCCGCGTGGCCGTTGGCGGAGGCAACCCAGCTACGAGTGATGGAAGTCTGAGTCATGGGTTATCTCCGGGTCGGGTCGAAAGTGGCGGGCAGCGTGGCCCAGCAAGCATCGTAATTGTTTTGCAGTTGCGGGCAATCCAGGGCGAATCGGCTCGGGCGCAACACTTGGCTGGTCTCGAACATGAAGGCCATGGTGTTATCGATTTTAGCCGGCGCCAGTTCAGCGTTGATCGCCTTGGTGCAGGTCTCGCCGTCGGGGCCGTGAGCGCTCATGCAGCTGTGCAACGAGGCACCGCCAGGCACGAAACCTTCGGCCTTGGCATCGTATTCGCCCTGGATCAGGCCCATGAATTCGTTCATCAGGTTGCGGTGGAACCACGGCGGACGGAATGTCTTCTCGGCGACCATCCAGCGTGGCGGAAAGATCACGAAGTCGAGGTTGGCCAGACCATGCACGCTGGTTGGCGAGGTCAGGACGGTGAAAATCGACGGATCCGGATGATCGAAACTGACCGTGCCGATGGTGTTGAAACGGCGCAGGTCATATTTGTACGGCACGTTATTGCCGTGCCAAGCGACCACGTTCAGCGGCGAATGATCGAGCTCGCAACCCCACAACTGGCCGAGGAATTTCTGCACCAGGGTGGTCGGTTGCTTGAGGTTTTCGTAATGGGCCACTGGCGTCAGGAAGTCGCGGGGATTAGCCAGGCCATTACTGCCGATCGGCCCCAGATCCGGCAGGCGCAGAGGGGCGCCATGGTTTTCCGCGATGTAGCCGCGAGCTTGCGGGTCGAGCAGTTCGACGCGAAATTTCAGCCCGCGCGGCAGGACGGCGATTTCCAGAGGCACAAGCTCCAGCACGCCCAGTTCAGTGGCGATGCGCAAGCGGCCCAGTTCCGGCACCAGCAACAGTTCGCCGTCGGCGTTGAAGAACACGCGTTCCATGGAACGGTTGGCGCGGTAGTTATAAATGCTGATCCCGGCCGGTTTTTCCGCGCCCGAGTTGGCGGCCATGTTCACCAGCCCGTCGATGAAATCGGTCGGTTCGGTCGGAATGTCCAACGGGTTCCAGCGCAGGCGATTGGGGGTTACTTCATCCAATGGGCCGCCGGCCAGTTGCCGATCCAGTTTGACGAATGCCGGGTGATTGGCTGACGGCTGAATGCGGTACATCCAGGTCCGTCGTGCTTCGCTGCGAGCCATGGTAAAGGCCGTACCGGAGAACAGTTCGGTGTACAGGCCGTAAGGGGCTTTTTGCGGGGAGTTCTGGCCGACGGGCAGTGCGCCGGGCAATGCTTCGCTGCTGAATTCGTTGCCAAAGCCTGACTGATAAGCCAGCGCTGGCGCCGTTGAATCGAGGTTCATGGAGCCTCCTGAACGGGAGTAGGCAATGGCCTGTCACTCTGCTGAAGAGGTCTTGGCACGCCTGGGTTATTTTTATCGTAATTAGATTACGCATAACGTAATTTGATTGGTATTGACCGTCAAGCTATAAAGACGCCCATTCGTCCCGGGATCACACCGCCTCATGACCAGCGAAAGCAACGGTAAACAGAAAGTCCGCTCGGCCGAAGTCGGTACCGACATCCTCAAGGCGCTTGCCGAGTTGTCGCCGTCGACCTCGCTGTCGCGCCTGGCCGAACACGTGCAGATGCCGGCGAGCAAGGTTCACCGCTATTTGCAGGCGCTGATCGCCAGCGGTTTTGCCGAGCAGAACCCCGCCACCAACCACTACGGCCTCGGCCGTGAAGCGCTTCGAGTCGGCCTGGCTGCTTTGAACAGTATGGACGTGCTGAAAGTCGCCGCCCTGCCCTTGGCCGAGTTGCGTGATGAGCTGAGTGAGACCTGCTTTATAGCGGTGTGGGGCAACCAAGGCGCGACGGTGGTGCACATTGAACCTGCGGTGCGCGCGGTGACAGTGGTCACGCAATTGGGCTCGGTTTTACCGTTGCTCAGCTCGTCGACAGGGTTGGTGTTCAGTGCCTACTTGCCCCACCGCGAAACCGATGAGTTGCGCGATTTCGAAGTTCGCGCCGTCGACGTTCATCCGTTGGCCGATGAGCAGGCTTACAGCACATTGTGCGAACAGATCCGTGAACGCGGCTTGCACCATGTTCACGGCTTGCTGATGCCCGGCGTGGATGCGTTGTCGGCGCCGGTGTTCAATGCGGTCGGACAGGTGGCGGCGGTGATGACCATCGTCGGCCCGACCTCGTTGTTCCATGCCGATGAAAACGGCCCGGCGGCGCAGCGCTTGCTGGCGGCGACCCGGGCCGTGAGTTGGCGGATGGGGTATCAATCTGAAGACTTCAACCGCTGAGCGGGATCTGGAAGCAACGGCCAGCCTTGGCTATTACACAAGGGTGGTTTTGCTGACAGAGCTTCCAGGATCGGCCAGGATCTCTTTGATCGCCTCGAGCGCCCGCTCCTCCAAGCCTGGTTGGCCTGTGGCCGCGCTGTACAATTTTTCGACCTCTCGCGCATCACCCAGCAAGTCAATGAGATTTTTCTGCACCTGACTGGCTCCCGCTCCACCTATCCCGGCCTTGCCCAGCGACGCCAGTTCAATCAACGCTTCCTTGAAATGCCCCATGGCTTTTGCCCGGTCACCCTCGGAGTAGGCCGCGACCCCCTGCACCAAATTCTGGGTCAGCAACGCGGCACTCAATGCAATACCCACAGGCGCAAAGACGATGCTGATCACGCTGACTGCCGTCACGACAGCGTCGTACACCAGGCCGCCAATGATTTCGCCGAGGCTTTGGGTGGCCTCATCGACATCAGAAATGATCTTGTACACCACGTCGTTGTAGCAGTCGTTCAGATCGGTGACGCGACTGTTGCGCACCAGAGCTGGCGCTTCTGTGAAGTTGGCCAACTGCTCAAGATCTGTCAGATAGGTACCAACCTGCGGCTGGTACTTCGCGAACACTCGATCATACAGATAGTCACCAATGCCCCGGGTTTTCACGGCGGGTACAAAATCCTTGAAGGGACGCAGTTCGCAGCCATCCGGTGCATTCGGGGTATACAGGTATTCTTCGACTTTCCCGGCCACAAGCAGCCTGAACACGAATACCCCCACCACCAGACGATCCCGGAGAAAGAGCTTGAACAAGACACTGTGGCGCACATCGCCAGGCGCTTCACCGACGGGACTGGTCGGCTGCATCGAATCGAACGCCACGATAACCTTCTCGAGTTCGATGACATGCTGTGGTGGTATGCGCCCTGTGAAAGCCGCTTGCATGAGTGACACGGTCATCTGGCGACGCATTGCACCTATGCAAATCTCTCGCTTTAACAGTCCTTCGGGATTGGAGCGGTTGAGATAAACCGAACGCAACATGTCGATGTACTTCTCACCGGGGCGCAATGTTTTCGACCAACTGGAAATATCGCGGATATCAAGCGTTCTGATATCCGGATGGTCGGTCGCCCACGTGAAGCGTGGATAAAGAGGCTGACCGATGCCGCTGGCTTCAAAATGCACTTCACGAACGATCAGTTCAGTCAGTGTCATCTGTTGTTCCTGACTGATTTGCACATAAATCCGGTCAGGGTTGACCGCTAAACTTTCACCTCGTTGCAGTAATACTTGTTCGACTCGTTGCTTGATCAGGTCGAAGCAAAACCGCTCGTAGGAAATGAACCCGCCCTGGCGCACCTCAAGGGTTTTCAGAGCCTTGAGTTCGCAATTGAGTCGCGTAAAGCGCTGACGCTGTTCATCGGAGGCAATGCGATAACCATAGGGTGTCAGACTTTCTTCTTGCGCAACCAGCCATGCCCGATGATTGAAAACAATACTCTTCAGCACTTCCTCTCCTTGATAGAAAGAAGGTGCCAGCCTGGCGCCGCGCCAATTGTTGGGTCGTGGCGGGATTGTTTTCAGGTAACCACCAATCTCTTCCCGTTCCAGCGCGTGAGTCTGCCATACCAGATAATCTCGACCTTGTTCCGTCGCCGTCCAGGCGCTGAGAGATAGATCCAGCACCCTGAAGGTTGCAAAGCGGTGCCAGTCCTGACCACCGGGCGCTCCCGGCGCGTACAAAAACCAATCGTCCGAATAGCCATCAAGAGGGCCGACGACGACCACATCACAAAGTGGACGGGTGTCTTCACGCAACTGCAAAGGCGCCAGCGACAGGCTCGTGTCTCCGGCTACAGCACGTCGAATAAGTTGCAGGTTATCGTCGTTGAGATGTCCCTGGAGCTTCGCGGCAAATGCACTCAGTAAAAGCCGGTCACGAGTGACATTGTTCATGGCCGCCAGCACACCTGCTCGCAGGTAGACACTCCGGATTTCAGCCCCAAAAGCTGCGCGTACGTCAGTGGTAAGTACTTCTTCCAGCCATTGCTGGTTTAGGCCCGATGGCAAAAATCCATCGCTCTTGAAAGTGATCTGGCCACGCTGACCATTCTCATGCAGCCCATGCAGCAGCAAGTCGGTCAGAGATCGCTTGTCCTCCTGAATGTAGGTTCGACCGTTCTGCTGGAACACATAACGGCAGTGGGTCGTGATGTTGTCGGGGTTAAGGGTTGCGCCAAACTCCATTAGCAGCGCCTGACTCATCAGGCTCTGGGCATAAACTTGTAGACTGGTGAAGCGCCCGAGTTGTTTTTCCAGATCGTTACGACTATCGATCAACTGTTGTTCCAGTTCGCCGTAATGTAATTGATCGGCGGCACTCGCGTACTCAAACCATTGCGGACGGCTGTCGCTTACTGCGGAGTAAATTGTATTCATGATATTAACTTCTGTCCTTTGTATAGTTTAAAAAAACCAACTTTACCGCTGGCTCCTTTAAAACTATTCCAGAACAAACAAACAACAAACTGCCTATCCAATACCAAATATTCGCATTCAATACCACATGTAAAACAACACCCTCTCAAAACACAAAATTCAAAAAAACCAATACAGCCTAAAAAGCCCTGAAATCATCCGCACAACCCAAGTAACTTTGCCTTTGCCACGGCTTGCGTCCTGCGCTCCACTCCTAACTTTCCGTGAATACGCCGGGCATGGGTTTTAACAGTATGCAAAGAAATGAACAGGGCATCTGCAATCTGTTGATTGGAATGACCGAGTGCTATTAACTCCAGTACTTGTCGTTCACGCTGGCTCAATGCACCTGTTTCACCTGAACGCAGGATAAGTTCGTCTGGCAAAACAGAAGACCGGGTTTCAAACAATGCACCCTGACGCTGTCTCAACTCTCTCAACACCTGTTGTCCCTGGTATCGCTCCACACTGCAAACGCCCTCTTGCAACATACCGATGGATTGTTCCGTACGGCCGGCGAGCCACAATGCTTCGGCTACCGCCAGTTGCAACTCAGTGGCGAGCGCCCACATACCGCGCGCCTGTGCGTGTGTCATCAAAAACTCAAGCTGTGCCGTGGCATCACACATCTGCGGCGCTAACCGGACTCGGGCGAGGATCAGCAGGTATTCGATTCGTGGAATCAACTCCAGAGTGGCCGGCGGCGCCTGTCGTGCCCGGGGCCCGCGATAGTGTTTGAGTACCCGGCTCAACGCCTCGCGCGCCAGTTCGGGACGTCCCTGTTGCAACCAGAAATGACTACTGACCTGCAACAGCACTCCTCGGTAGACCGTGTCCGGAATCTGCCGCTGCTGCATCAAGCGCTCGGCATCGCGCAAGCGAACAAAGGCCTGGGCGTAATCGCCCTGATTGGCCGCCAATTGCGCCTGACCGAGAAAACCGTAGAGCACACGTTTGTCGTGGCTGCGCAGACAATCGTCGAGACCGTGCTGAAAGAACTCGGTGGCCCGTTCCTCCTGCCCCATGCATAACGCCAGTCGTCCACGTCGCAGGGCGATGCGCCCGAGCAGAGGCGTGGGCCGATCCCCTTGCTGGCAGAGCAGTTCGTGCACGTTGAGCAACAGGCTCTCGGCGCGGGCCGGAGCTCCCCGCTGCTCCAGCAATTGTGCATGATCGAGTTCCATCAAGCCCTCGAACACCAGCGAACCTTGCGCCCGCGCCAGGCACAACGCCTCGCGGTTATGGGCTTGCGCCACGTCGAGTTCGCCCCTTAGCAAGGCCTGTTGCGTCAGACCGGACAAACACATCAGGCGCGCGGTCCAGCAGTCGGGATCGAGCGCATTCAACGCGTCAAGGAAGTGCGCGCGCGAAGTCTCCATTCGTCCCTGTAAATGCAGCAACCAACCCTGCAAGGCCTGCCAGCGTGCAATCAATCGACGCTGAAGCACCGCCGAGGGTTGAGGCGTGAAGTACGCCAAATGAGCAATGCAGGCAGTCGCCTGTTCGAAACGTCCGGCGAATAACAGCGTAGCTGTAATCAATCCGACCAATTGCGGGCTGCCTAGCGTCAGTTCCTCGCCTTGCTGCTCATGCAAACGCAACAACAGCACCACCGTCTGCTCCTCGAACAAATGCTCGAAACTGAAGTGCTGCAGCAGGCTGACCGCCACTTCGTATTCCTCGGCGAGCAATGCCTGTTCAAAGGCTGACTTCCAGTCCTGTTCGGTACAGAACCACTGGCAGGCACGCCGATGCCAGGAGCGTCCTGCCGGCCATTGCTCATCGCGCAACAACTGGGTGAACGGGGTGAAAATCTGTAGCCAGTCGGTAGAGTCCCGCCAGGGTTCGATGAAACAGCCCAGCGCTTGCAAGGTCCGCAAGTATTGAGCACCCTCCCCGGCCCCGAACAGGTGATCGCACAGCCGTGCATTGAAGCGGGGCAAGTGGGCCAGTACGCGCCAGGCCTCGCTCAACTCAGGCGTTAGCGAGCTGAACAACTCATGCTCAAGGTAATCGAGCAAGGTGTCCGCCCGGCCCAAGGGTTTGTCCTGACGCGACCAGTCGCACTTCTGCAGCAACGCAATCCGCACACCGGCACACCAGCCGCCGGTGCGCTGGATGATCCGACTGGCCACCTTGCTGGCCTGCTCGGGTACCCAAGGCTGCAATATCTGCTCGACTTCACCCGAGGTAAAAGCCAGCGAAGCGCTCTCGCACTCGTACAACTCATCGTCGAGCAGCAACCTTGGCCAGTTGCAGGGTGGCCGGCGGCGGGCTCCCAGCCACCAGGTCAGCATCGGGCTGCTGATCGCCAGCATGCGATCCAGTAGCAGATCCAGCTCCGGGTTTGGCAGCCGGCAATAGTCATCGAGAAACAGCCAGGTCGGCGTCTGCAATCGTGCCAGACAGCCCAGCAACCCGGTTTCATCCGATGAGGCCAGCCCAAGTGTCTCTGCCAGACGATGACGAAAATCCGCCGCGCTCGACGCCACGCCAGACATTGGCAACCAATGCACCCGGCACTGGGTTGGCGCCTGCAACAGGCATTCGGCGAGCAGCGCGCTCTTGCCACTGCCGGCGGGTGCGCAGAGCAATTTCACCCGTGCCGTTGAGGCCAGTAACGGCTCACTCAGACGGGCCCGCGACAGGTGATGAGAGGACAGGCGGGGCAGGAATCCAGAACGGTCCAGACACGGAGTCATGGCGGTCATTGCGGCGTGCCTTTTTATAATTGTCCGGCCACCCTAGCCCTCTATAACCCGCTTGTTGAGAAGTATTCAGGACGCTGATCGGCTCCCATAAAAAAGGCGACCCGCAGGTCGCCTCTGGTGATGCCAATGTATCAAAACCGTTACCGAACACCCTCGGCGCGCAGAGCCGACGGGGTGTAGTCCGCAGACTTGGCGTTGAAGCCGAATTCGAAGCTGTGCTTCTCTTCGTTCTTCATGCCCAGGGCAATGTATCGGCCGGCAATGATGTCGTAGAGCGCCTCCAGGGTGTAGGCCGGAGTCTGGTGATCGTAGTAATACTGGGCGTGACCTTCGGCCACTCGCCACAGTTGGCCGCGACCATCGTAGTGATCCGCCAGCGCCACTTGCCAGCTGTCTTCGTCGAGGTACATGTGGCGCTTGGCGTAGATGTGCCGCTCGCTCGACTTGACCGTGCCGACCACTTCCCAGACCCGATGCAGCTCGTAGCGGGTCAGGTCCTGGTTGATATGCCCGGCCTTCACCACGTCATCGTACTTGAGGCTCGGCGAGTCGAGTTTGTAGCTGTTGTAGGGAATGTACATTTCCTTTTTGCCGACCAGTTTCCAGTCGTAGCGATCAGGCGCGCCGGAGAACATGTCGAAGTTATCCGACGTGCGCAAACCATCGGCGGCGGTGCCCGGTCCGTCGTAGGCCACTTGCGGTGCGCGTCGCACTCGACGTTGACCGGCGTTGTAGATCCACGCCAGACGCGGCTCTTTCACCTGATCGAGGGTTTCATGCACCAACAATACGTTGCCCGCCAAGCGCGCCGGCGCGGTCACCGATTGTTTGAAGAAGGTCAGTACGTTGGCGCCTTTTTCCGGATCCAGATCCTTCATCAATTGCGGTACGGCGATCTCTTCCTCGAAACGGATCGGCGTGTAGCTGCCGTTGGTCTGTGGGGTCACCTGGGTGATGATGCGTCGCAGGTTGCCGCCGTGATAACGGGTGATGTGGTTCCACAGCACCTCGACGCCGTTCTTCGGAATCGGGAATGCGTAATAGCGATTGCCGGTGAAATTGGCCAGGCCGTTACCGTCGTTGATGCTGTTCACATTCAGCGCGCTGCGCTTGGCCGACTCGTAGATTTCCGGCGGCAGGCCCACGGTGCGATGGGTCGGATAGACCGGGATCTTGTAAGTTTCCGGGTAGCGCTTGAACATCGCCACCTGGCCATCCGAAAGCTTGTCCTTGTACTTATCAACAGTCGCGGCGGTGATGGTGAACAACGATTTTTCGCTGGCGAACGGGTCAGCCAGGAAGCCTTTGCTGTCGACCGCGCCAGCGTTTTTCGGGATGCCACCGGTCCAGGCCGGGATCGAGCCGTCGGCGTTGCCGGCTTTCTCGGCGCCCAATGGCGTGAGTGTGGTGCCAAGCTTGTTGGCTTCTTCCGGCGAGACCGCCGCCATCACGTTAGCGGCCAGCAGGCTCAGGGCCAGGGCGCCGCATTGCAGAATCATCTTGCGCATTAACATCATCCTTCTCAGCCAGATCAGAAGTTCACACCGAAGCTCAGCGCCAGGAAGTCACGGTCTTCCAGAACGTTGTAGTCACCGCCGAAGAAGTCGGTGTAACTGAGGCTCGCGGTATAGGTGTTGCGGTAATCGGCATCGACACCGACGCTGACCGCCTTGGCGCCTTCGTTGAACAGCCCGTTGGGACCGTAGCCGGCGACGTCATGGGACCAGGACAGGTTGGGTTTGAGATTGATCCCGCCGATCACGTTGGCGTAGTCGAGAATCGCCCGGGCGCGGTAGCCCCAGGAAGTCGAGGTGACGAAGCCGTCGGTATCGCCACCGAAACCGTACTGGCCGTAGACCGAATCCCGGCCATAACGCAGTTTGCTCCGCGACTCCAGACCACCGACTCGTACCACCGCTGCTTCACCGACCAGGGTCAGGCGTTGGGCGCCCAGCACTTGATCGAAGAAGTGCGTCAGAGTGCTTTGGACCTGAGTCACTTCCTTGCGGCGATAACCGGTGTTGTCGGCACCTGGCCGGGTCGCGACAGGCGATGCGGCACCGCCGGCGATCGGGTTAAGCAACGCCAGGGTCAGGTCGTTGGTGTTGACCTGCACCGGAGCGTTGGGCCGGTAGCTGATTTCGCCGGTCCAGGCAGTGCCGGTGGGCAACGTGGTGGAGAAGCTCGCACCGTACAGACGAATGTCTTCCGGGTATTCGAGGTAATACTGACCGCGCCCGAGCATCACGCTTTGGGCCAGGCCCGAGCCGCTGCCCGGAGCCAGACGGTTGGCGGCGCTGATCATGCCCGGCAGCCTGGCCAGTGTCGACAGCCCGGCGGTGGTGGTGCCGACGGTCGGTGTGCGACTGTGGTAATTCATGAAGTAGAGGCCGTATTCGGTGTCGTCACCGAGCCAGCGCAAGGCTGTGCCCCACTGCCCCGAATCCCGGGCATCGCGGTCGCCGCCACGGGGCACGATCACACCTTCACGGCTGACCTGGATAGGTTGGCCAAAGGCTGCCGCGAGCGGCGCCAACGGGGCAATCGCCGGGCTGCCGACGGTGTAGCCGTTGTTGCAGCCGTCCGCCGCCACGTCGACGCCAAAGAAGGTGCCGCAGTTGTCGAGAACCGTCTGATCCCACTCCAGTTGGTAGAAGCCTTCCACCGTGAGCTGATCGGTCAGGCCCTGGGAGGCGAACAACATGTTCACCGGAATCAGGCCTTCCTTGATCTCGGCGCCAGGACGACGGAACGCGGAAACGTCGACCGGGTTAATGCTGTTGATCGAGTTGCCGATGAAGGTGCTTTCACCCCAGCTGACCACCTGCTTGCCGGCGCGCACGGTGCCCGGCAGATCGGCAATCGAATAATTGTGATAGACGAATGCATCGAGGATCTGCGCGCCCGAAGACTTGGCGCCTTCCTTGCGACCGCTGTCGCTGATCTGCTTGAACTCGCGGTCTTCATCCTTCAGCTCGAAGTCGTACCAGTACTTGCCACGAACGAACACGCCCGTGTCGCCGTACTTCAACTCGAGGTCGTGGATACCTTTGAAGATCTTGGAGAAGGTCTCGCCTTTCTTGAAGTTCAGGCGTCCGTCATCACCGGTCGAAGACTGGCCAGTGCCGCCGTTGACGGTGCCCACCAGTGACTTGTCGGCATCGCGCATGCCCCAGCTCGCGCCGACCGACAACGAGGAATCGAACTGCCCCTCGATTTCGCCGATGTTGAATGAAACAGCCTGCGCCTGAGCACAGCAGCCCAAGGCCACCGCAGCGGCCAGCGCTTGCGGTTTGAAGATGGCGCGCATTGTTGTTTTTGTCATGCGTCTTCCCCGGTGAGTGACAGAAGGCCTCACCCTACTGCCGCACGCCGGGAGCGATAAGCGCACCAAGGAGGTATTCGCGTTGTACCTCCAAAGGATGAATGCCCGCATAGGACGGGGGTTTGCGCGGGGTATGGATGGGCTGGATGGAGGGTTATCAGCGCAACGCATGGGACGCGGGTTGAATCGGGCATGTGGCAGATGCCGAAGGCTGCTACAGGGTTCAGCCAAAGACTGTTGCTCAGACTGCAACAGTGCATGTCTGGAATCGCTATTTTTCCTTTGCGCTCAAGCCCTTATTCTTGCCGGGCTTTCACGGCAAACGGCCTGAAAGCACGAAGCGACGGGGATTGATAGACCACCCCGTTGGCGACAGAATCCAGATGATTTGAAGCATATTTTTTCGACTCATCGCCCCGTGTTCACTGACGTTGATTTGTTGCTCCTTGATCCAACGTCTTACTTTGGCCGCTGCGTTTGCAGCGGCCTTTTTTATGGGCGAAAGGTTTTCAGGCAGGGAGTCATCGAGAGGAGATGGCAGAGCTCAGGCAAGCCCCGCCAGATGTGGCGCAATCAGATGGAATACCTCTGCAAGTTCTCCATCATTTCCTTCAGCGCTTCAATATTGTCCTTCGGATGCGCCGCGCCTTCGAAATCACAGATCTGCTGCCAATGCGCCGCCACATCCTCCGGCGAAAACCCCACCCGCGGATCAAACCCGGCGCCCAGGCTGCGCTCCCAGCGCACCTTGCCCATCCAGCCGCCACCCACTTCGAACAGCCCGGACGTTTCCTGGCAATGTTCGCTGGCCAGGTACACCACCAGCGGGCTGACCAGTTCCGGTTTGAGTTGTTCGAACACTTGTGGCGGGATCAGGCCTTCGGTCATGCGGGTGCCGCCGGTGGGGGCGATGGCGTTGACCAGGATGTTGTGCTTGCGGCCTTCGATGGCCAGTGTGCGGGTCAGGCCGTAGAGGCCGAGTTTGGCCATGCCGTAGTTGGACTGACCGAAATTGCCGTAGATGCCCGAAGTCGACGCGGTGAAGATCACACGACCGTAGTTTTGCTCACGCATGTGCGGCCAGGCAGCGCGGGTGACCTTGTAGGCGCCCTCGACGTGGACGCGGTAAACCAGGTCCCAGTCGCTGTCGTCCATTTTGTGAAAGGTCTTGTCCCGCAGAATACCGGCATTGTTCACCACAACATCGACACGACCGAATGTGTCGAGGGCATTCTGGACGATTTTGTCACCGTCGGTGACGGAGTCATGGTTCGCCTCGGCGGTACCGCCCGCTTCACGAATCTCCGCTACCACACGATCGGCAGCCGATGCATTGGCGCCTTCGCCTTGAGCCGAACCGCCGAGATCATTGACCAGCACTTTGGCGCCCTGCTTTGCGAACAGCAGCGCGTGCGCCCGCCCCAAGCCACCGCCCGCACCGGTGACGATCACCACTTTATCTTCGAAGCGCACAGACTCATTCATGGGGAACTCCAGCAGGCCAAGGGACAATGAGTGCGAGTGTCAGCCACGGGGCTGCCGGTCACAATAAACACGGGGGCGGCTGAATGGTGCGCGATAAGGCAGCGGGATAATCAGGAACACGCCACTTTGAGCGGTGGTGAAACCAGCCGGTCGCGAAACTCCAGATAGTGCTTGAGCACCTGAACCGGCGCTTCAATCTGCGGATAATGGCCAATCTCTGGCAGCAAGACCGTGTCCGGGTCGGGAATCAGTTGCCGATAGCGCGCCACCATATGTGCGCCGGACACCGGATCGACCTCGCCATCGATGACCCGTAGCGGCACCTCGCCGCGCTGCATGGCGCTGACCCAACGCTCACGCTGGACACGGCGCTGCGGGATGTAACTGATCAATTTGTGCATGATCCGTTGCCCGCGATTGTTGTCGACCAAGCTCCAGAAATCATCCAGTTCACTTTCGGTGGGCCGGGTCTGCGGACCGAACACCTGCTGGAAACTCTTCACCAGAGCGTCTCGGGTAAAGGCTCGCCCGATCATCCAGCCCAAGGGGCTGAGCAGGAGTTTTTGCATCAACACCGGGCGATGGGTTTCGGGAAACAGCCCGCCATTGAGAAACACGCAACTGGCAATATCAGCGCGCGTTTCATAGTGCCGGGCCAGCAGTTCCTGGGCCACGCTGTCGCCATAATCGTGTGCCAACACGTGAACGGGTTGTTCAACGTTCAAATGCGCCAGTAAGGCCTGTTGCAGATCGGCCTGTTCCAGCAGGCTGTAGCCGTGGTTCACCGGTTTGGCCGAATCGCCGAAGCCGAGCATGTCGCAGGCAATCACCCGATAGCGCTGCGCCAGCGGCTGCCACAGGTAATGCCAGTCCCAGCTGGCGGTCGGAAAGCCATGGATCAGCAACAGCGGCTCGCCCTGCCCAGCGGTCCAATAGCGCAGGGTCTGAGCGCGGAATACGAACGTCTGGCCGCGTTTGCGCCAGACACACAGTGGAATCTCGGCGAGGGCCATTTAGAGTTTATAACCCGGGTCTTGTTTATCGAGTTTGCGCAGCAGCGCCGGCCAGGCCAGCGCGCCGCCCATCCCTTGAGCACTTTTGGTGACACCGGCGATCATCGCCTTGGCGCCCGCCAGAATCTGCGGTTCGATGGCGATCAGCTCAGCGCCACCGTTCTGCGCCAGCACTTGAATCTCGCAGGCGCGCTGAAAGGTAAACATCATCAGGAACGTGTCGGCGATGGTGCCGCCACAGGTCAGCAGACCGTGGTTGTGCAGCATCAGGAAATTGTTTTCGCCAAGATCGGCTTGCAGCCGCGCCTTTTCTTCATGGTTCAGCGCAACACCTTCATAGGCGTGATAAGCCAGGCTGGAAAGGACGAACAAGGACTGCTGACTGATCGGCAAGATGCCCTGCGTCTGTGCCGATACCGCCACCCCCGCCGCGGTGTGGGTGTGCAGTACACACGCGACGTCATGACGGACTTCATGCACGGCGCTGTGGATGGTGTATCCCGCCGGGTTGATCTCGTAAGGGCTGTCCATCAACTTGTTGCCGGCCTGATCGACCTTGACCAGGCTCGACGCAGTCATTTCATGGAACATCAGCCCAAACGGATTGATCAGAAAGTCTTCAGTGCCCGGCACCTTGGCGGAAATATGCGTGAAAATGAGATCGTCCCAGCCGTGCAAGGCGACCAGGCGATAACAGGCGGCCAGATCGATGCGGGTCTGCCATTCGGCGGCACTGACTTTGTCTTTGATGCTGTGTGGCGATTGGACGGGGGCTACGCTCACGGCAAGGATTCTCTTTTTTATTTTTCTGGGTTTTTATTGTTTTTTGCTGCGTTACAGCAGTCTAGTCAGCCCCCGGACTTCGTGTAGTTGCATTGGCAGCCAGCTTGATGGCCGAGCGAGTCAGTGCGCGGGTGAGTCTGGATCCATGTCAAAGCATCGCCGCCAATAAAGGCGCGAGCGGCCGGTCAGCTCCGCAAAACGTTGACCAGTTCCGCCAGCCAAGGCTCGGCGTCGGTTTCCGGCGTCACGGTTTCGCTGGCGTCCAGGCGCAGCATCGGCAGGACTTCGTGCACGCCCAGTTCGCCAAACAATTCACGCATTTGCTCACCGCCGCCGCAGAACGTATCGCCATAACTGGAGTCGCCCAAACCGATCACCGCACCCGGCAAGCCACGCCAGGCGGCGGGCAATTGATCGCGGATGGCGAAATACAACGGCTGCAGATTGTCCGGCAACTCGCCCATGCCGGTGGTCGAGGTCACCGCCAGAAATGCTTCGGGGCCAAACGCCTGAACATCGGCGAGTGTCGCGCGCGGGTTGTGCCAGGTTTCAAAACCGGCGGCGTTCAAAATGCTTGCTGCGTGGCGGGCGACTTCTTCAGCCGTGCCGTACACCGAGCCGGAAAGGATGGCGACTTTCATCAATCTGATCCTGAATCTAAATAAAAGTAGGAGATATTAACAGCACCGCCCTCATTGATCTTTTAGAATGCAGCGTATCAATCAATACGCAAAGGACTCTGCGATGATCAACGCCTCTCTGCTGCAAATGGCGATCGACGCTTCCAACGACGGCATTGTGATTGCCGAAAAGGAAGGCGAGCAGGACAACATCCTGATTTACGTAAACCCGGCATTCGAACGCCTGACGGGTTATACCAGCGAAGAAATCCTCTATCAGGATTGCCGTTTTTTGCAGGCAGGAGACCGGGATCAGGCAGCCCTTGCCTTGATTCGGCAGGCGTTGGACAGCGGCGGCTCCTGCCGGGAAATCCTCAGGAATTACCGCAAGGACGGCACCCCGTTCTGGAACGAACTGTCGCTTTCCACGGTAAAAAACCCGCACGACGGACAGACCTATTTCGTCGGGGTACAGAAAGACGTCACGGTTCAGGTCAAGACGCAGCAGCGAGTCGCGCAGCTGGAAGCGCAGTTGGCCGAGGCACAAGCGGAAATTGCCGCACTCAAAACGACGAACGGCTCAAACCAATCTGCGAATTAGTGGTCATTTACTACAATCACCGATGACTTTGTAATTATTTCTTTCGAGCAAATCATGCAGCGCGACGCACTCCTGACCCAGGATGAGCTGGATTTTATCCAGAACATGCAACACAACCCGCAACTCAATGTGCGGGATGCGACGTCGAGTCTGCTCGTCAACGGAGGTTCGCAGATTCGTGACTTGCTCACACGCTTGGCCGCTCATGAGCAAGTCACCATCCAGGCCAATTTCGAAAATCAGCAAATAACCTTCCCGCTGCACCTGGTGGAAGATGAGTTTCACGCAATGCATCTACGCCTCGGCGTCCCCAGTATCTATGAAGACGGGCCGATGATTCGGCCATGGCGCCTGGCGCTCGAAGAACCGGTGGCGCTGGAAAATGCCAAGGGGCAACCCGGCACGATGTGGGTGCACGAAATATCGTTCAAAGGGGTATTGCTGGAGGTTCGCAACAAGACCAAGGCGCCAAAACACTTCGCGTTGTGGTTCAGCCCGTCAGGTTATGAGCGGATTGCGTTGCGCGGCACCTTCGAGCGTGAAACCGAGCAGGGTTTCTACGCCTATGAATTGAGCCAGAGCGACACGGACGAAACCGAACGTCTGCGTCAGTACATCCTTCAGCAACATCGTCTGACTCATCCTGCACTGCATATCTGAATCTCAGGTATCCAGGTTTCCCGCCAGGAACTGCTTCAGACGCTGGCGCATCACCCCTCCCTCGTTTCCCAGACAACCGATCGATGATCCGGCCAGTCTCTCCTGTGCCAGGTCCGATGCATCCCCGGCCAGCAACACCTGACAATCCAGGCTCATGGCCAAGCGTTTCAAACGTCGAGGCAATTCGCCGGCCGGCGCGTGACTGGAAACCAGCACCAGTGCCTTGGGCTTGATTTTCTCACAGACCAGGATCAGCTCGTCGAAGGGCTGACCGATCGCCAACAACTGAATAGTCGAATCGACACTGCTCAGATACAGCGCAGTGAGCAGCACTTCGAGTTCACGACATTGGTCGGCCAAGGCACAGACAATCACTCGTCGCGGTTGCATAACACGCACCAGCAGCAGCCGCTGCAACACTCGAGCTCGCAGAAAACCATCCAGGAAAAGCCACTCGCTGGTCTGACCGAACGCTTCATGGCGTTGTAGCAATAGCTTCCAGACCGGAATCAGAATCTCCTGAAACACCACGGTCAGTGGGTAACTGGAAAAAATCTGACCGTAGACTTGCTCCAGTTGAACTTCGTCAAAAGCACTCACCGCTGCCTTGACCCGCTGCTGCCATTGGCCGTAGTCGGCTTGAACGAGTTCGTTGGGAATGACCTGCGCCAGCACCTTGAGCGGTTCAGTCTTGGCCAGTATCTTGCCGACCTTGCTGACCGCGACACCGCGTTCTATCCAGCCGAGGATGCTGCGAACACGCTCGATATCGCTCATCGAATACAAACGGTGCCCGCTTTCGGTGCGCGTAGGTTGTATCAAACCATACCGCCGCTCCCATGCTCGTAGCGTGACGGGATTGACCCCGGTCAGGCGCGCGACCTCACGAATAGGAAACAGCTCTTCTCGCATCAGCGAGGTATTGGGGGGCAAGCCAGGTGCAATGTCGGTCAGCACAGCCATCTTGGGATTTACGTCCATGTACAAAATCTGGATACATTTAACGCTCCTACGCCGCTAGCATTCAAGGCGTTGATATCCGACGAGGTCACTAACGTTATCCGCAGAATCAGGAATAATCCTTGCTTGTTCCCGGATGCAGCCCACTACCCCGGCGTTGTGTCCAGCGAAGCTCCTATCCGGAGCGACGCGTTTGTAATACGGAGATACAAAATGTCTACCTCCCCCGTCACGCTGATGGTGGCGCGTCGCGTCGCCGATGGGCGTTATCAGGACCTGATGGCCTGGCTGCGCGAAGGCGAACAACTGGCCACCGACTTCCCCGGTTACCTCGGCTCTGGCGTGCTCGCTCCGCCGCCCGACGATGACGAATTCCAGATTATCTTCCGCTTCGCCGACGAGCAGACCATGCACGCCTGGGAGCATTCCGCGTCGCGCACTGCCTGGCTGGGACGTGGCAGTGATCTGTTTGCCCACCCTTCGGAGCATCGGGTCAGTGGCATCGATGGCTGGTTCGGTGCGGTCGGTCAACGCCCCCCACGCTGGAAACAGGCCGTGGCTATCTGGCTGGCGTTCTTTCCGGTGTCCCTGCTGTTCAACTTTGTCATCGGGCCGCTATTGGTTGAAACGAGTTTGCTGACCCGCGTGTTTGTCAGCACCCTGTGCCTGACGCCATTGATGGTGTATTTCTTCATTCCGCTGTCGACGCGTCTGCTGACCGGGTGGTTGCACACCCCATCTGCGCGTCCGTTGCCCGCCGAACACAACCCCCAAAATCAGTAACCCTTGCAGGACGTAGGTGAACAACTCCCGTCGCTGGTATAGTTTTGCTCTTACCGCGACGCGAGCCGTTCATGACCTCTACCGCAGCCCCAATCCTCATCACCGGTGCCGGCCAGCGTGTCGGCCTGCACTGTGCGCAGCGTTTGCTCGAAGACGGCCATCCGGTCATTTTCAGCTACCGCAGCGAACGCCCGGGGGTGCAAACCCTGCTTGATCTGGGGGCGACCGCGGTGTTTGCGGACTTTTCCAGCGAGGCCAGTATCCTTGCGTTCATCGGCGAACTGAAAAACCACACCGACAGTTTGCGGGCGATCGTCCATAACGCTTCTGAATGGCAGGTAGAAACCCCAGGCTCCGAAGCCGCGGCCTTCACCCGCATGTTCAACGTGCACATGCTGGCGCCTTACCTGATCAACCTGCACTGTGCCGATTTGCTCAAACGCTCGAGCCCCGCCGACATAGTGCACATCAGCGATGATGTGACCCGCAGGGGCAGCAGCAAGCACATCGGTTACTGCGCCAGCAAAGCCGGGCTCGACAGCCTGACCCTGTCCTTTGCCGCGAAATACGCGCCCGGCATCAAGGTCAACGGTATCGCGCCAGCCCTGCTACTGTTCAATCCCGACGACGACGCGGCGTACCGCGCCAGGGTTCTGGCCAAATCGGCACTGGGCATTGAGCCCGGCAGCGAAGTGATCTACCAGAGCCTGCGCTATTTGCTCGACAACCCTTATGTCACCGGCACGACCCTGACCGTCAACGGCGGACGGCACGTCAAATAAGCCGCTCCCGCGAGGATGTCCCATGACGTTATTCCTGCCTCAGAACACCCTGTCACAGAGCTATCGCGAGATCCTGATCGGCCTCGGTGAAAATCCCGACCGCGAAGGACTGCAAGACACCCCGGTTCGCGCCGCCAAGGCGATGCAATACCTGTGTCATGGTTACGAACAAAGTGTCGAAGAAATCGTCAACGGCGCGCTGTTTGCCTCAGACAACGATGAAATGATCATCGTCGACAACATCGAGCTGTACTCGCTCTGTGAACATCACATGCTGCCCTTCATCGGCAAGGCTCATGTGGCTTATATTCCAACGGGCAAGGTGCTGGGCCTGTCGAAGATTGCGCGGCTTGTGGATATGTTCGCCCGCCGACTGCAAATCCAGGAAAACCTCACCCGGCAAATCGCCGACGCAGTGCAGCAAGTGACCGACGCCGCCGGTGTCGCGGTGGTCATCGAAGCCCAGCACATGTGCATGATGATGCGCGGCGTCGAAAAACAGAATTCGACCATGAACACCTCGGTGATGCTCGGCGCCTTCCGCGAGTCGAGTAATACCCGCCAGGAGTTCCTGCAATTGATTGGACGGAGCAAGTAGCAATGCCACAACTTCAACCAGGAATGGCACGCATCCGGGTCAAGGACCTGTGTTTGCGAACTTTCATCGGCATCAACGAGGACGAGATCCTCAACAAGCAGGATGTGCTGATCAACCTGACCATTCTGTACGCCGCCCAGGATGCAGTGCGTGACAACGATATCGATCACGCGTTGAATTATCGCACCATCACCAAGGCGATCATCGCCCACGTGGAGGGCAATCGCTTTGCCTTGCTCGAGCGCCTGACTCAGGAATTGCTGGACCTGATCATGGTCAACGAGTCGGTACTGTACGCCGAAGTCGAAGTCGACAAGCCCCATGCCTTGCGCTTCGCCGAGTCGGTATCGATTACCCTGGCCGCGAGCCGTTGACCGCGTCTGGCGCATCGGTCGCCAGGCTTTTATCATCCGCGCCACGATTTGATTGCACAGAGCCCATCATGAACGATCAACAACGCCTGGAACTTGAAGCCGCCACCTTTCGCCGGCTGGTTGCCCACCTGGACAGCCGCAAGGACGTGCAGAACATCGACCTGATGAACCTCTCGGGTTTCTGCCGCAACTGCCTGTCCAAGTGGTACAAGGCCGCTGCCGACGAACGCCAGATCGACGTCAGCCTCGACGAAGCCCGCGAAGTGGTTTACGGCATGCCGTACGCCGAGTGGAAAGCCCAATACCAGAAAGAAGCCAGCGCCGACCAGCAAGCGGCGTTCGCCAAAGGAAAACCCAATGAGTGATTTGAACACCCTGCGCGCCAGCCTCAAGAGCGGCGAACACGCTTTCGCCGATACCTTGGCGTTCATCGCCGCCGGTTACGACTATCAGCCCCAGGCTTTCAATAACGGCGGTGTGGAAAACGCCGCCGGGCAGAACGAAGGTTCGTGCAAGACCCTGGGTCTGGCATTGCTGGAAGGTCTGAGCGATGAGGAAGCGCTGTTGGCGTTTGGCGAGCATTACCGCTCGGTGGTGGCCACGCCTGAAGGCAGCGATCACGGCAATATCCGCGCGTTGATTGCCCATGGTCTGGCCGGTGTGAAGTTCACTCAGCCGCCGCTGACTCGCCGCTGATTAGCGAAGATCAAAATCAAAAGATCGCAGCCTGCGGCAGCTCCTACGTCGATCGCATTCTTCAGTAGGAGCTGGCGAAGCCTGCGATCTTTTGATCTTTGATATTTCAATCCCGAAACCACATCCCGACTTTTAATATTGACCCGGCAACTTTATTTCGTTTGCCGGGCACCGCTGCTCGCGGCTTAGATAAAAAGAAGCATCCCTTCTTCTGAGTCCGGTATCCATGAGCAGCGAAAACATCAGTCGGTCAATCAACATCGTTCACCCCGTCACGCTCAGCCACGGTAAAAACGCCGAGGTCTGGGACTCCGACGGCAAACGCTACATCGATTTTGTCGGTGGTATCGGCGTGCTGAACCTCGGCCATTGCCATCCACGCATCGTCGAGGCCATTCGCGAACAGGCCACCCGCCTGACCCACTACGCGTTCAACGCTGCCCCCCATGTGCCTTACCTCGAACTCATGGATCGCCTGACGGCGTTTATTCCGGTGGATTACCCGGTCAGCGGCATGCTCACCAACAGCGGTGCGGAAGCGGCGGAAAACGCCCTGAAGATCGTCCGTGGCGCCACCGGGCGCACGGCAGTCATCGCCTTCGACGGCGCCTTCCACGGTCGCACACTCGCCACCCTGAACCTCAACGGCAAAGTCGCGCCGTACAAGCAGAAAGTCGGTGTGCTACCGGGGCCGGTGTTCCATCTGCCCTTCCCCAGCAAAGACAATGACGTGACCTGCGTCGAGGCCCTGAAGGCCATGGAGCGGCTGTTCAGCGTTGAGATCGACGTTGATGACGTGGCCTGTTTTATCGTCGAGCCGGTGCAGGGCGAAGCGGGCTTCCTGGCGATGGACGTGGAGTTCGCCCAGACGCTGCGACGTTTCTGTGATGACAAAGGCATCCTGCTGATCGCCGATGAAATCCAGTCCGGCTTCGGCCGTACCGGCCAGCGGTTTGCGTTCTCGCGATTGGGCATTGAACCGGACCTGATCCTGCTGGGCAAAAGCATTGCCGGCGGTGTACCGCTGGGGGCGGTTGTCGGGCGCAAGTCACTGCTCGATAACTTGCCCAAGGGCGGATTGGGCGGCACCTATTCGGGCAACCCCATCGCCTGCGCCGCCGCGTTGGCGACCCTGGACGAAATGACTGACGCGCATCTGCACGGCTGGGGTGCGCAACAGGAAGAAGCGATTGTCAGCCGCTACGAATCCTGGCGCGCCCGCGAACTGTCACCGTATCTGGGCCGCTTGACCGGCGTAGGTGCCATGCGCGGCATCGAGCTGATCAATGCCGACGGCACACCGGCCTCGGCGCAACTGACACAGCTGCTGGCACTGGCGCGCGACTCGGGCTTGCTGCTGATGCCCAGCGGCAAGTCGCGCCACATCATTCGTCTACTGGCGCCATTGACCACGGAGACCGCCGTGCTGGAGGAAGGGCTGGATATCCTTGAGGCATGCCTGGCAAAGCTTTCCTGAACAGCAAACTGCGATCCGGGACTGACGTAGCGAATTATGTTCGCTTGCAGTCCCCGATTTTGCGCCGCAATACTGACCAAAGACCCCTTTTACCAAGCGAGATCACCACCACCTACAAGCCCTGAGGCAGTCATGTATCACGACAATATAATTTATAAGAAAAAGTCCAATGATCCTCAATTCCTGCTTGGCGTAGCCGTAGTCCTGTTCCTCGGTTCCTACCTGATGAACCTGGGTAACAGCGCCCTCAGTCATTTCCTGCATCCGCTGTTGGGCAACGCCCCGGACGGCCTGACCGCTCGCAACATCGCCATTGGCTTGGCTATTGCCGCGCTGGGTACGCTGAACTTCCACGTCCTCGGGCGCTTGAAGTTCAAGGTGCAGACCACCGTGGTCTGGATCGAATTGCTGATCCTGTTCCTGGCATTCTTCGACACCTTCGACCTTTCCTACAGCTTCATTCTCGACAAGATCGGTTTCCTGATCATCCAGGGCGCTGCCACCACGCTGTACATCTCCGCCATCGCGATTGTGATTGCCTTCGTGCTGGCGTTGATCGGTGCCGTGGCCAAGCTGTCGAACAACGGCCTGGCCAATGCCATCGCCTCGTTCTACACCTCGTTCTTCCGCGGTGTTCCGCTGCTGATCCAGATCTACCTGATTTACCTTGGGCTGCCGCAGCTGGGCTATGTGGTCGATGCAGTACCGGCCGGCATCCTGGCGTTGTCGCTGTGCTACGGCGCCTACATGACGGAGATTTTCCGTGCGGGCATCCAGAGTATTCCGGTGGGTCAGTGGGAAGCTTCACGGGCGCTGGGCATCAACCCGTTCAAAACCCTGAGCCGGGTGATCATGCCGCAAGCCTTGCGGGTGATTATCCCGCCCACCGGCAACCAGTTCATCGCCATGCTCAAGGACAGTTCGCTGGTGTCGGTGATCGGCGTCTGGGAACTGATGTACCTGGCCAAGACTCAGGGGCGCGCGGATTTCCGCCACCTGGAAATGCTGATCACCGCCGCGATGATCTACTGGGCCCTGTCGTTCATCCTCGAACGGGTGCAGGCGCGAATCGAAAAACGGGTCAACCGATCCATTGCAAGGGGTTGATGCGTGATGACTCGAACCAATACCGCTGAGCAACTCGACCGGGCACCTGCTGTGAAGACCAGCCCCTCAATGATTTCCATCTCTGGCCTGAACAAGTGGTACGGCAATTTTCACGCCTTGCGCGATGTCGATCTGAATGTCGCCACGGGTGAAATTCTGGTGGTATGCGGGCCGTCGGGCTCGGGCAAGTCGACGATGATTCGCTGCATCAACCATCTGGAGAATTTTCAGAAAGGCCACATTCAAGTCAACGGCATCACCCTCACCAGTGAGGCAGACAGTGTCAGCGCCGTACGCCGGGAGATCGGCATGGTGTTCCAGAGCTTCAACCTGTTCCCGCATTTGAGCGTGATGGACAACCTGACCCTGGCCCCGCAACTGGTGCAAGGTGTGTCGTCCGCCGAGGCGAAAAAGCGCGCTCAGGTTTATCTGGAGCGAGTGCGAATTGCCGAGCATGCACACAAGTACCCGTCGCAACTGTCCGGCGGTCAGCAGCAGCGAGTGGCGATTGCACGAGCGCTGTGCATGAACCCCAAAGTCATGCTGTTCGACGAGCCAACCTCGGCCCTGGACCCGGAAATGGTCCACGAAGTGCTGGACGTGATGGGCGAGTTGGCCACCGACGGCATGACCATGATTTGCGTGACCCATGAAATGGGTTTTGCCAGCAAGGTCGCCGATCGCGTGCTGTTCATGGACCAGGGCCAGGTCATCGAACAAGCCACCCCTGCCGAATTTTTCAACAACCCGCAGACCGAACGCGCGCAGCAATTCCTGTCGCAAATCATCGGTCACTGAGAACTGCTTTACCCCGCATAACAATAACGAGAAGTGGAGATGAACATGCTCAGTAAAAAACACGTACTAACCCTCGCCGCCACCCTGTCTCTGTTGTTTGTCGGCGCCGCCAACGCCGGAGCCGTACTGGACAAAATCCAAAGCAGCAAAACTATGACCGTCGCCACTTCTGCGACCTGGCCACCCCAGGGTTTTATCAACGACAAGAATGAAATCGACGGGTTTGACATCGACGTTTCCAAGGAGATCGCCAAGCGTCTCGGCGTCGCGGTCAAGTTCATCACCCCCGACTGGGACGTGATCACCGCCGGCAAGTGGAACGGGCGCTGGGACATGTCCGTGGGCTCGATGACCGCCACCAAAAGTCGCGCACGGATCCTCGACTTTCCGGCGACCTATTACTACGTGCCCTACGTGTTTGCGGTTCACAACAAATCCACACTCACCGACCACAAAGCTCTCAATGGCAAGACGATCGGGGTCGAAGGCGGCACCACTTCCGAGGATTACCTGAACCAGGCGCTGGCCATCGAAGCGACGGACATGCCGCCCGTCGCGTACGACGTACAGACCAAGAAAATGAAGACCTATGCCGGTTCCCTCGGACCGCTGGATGACCTGCGCCTGGGCGATGGCGTTCGTCTCGACGGCATCCTCACTCAGCGCAGCACGCTAGAAGCTGCCATCAAGAAAAATTACCCGCTACGGGCCATCGATAACGGCGTGGTGTTCTACGAACCACTGGCCGTCGCCACCGACAAGGGAGACCCGGAGTTGAAAGCCAAACTCAGTGAAATCATCGGTGCGATGCACAAGGACGGCACGCTGACCAAGCTGTCGACCAAGTGGTACGGCGTGGACTACTCGACGGTTAAGTAACCACCGCCGTCCTGTGGGAGCGGGCTTGCTCGCGAAAGCGTAGTGACAGTCGACCCTTAATGTTGAATGTTAAGCCGCTTTCGCGAGCAAGCCCGCTCCCACAATGTCCAGGCGTTCGCTTCATTGACCGGTAACTAGTCAAGGATTCAGCATGGCCTTCCCCACCACCTGGTACTCCCAAACCTCGTTGCCCCGCGCGGCCAGGTCCGAACTGAATACCCACGAAACCTGCGACGTCTGCATCATCGGCGCCGGGATCGCGGGCCTTACCGCCGCCCTGGAACTGACCCGGTGCGGGAAACACGTGGTCATCCTCGAAGCCCATCAAGTCGCTTGGGGCGCGTCTGGCCGCAATGGCGGCGTGGTCTCGCCAGGTTGGGCTGAAGGGTCGGGAGCGATCCGCAAAAAACTCGGACTGGAACAGGCCAAGGCGCTGTTTCAAATGTCCGTCGAAGGCGTGGAAATAGTGCGCCACAACATCGCCGAACTGGCTCTGACCGGCTGCGATCCGTCCGCCGGCACGATTCGGGTCAAGCGTTACGACGACAGCGCTGGCGTGAAAAACCACATCGACACCATGCGTCGTGACTTCGGCTATGAACTCAACTACCTCGACACCACCCAGGTTCGCGAACGGGCCCACACCCTGCGCTATTTCCAGGGCATCGAGGACCCGAACGCCTTGCACTTTCATCCGCTGAATTATTGCCTGGGCCTGGCCCTCGCCATCGAAGCGGCTGGAGGGCAGATTTTCGAACACTCAAAAATGCTGGCCTGGCATCGCGAGGGCACCGATAAAATTGTCCAGACTGCTCACGGCTCCGTGCGTTGCCAGGACCTGGTGTTCTGCGCCGGCGGTTACGGCGGCCCGGAATTGCAGAAACTCAGCCGCGCCTACCTGCCCATCGCCACCTACGTGGTACTGACCGAACACCTGGGCGACTCGATCAAAAACGTCCTCGACTCCGGCGCCGCCTTCTCCGACGACCGCCGCGCCTCGGACTATTACCGCGTGGTCGAAGGCGACCGCCTGCTCTGGGGCGGACGCATCACCACCCGCAACGAACAGAACGAAAAAGCCTTGGCGGACATGCTCAAGGCGGACATGGTCTCGGTGTATCCACAACTGGCGCCGGTAAAAATCGAATTGGCCTGGTCGGGCCTGATGGGCTATTCCACCAACAAAATGCCTAACCTGGGGCTGTTGGAACCGGGCGTCTGGGCCTGTACCTCGTTTGGCGGCCATGGCCTGAATACCGGCTCGATTGGCGGCAGGGTCATCGCCGAAGCCGTGTGCGGGGAAAGTGCGCGGTATCAGTTGTTCAAGCCGTACCTGCTGGATTGGAATGGTGGACCGTTCGGGCGGGTTGCGGCCAATGCGATTTATCAGTCGTTGAAGGTCATGGACTTTGTTCAGGAACGGTTTCGCAGTTGATCGCAATCGACTTCGGCCAACGCATAACCTGTGGGAGCGAGCCTGCTCGCGATAGCGATTTATTCAACATTGATATCGACTGACCCACTGCTATCGTGAGCAGGCTCGCTCCCACACTGTTGATCGAGCGTTTGCGCCCCCATAAAAAAACCGGCCGAAGCCGGTTTTTTGCTTTCTACAGAATCAGAATCAAGCGTTCTGCAGATCGTCGAGGTAGCGCTCGGCATCCAGTGCCGCCATGCAACCGGCGCCGGCCGAGGTGATGGCTTGACGGTAAACGTGGTCAGCCACGTCACCGGCGGCGAAGATGCCTTCGAGGTTGGTCGCAGTGGCGTTGCCGTCACGGCCGCCCTGCACAACCAGGTAGCCGTCTTTCAACGTCAACTGGCCTTCGAACAACGAAGTATTCGGGGTGTGGCCGATGGCGATGAACACGCCGTCGACTTTCAGCTCGTCGAAGCTGCCGTCGTTGTTCTTCAGGCGAGCACCGGTCACGCCCATGTTGTCGCCCAGCACTTCGTCCAGAGTCGAGTTCAGCTTCAGGACGATCTTGCCTTCGGCAACCCGGGCATTCAGCTTGTCGATCAGGATCTTCTCGGCGCGGAACGTTTCGCGACGGTGGATCAAGGTGACGGTGCTGGCGATGTTGGCCAGGTACAGGGCTTCTTCCACAGCCGTATTACCGCCACCGACCACAGCCACTGGCTTGTTGCGATAGAAGAAACCGTCGCAGGTTGCGCAGGCCGAAACGCCTTTGCCCATGAACGCTTCTTCCGACGGCAGACCCAGGTAGCGGGCGCTGGCGCCGGTGGCGATGATCAGTGCGTCGCAGGTGTAAGTCGCGCTGTCGCCAATCAGGGTGTACGGCTTGGCGGCGAAGTCCACGGCATTGATGTGATCGAACACGATCTCGGTTTCAAAGCGCTCGGCGTGCTCTTTCATCCGTTCCATCAGCGCCGGGCCGGTCAGGCCGTGGACGTCACCCGGCCAGTTGTCGACTTCGGTGGTGGTGGTCAGCTGGCCGCCAGCCTGCATGCCAGTGATCAGCAGTGGCTTGAGGTTGGCACGGGCGGCATAGACCGCGGCGCTGTAACCGGCAGGGCCGGAACCGAGAATAATCACTCGCGAATGACGAACTTCAGACATGACCTGCTCCTGTTGACCGGGCCCGAAACACTGGGCGCGGAACGCCGGATTGCCGGCGGGAATAAAAAAGGACCGTTGAAAGCACTTGGGGAAGGCTTGGGCTCGACAGTCCTGTAAAAGAATGGGTGCAGCGTATCGAGGGGGCGAAGATTAAGGAAATACGGTTTAACAATCCAGCTCATAGGCGGTCTCTATCCCGTTGCAGTGAATTTATAGACGCCTTTGTTACAGTTAATGTCGATGCCGCTACCGCACTTTCGCCTGTCAGGCAAAGCCGGTAAGGTCGGCGCGTTTACCCTTTGCTCGGAGCACGTTATGCCCGCCCCCGTTCTGTCTGGCCCGCAATACCTGCGCGAGGGCCTCAAGCTGGTCCTGAGCCCAAGCCTGCGCTTGTTCGTGTTGTTGCCGCTGGCGATCAACCTGGTGCTGTTCGTCGGATTGATCTATCTGGCCGGCCATCAGTTCAGTATGTGGGTCGATACGCTGATGCCATCCCTGCCCGATTGGCTGAGCTTTCTCAGCTACATCCTCTGGCCGATATTCGTCGTGTTGGTGGTGTTGATGGTGTTCTTCACCTTCACCATGCTGGCCAACGTCATCGCCGCGCCATTCAATGGCTTCCTGGCGGAGAAAGTCGAAGTGGTGGTGCGCGGCACCGACGACTTCCCGGCCTTCAGCTGGGGCGAACTGATCGCCATGATCCCGCGCACCCTGTCCCGGGAAATGCGCAAACTCGGCTACTTCCTGCCCAGAGCCATCGGGCTGTTCATCCTGTCGTTCATCCCGGTGGTCAACATCATCGCCGCGCCGCTGTGGCTACTGTTCGGGGTGTGGATGATGGCGATCCAGTACATCGACTACCCGGCGGATAACCACAAACTCGGCTGGAACGAAATGCTCGCCTGGCTGCGGCAGAAGCGCTGGCAGAGCCTCGGCTTCGGCGGCAGCGTGTATCTGGTGTTGCTGATTCCGGTGGTCAACATTCTGATGATGCCGGCGGCAGTGGCCGGTGCAACGCTTTTTTGGGTGCGTGAGCGTGGCGCGGAGAATCTGGTGGCAGAACGCCGTTAATCGCGTCACAAATCCATCATCCCACCGTCACAATGACGACATGGCCTCAGCCGACACTGAGGTCATGACGACAACTCTGCATATCACCCTGATCACCGAAACCTTCCCTCCGGAAATCAACGGCGTGGCCAATACCCTTGGTCGCTTGTTCGACGGTTTGCGCGCGCGCGGGCATCAGGTCGAGTTGGTGCGGCCACGCCAGGGTGGCGACCCGCTCATGGGCAGCAACGATGACTTGCTATTGTGTCGAGGCTGGCCGCTGCCGGGTTATCCCGGCCTGCAATGGGGTCAGTCGTCGATGCACAAGCTGCTGCGGCGCTGGAAACGTCATCGTCCGGATGTGTTGTACATCGCCACCGAAGGACCGCTGGGGTTGTCGGCGTTGCGCGCGGCACGGCGCTTGGGGATTTCGGTGGTCAGCGGCTTTCATACCAATTTTCAACAGTACTCAAGCCAGTACGGCCTCGGGCTGCTGACGCGTTTGCTGACTCACTACCTGCGCTGGTTTCACAATCGCTCCACCCTGACCCTGGTGCCCAGCGCCAGCCAGCGACTGGAACTGGAACGCCGCAGTTTCGAGCGCCTGGCGCTGCTCTCTCGAGGCGTCGACAGCCAGTTGTTTCATCCGGCCAAACGACTGAAGCCGCTGCGCGAGCAATGGGGACTGGCCGAGGATGATATTGCCTTCATCCACGTAGGACGCCTGGCCCAGGAGAAGAATCTTGGCTTGCTCAAGCGCAGTTTCGACACGCTGAAAATGACTTATCCACAGCGAAAAATGAAATTGATTGTGGTCGGAGACGGTCCGCAACGATCGATGCTGGAGAAAGAATTGCCCGAGGCGATTTTCTGCGGATCACAACGCGGCGAAGCCTTGGCCAGTCACTATGCGTCGGGGGATGTGTTTCTGTTTCCAAGCCTGACCGAAACCTTCGGCAATGTGGTGCTTGAGGCATTGGCCTCGGGGCTGGGGGTGGTGGCGTATGACCAGGCTGCGGCGGCGCAGCATATTCGCCATGGCCACAACGGCGTACTGGCCATGCCCGGGGATGAAGAGGCGTTCTGCGATGCGGCACGCTGGCTGCTGGAGGAGCGCGAAACCTTGCGCTGCGTGCGTCTTAATGCGCGCCAGCATGCGAGTCGTCAGGGGTGGGCGGCGATTATCGAGCAGTTCGAAGGGCAGTTGCGCGGGGCTTGTCACGATCCTCGTGGCGAGGGGGCTTGCCCCCGTTCGGCTGCGAAGCAGTTGTAAAACCAGCGCACACCGTGTGCCTGATGAAACATATTTTGAGATTTCAGGGCCGCTTCGCGGCCCAACGGGGGCAAGCCCCCTCGCCACATTAAACCAGCGTCATCAAAGCCTCACGGCTAAACGGCAGGATGTCTTCCTCACGACCGTCCCGCACTTTCTGCGCCCAGTCCGGGTCCACCAGCAATGCACGACCCACGGCCACCAGATCGAACTCATCGTTGTTCAAGCGCTCCAGCAGTTTTTCCAGGCTGGCCGGTTGGGCGATCTTGTCGGTGTTGACCATGAATTGCAGGAACTCGCCGTCCAGGCCGACGCTGCCGACGGTGATGGTTGGCTTGCCGGTGAGCTTGCGGGTCCAGCCCGCCAGGTTGAGTTCGGAACCGTCAAACTCCGGCTCCCAGAAACGTCGCGTCGAGCAGTGGAAAATGTCCACGCCAGCGTCGGACAATGGCTTGAGGAATTCACCCAAGGCTTCCGGGGTTTGCACCAACCGCGCGGTGTAGTCCTGCTGCTTCCACTGGGAGAAACGGAAGATGATCGGGAAACCCTCACCGACCGCGGCACGCACCGCCTGAATCAGTTCGATGGCGAAGCGCGAACGATTGGCCAGGCTGCCACCATATTCGTCAGTGCGCTGGTTGCTACCTTCCCAGAAGAACTGGTCCACCAGATAACCGTGGGCACCGTGGATTTCCACGCCGTCCATGCCGATGCTCTGAGCGTCTTTGGCGGCTTGGGCGAATGCGGCAATCACGTCCTGGATATCTTCCTTGGTCATGCCGTGAACCACGACCTGACCGTCCTTCAATTTTTCTGACGGACCGTAACCCGGCACGCTGGCGTCCGGCTCGGTGCCGATGCGGCGCACGCTGCCCACATGCCACAGTTGCGGAACGATCTTGCCGCCCTCGGCATGCACCGCGTCGACGACTTTCTTCCAGCCGGCCAATGCCGCTTCACCATAGAAGTGCGGCACGTTCGGGTAGCCATTGGAGGCCTTGTGACCGACGGTGGTGCCTTCGGTGATGATCAGCCCAACCCCGGCGGCGGCGCGACGACGGTAGTACTCGATCACTTTGGAGTTGGGCACGCCGCCCGGCGAAAACGAGCGGGTCATCGGCGCCATGACGACGCGGGTCGGCAACTCGAGAGCGCCTAGGTGAAAAGGCTTGAACAGGGCTTTGACAGGCATGGGACGCTCCACGGGATATAGACTTTATGACGGCGATAATATGGAGAGTCGCAAGGCTTGAACAGCACTATTGATTGCGGTGATTAAGGTCTAAAAGCTAGGAAATATTGTAGGAGCGAGGCTTGCCCTAATGCCAGTCAGTTAAGGTGCGAAACCTGTGGGAGCGGGCTTGCTCGCGAAAGCGGTGGGTCAGGCAACATCAATGTTTACTGTGCCGCCGTCTTCGCGAGCAAGCCCGCTCCCACATGGATTGCGCTTAACTGACTGGCATTGAGGCTTGCCCGCTCCTACAGGGGGATGTCAGCTCAGCGCTTTTTCGATCGCCTGGATGACAGCATGATCATCCGGCGCCGTTCGAGGCGAGAACCGCGCCAATACGCGACCGTCCTTGCCCAGCAGGAATTTCTCGAAGTTCCAGGTGATGTCGCCCGGGAATTCCGCGCCTTCGCCCGCCAGCAGACGATACAACTGATGACGCTCATGACCGTTGACTTCCAGCTTGCTGGACAACGGAAAGGTCACGCCATAGTTGAGGCTGCAGAATGCCTGGATCTCCTGCTCGGTGCCCGGTTCCTGCCCTGCAAACTGGTTGCACGGCAAGCCCAGCACACTGAAACCCTTGTCCTTGTATTGCTGGTAGAGGTTTTCCAGCGCCGCGTACTGTGGGGTCAAACCACATTTGGAGGCGACGTTGACCACCAGCACGACACGCCCCTTGAAGGGCGCCAGAGGTAGCTCCTGACCATCCAGGGCTGTCAGTTTAAGGTCGTGAAAAGCACTCATGACGAACTCCAAATTCTCGTGTTCTTCTCGAAACAGCCACTTGGCGGTGCCATCAAGGACAGCCGCGGACTAAAAAGGCGCCCTCAGGCGCCTCTCCAGCTCTCTGAGCTTAGCGCAGAAAATCAGTGGTGATGGCCACCTTCGCCATGGACGTGACCATGAGCGATTTCTTCTTGGCTGGCGTCACGGATGTCGATGATCTTGACCTGGAAATTCAGGCGCTGACCAGCCAACGGGTGGTTGCCGTCGACAGTGACATCGTCGCCGTCCAGATCGCGAATGGTGACGATCTGCATCTGGCCGTCCGGAGCGGAAGCGTGGAACTGCATGCCCACTTCCAGCTCGTCAACGCCTTCGAACATGCTGCGGCTCAAAGTGCTGACCAGTTCGGCAGCGTATTCGCCGTAGGCATCTTCAGGTTCTACGGCGACAGTCAGTTCGTCACCGACTGCTTTGCCTTCCAGTGCCTTTTCCAGGCCCGGGATGATGTTACCTGCGCCTTGCAGGTAGACCAGCGGCGCGCCGCCGGCGGAGCTGTCGATGACCTCACCAGCGTCGTTGGTCAGGGTATAGTCGATGGAGACAGCCTTATTGGCGGCGATCAGCATGGGGCGAGACCTTTTGCATAAGAATATAGAAAGACCAAGTTTAGCGAAGCAATCGCCCGAAAGCGAACACAACCCGGACAGACGGGGCGCGACGCAAGCTTCGACCATCACAGGCTTTCATCAGGATGAGGATGGCCACTGGGTAGCCGAGCTTTCCTGCGGCCATACCCAACACCTGCGGCACCAGCCCCCGTGGCAATCCCGGGCCTGGGTGCTGGACCCTTCGCTGCGTAATGAAAAAATAGGCCAGCCCTTTGATTGCGGATGGTGCGCACAAGGCTCGGTTAGCGATAACCTTGACGACTGAATTTCGGTAGATCGTCAGATATAGATGATCACCTGGCGGCCACGGCTGCCCACATGCACTTCCAGAGAATCCGCATGCAAACTTTTTTTATCGCGCCCACCGATTTTGGTGTGGGTCTGACCTCCATCAGCCTCGGGCTGGTGCGTACACTTGAGCGGGCCGGTCTCAAAGTCGGCTTTTTCAAACCCATTGCCCAGCCGCACCCGGGCGACACAGGCCCTGAACGCTCCACCGAACTGGTGGCCCGCACCCACGGTTTGAAACCGCCTCAGCCACTGGGCCTGGCCCACGTCGAGCGGATGCTCGGCGACGGTCAGCTGGACGAACTGCTCGAAGAAATCATCACCCTTTATCAGCAAGCCGCTGTCGGCAAGGACGTGCTGATCGTCGAAGGCATGGTCCCGACCCGCAGCGCCAGTTACGCGGCGCGGGTCAACCTGCATTTGGCCAAGAGCCTCGACGCCGACGTGATTCTGGTATCGGCACCGGAACACGAAGTGCTGACCGAACTGTCCGGCCGGGTGGAGTTGCAGGCGCAATTGTTCGGCGGGCCGAAAGACCCGAAAGTCCTGGGCGTGATCCTCAACAAGGTCAAGACCGACGAAAGCATGGAGGCCTTCGCCTCGCGCCTGAAGGAACACTCGCCGTTACTGCGCAGTGGCGATTTTCGCCTGCTCGGCTGCATCCCGTTCCAGCCCGAACTGAATGCGCCGCGCACCCGCGACGTGGCCGATCTGATGGGCGCTCAGGTGCTCAACGCCGGCGATTACGAAACCCGGCGCATGACCAACATCATCATTTGCGCCCGCACCGTGCGCAACACTGTGGAGCTGCTCAAACCCGGTGTGCTGGTGGTAACCCCTGGCGATCGCGACGACATCATCCTCGCCGTCAGCCTCGCGGCGATGAACGGCGTGCCTCTGGCCGGCCTGTTGCTGACCAGCGACACCCTGCCCGACCCGCGCATCATGGATTTGTGCCGTGGCGCCTTGCAGGCCGGCCTGCCGGTGTTGTCGGTCAGCACCGGTTCCTACGACACCGCCAACCAGTTGAACGGCTTGAACAAGGAAATCCCGATCGACGACCGCGAACGTGCGGAGATCATCACCGATTTCGTCGCCAGCCACCTCGACGCCAACTGGCTGCACCAGCGCTGCGGCACGCCACGGGAAATGCGTCTGTCGCCAGCGGTGTTCCGTTATCAACTGATCCAGCGCGCCCAAGCCGCCAACAAGCGCATCGTGTTGCCCGAAGGCAGCGAGCCGTTGACCGTGCAGGCCGCGGCGATCTGTCAGGCGCGCGGCATTGCCCGTTGCGTGTTGCTGGCCAAACCGGCAGACGTCGAAGCCGTCGCCCGCGCCCAAGGCATCGAGTTGCCGCCGGGGCTGGAAATCCTCGACCCGGACCTGATCCGCGAGCGTTACGTCGAGCCGATGGTTGCGCTGCGCAAGACTAAAAGCCTCAACGCGCCGATGGCCGAGCAACAACTGGAAGACACCGTGGTGATCGGCACCATGATGTTGGCGCTGGATGAAGTCGACGGGCTGGTGTCCGGGGTCATTCACTCCACCGCCAACACCATCCGTCCGGCCCTGCAGCTTATTAAAACGGCTCCGGGCTGCACGTTGGTGTCTTCGGTGTTCTTCATGCTGTTTCCGGAAGAAGTGCTGGTTTACGGTGACTGCGTGATGAACCCGCACCCGAGCGCCAGCGAACTGGCCGAGATCGCCTTGCAAAGCGCCGATTCGGCGGCGGCGTTCGGCATCACTCCGCGGGTAGCGATGATCAGCTACTCCAGTGGCGAGTCGGCCAGCGGCGAAGAAGTCGAGAAAGTTCGCGAGGCCACGTTGCTCGCCCACGAACAGCAAAACTCGCTGTTGATCGACGGCCCGTTGCAGTACGACGCCGCCGCCAACGAAACCGTGGCCCGACAACTGGCGCCGAACAGTCAGGTGGCCGGGCGTGCCACGGTGTTCGTGTTCCCCGACTTGAACACCGGCAACACCACCCACAAAGCCGTGCAGCGCAGCGCCGACTGCGTCAGCCTCGGGCCGATGTTGCAAGGCCTGCGCAAGCCGGTGAATGACCTGCCGCGCGGCGCGCAGGTTGACGACATCGTCTACACCATCGCGTTGACCGCGATCCAGGCTGCCAACCGACCTATGGATGTTTAAATGCTGGATTTTCTACCTGCACCCCTGCGCGGCGTGATCGCCTCGCTGTTGTTGGCGCTGAACACGATTGTCTGCTGCACGCCGCTGTTCGTGGTGGCGATCTTCAAACTGCTGCTGCCCTTCCCCGCCGCCCAGCGTTTCACCGACTGGCTGATGGGCCACATCCACGAAACCTGGATCAGCAATAACAAGGCCTGGATGGATCTGCTCGGGCACACGCGTTGGCAGCTCAGCGGGCTGGAAGGCCTGGACTATCAGCACTCGTACCTGATCACCAGCAACCACCAGAGCTGGGTCGACATCATGGTGTTGCAGTACGTGCTCAACCGTCGCATCCGCCCGCTGAAGTTCTTCCTCAAACAGCAACTGATCTGGGTGCCGGTGATTGGTCTGGCGTGGTGGGCGCTCGGTTTTCCGTTCATGAAGCGTTACTCCAAGGCCTATCTGGAGAAGCATCCAGAGAAGAAAGGCAAAGACCTGGAAACCACCCGCAAGACCTGCGACAAGTTCCGCAATAACCCGGTGGGGATTTTCAACTTCGTCGAAGGCACGCGCTTCACCGAGGGCAAGCACGTACAGCAGAGCTCACCGTTTCGCTACCTGCTCAAGCCGAAAGCGGGCGGTATTGCCTTCGTGCTGGATGCCATGGGCGACCAGCTGGAAGCCATCATCAACGTAACTATCCACTACCCGGCCGGTCGTCCGGGCTATTGGGATTTGCTCTGTGGAAACGTGAAGGATGTGGTGGTGCACTTTCAGGAGCTGAAGATTCCACCGCAGTTCGTCGGCAAGAACTACGACCAGGACGGTGCATATCGGCTCGAGTTTCAGGGTTGGATCAATCAGCTGTGGAATGACAAGGATGCGCTGCTGGGGCAGATGCATCGCGAATTTCCAGACAAACACTGATCCAGTGTGGGAGCGGGCTTGCTCGCGAAGGCTGGCTGACATTCAACATTTATATTGACTGACACACCGCTTTCGCGAGCAAGCCCGCTCCCACATTGAATATCGCAGGACACAAAAAACCCGCAGACGATCACTCATCTGCGGGTTTTTTATTTACAGCTAATGCTTAGATCGCGCCACGCTGACGCAGCAGATCCAGCACTTGCTTGACGCTTTCTTCCAGCGACAGCGACTGGGTGTCGATCACCAGATCGGCATTCAGTGGCACGTCGTACGGGAAGGATTCGCCCGGGATGTTGTCGCCACCTGCCGCGTACAGACCTTGCGGATCACGCTCGGCACAGACCGTCGGAGAGGCCTGGACGTACACCGTCAGCAGACGCTCCTTGCCGATCAGTTCCCTGGCCTGCTCACGACCTTCAGCACTCGGCGCAACGAAGGCTGCCAATGTCAGCAAACCGGCTTCGTTGAACTGACGCGCAACGTGCGCCGCACGACGCCAGTTCTCGGTACGCCCGGCACGATCCTGTGGCAGACCTTTATTCAGGTCGTGACGCAGGTTCTGGCCATCGAGTACAAACACCGCACGACCCAGGTCGAACAGCTTGCGTTCAACGGCGTAAGCCAGGGTGCTTTTGCCAGCGCCCGACAAGCCGCTGAACAACACGGTGGCCGGTTGCTGACCAAAGCGCTGGGCACGTTCTTCGGTAGCCACGTGAGCCAGTTTGCCGTGATGGGTGCTGGTGCCATGGCTCAACGGCTGGGCGATGATCATGCCGGCCGCGACCGTACCGTTGGTCAGTCGATCGATGACGATGAACGAACCGGTGGTGCGGTTGCTGTCGTAACCGTCCAGCGCGATGGCGGCGTCGAGGCTGATCTTGACCCGACCGATCTCGTTCAGCTGCAGCGAGCTCGCCGGCCCTTCGGCCAAGGTGTTCACGTCCACGCGATTGACGATGCTGGTGATCGAACCCGGCACGTAAGTCGTGGCGCGCTTGATGTCGTATTTCTTGCCCGGCAGCATCGGCTCTTCGGCCATCCACACCAGCATGGCGTCGAAGGCGTCAGTCACTTGCGGCTGGTTGTCGGCATGCACCAGCAAGTCGCCGCGGGAGATGTCGATTTCGTCTTCCATGGTCAGCGTCACCGCTTGACCAGGACCTGCATGCTCCAGCTCACCTTCGAAGGTGACAATGGATTTCACACGGCTGCTCTTGCCCGACGGCAACACAACGACTTCGTCGCCCTTGTGCACGATGCCGCTGGCCAGGGTGCCGGCAAAACCACGGAAGTTCAGGTTCGGACGGTTGACGTACTGCACCGGGAAACGCAAATCGGTGTAGTTACGGTCATTGGCGATTTCGACGGTTTCGAGGATTTCCATCAGCGACTGGCCGGTGTACCACGGCGAGCGCTCGGACTTGTTCACGACGTTGTCGCCCTTGAGCGCGGACATCGGCACGAACGCCATGGTGGTCGGCTTGAACGCGATGCCTTCGGCGAACTTCAGGTAATCGGCCTTGATCGACTCGAACACGCTTTCGTCGAAGCCGTTGAGGTCCATCTTGTTGATGGCGACAACGATGTGCTTGATGCCCAGCAACGAGGCGATAAAGCTGTGGCGACGGGTCTGGGTCTGCACGCCGTAACGGGCGTCCACCAGAATGATCGCCAGGTCACAGGTGGATGCACCGGTGGCCATGTTGCGTGTGTACTGCTCATGGCCGGGGGTGTCGGCGATGATGAATTTGCGCTTGGCGGTGGAGAAATAGCGGTAGGCGACATCAATGGTGATGCCCTGCTCACGCTCGGCCTGCAAGCCGTCGACCAGCAACGCCAGGTCGATATCTTCACCGGTGGTGCCGACTTTTTTCGAGTCGCGGGTGATGGCTTCCAGATGATCTTCGTAGATCATTTTGGAGTCGTGCAGCAGGCGCCCGATCAGGGTGCTCTTGCCGTCGTCGACGTTGCCACAGGTAAGAAAGCGCAGCATTTCCTTGCGTTCGTGCTGGCCCAGATAGGCGAGGATGTCCTCGCTGATCAAATCAGATGCGTGCGACATGACAACCCCTTAGAAATAACCCTGACGTTTCTTTTCTTCCATCGAACCTGCGCCATCGTGATCGATGACTCGGCCCTGGCGTTCGGAAGTTCGCGTCAGGAGCATTTCCTGAATGATGTCGGTCAGGCTGGTGGCCTCGGACTCGACCGCACCGGTCAACGGGTAGTCGCCCAGCGTACGGAAACGGACCTTTTTCTTGACGATGCGCGCCTTGTCTTCGTCGCTCAAGTGATTGAGCAGGCGTTCGTCGTCGATCATGATCCAAGTGCCATTCATCTCGATAACGTCGCGCTCGGCTGCGAAATACAGCGGCACGATCGGGATACCTTCGAGGTAGATGTACTGCCAGATGTCCAGCTCGGTCCAGTTCGACAACGGGAATACGCGGATCGATTCGCCCTTGTTGACCTTGCCGTTGTAGACGTTCCACAACTCGGGACGCTGGTTTTTCGGATCCCAGCGGTGCTTGGTATCACGGAAGGAATACACGCGCTCTTTGGCCCGGGATTTCTCTTCGTCGCGACGGGCACCACCGAATGCCGCATCGAAGCCGTACTTGTCGAGGGCCTGTTTAAGGCCTTCGGTCTTCATGATGTCGGTGTGCTTGGCACTGCCGTGGGTGAGCGGGTTGATACCCTGCGCAACACCCTCGGGATTCACGTGCACCAGCAGGTCCAGGCCGAGCTCTTCGACCATGCGGTCGCGGAACGCGTACATTTCCTTGAACTTCCACTGGGTGTCGACGTGCATCACCGGAAACGGAAGTTTGCCCGGGAAGAATGCCTTGCGCGCGAGGTGCAACATCACGGCGGAGTCTTTACCGACGGAGTACAGCATCACCGGGTTATCGAACTCGGCGGCGACCTCGCGGATGATGTGGATGCTTTCGGCCTCCAGCTGTTTCAGATGCGTCAGTTTGTCGACCATGGCTACTCACGAAAACGATCTTATGGACGGCCTGCGGGCCGTGTTCGAGCGGGGAATCCTAGCACAGCGCCCCCTTCTAATCAGGACGCTGGCTAGATCGAAAGGGTATATGAATATACCTGCCCGTTCGGGTGTTCGAGGATCTGTGTGGGAGCGGGCTTGCTCGCGAATGCGGATTCACATTCAACGCAGATGTTGACTGAGATACTGCCTTCGCGAGCAAGCCCGCTCCCACATTTGATCCGGGGTGTTCATCAAAAATCCGCCCGTCAGATAGGGTTCGGGCAATCGATGAAGATGTGCTCGAGGGCGAAACGTCGCGCCAGGTAATCGCCCAAAGCCTGCACACCGTAACGCTCGGTGGCGTGGTGACCGGCGGCGATGAAGCTGATGTCGTTTTCCCGGGCGCTGTGGAACGTCTGCTCGGAGGCTTCGCCGCTGAGGTACAGATCGACGCCGGCCAACACCGCCTGATCAATGTAACCCTGGCCGCCACCGGTGCACCAGCCGACCCGACGAATCATCTCGCTGCCTTCGATCAGCAACGGCTCGCGCCCCATGACTTCCTGCACGCGACGGGCGAAATCGCGAGGGGTCATCGGTTCGCTCAACGAGCCGACCAGGCCAACGACTTTCAGATTGTCCGGATCCAGCGGGCCTTCGACGGTGATGTCCAGTTGCCGGGCAAGCTGCACGTTATTGCCGACTTCCGGGTGCAAATCCAGCGGCAAGTGATAGGACAGCAGGCTGATATCGTGCTTGAGCAAGGTTTTCAACCGGCGCTGCTTCATGCCGGTAATACACGGGTTCTCGCCTTTCCAGAAATAGCCGTGATGCACCAGCACCAGATCGGCCTGGGCCTCTACCGCGGCGTCCAGCAACGCCTGGCTTGCAGTAACCCCGCTGACGATGCGCATCACTTGCGGCCGGCCTTCGACCTGCAAACCGTTGGGGCAGTAATCGGCGATCTTCGCACTTGCCAGGTAGCGGTCGGCTTCTTCGACCAGGGTGCTCAGGGCGACGGCCATAAAAGACTCCTAAATATCCCGTTCAGAGGCGCGCTCGGCCTCGTATAATGCGCGACATTATGGGCGGTCTCACACCGCCTGCAACCTCTGTAGGACGTGCTTAATGCTCAAGGCGCTGCGTTTTTCCGGCTGGCCGCTGTTGGCCGGCGTGCTTATCGCTCTATTGATTATGCAGCGTTACCCGCAATGGGTCGGGCTACCGAGCCTGGACGTGAATCTGCAGCAAGCCCCGCAAACCCTCGGTCTGCAGCAGGGGCCAGTGTCCTATGCCGACGCGGTAACCACGGCCGCGCCGTCGGTGGTCAACCTGTACACCACTAAAGTGGTCAACAAGCCCAGCCATCCGCTGTTCGAAGATCCGCAGTTCCGCCGCTTCTTCGGCGACAACTCGCCCAAGCAGAAGCGTATGGAGTCGAGCCTGGGTTCGGGCGTGATCATGAGCCCGGAAGGTTACCTGCTGACCAACAACCATGTGACCAGCGGTGCCGACCAGATCGTGGTGGCGCTCAAGGATGGTCGTGAAACCCTGGCCCGAGTCATCGGCAGCGACCCGGAAACCGACCTCGCGGTGTTGAAGATCGACCTGAAAAACCTGCCGTCGATCACCGTCGGCCGTTCCGACAATATCCGTATCGGCGACGTGGCCCTGGCCATCGGCAACCCGTTCGGCGTCGGCCAGACAGTGACCATGGGCATCATTAGCGCCACCGGGCGCAACCAGCTCGGGTTGAACAACTACGAAGACTTCATCCAGACCGACGCCGCGATCAACCCCGGCAACTCCGGCGGTGCGCTGGTGGACGCCAACGGCAACCTGACCGGCATCAACACGGCGATCTTCTCCAAGTCCGGCGGTTCTCAGGGCATCGGCTTCGCGATCCCGGTCAAACTGGCGATGGAAGTGATGAAATCGATCATCGAACACGGCCAAGTGATTCGCGGCTGGCTCGGCATCGAAGTGCAACCGTTGAGTCAGGAACTGGCGGAATCGTTTGGTCTGTCGGGACGTCCAGGGATTGTGGTCGCGGGGATTTTCCGTGACGGCCCGGCACAGAAGGCCGGCCTGCAACTGGGCGACGTGATCCTCAGCATCGACGGTGAACCGGCCGGCGACGGTCGCCGCTCGATGAACCAGGTGGCGCGAATCAAGCCGACCGACAAGGTCACCATTCAGGTGATGCGCAACGGTAAAGAGCTCAAGCTCACGGCAGAAATCGGTCTGCGTCCACCGCCCGCGCCGATCAAGGAAAAAGAAGGAGAGTAAGCCGGTAGGAGCTGCGCCCTCAGCAGCTACATAACTCCGAAGCCGTAACAGCAGACATTCTCATTAGGCATGTTATATTGTTTCAATATCACTATTGGAACAACATAACATGTCGTCTCGAACAATGGCTTCCCTCGCAGGCCTGGCCCTCGGTTTGCTGGGGGATCCGGTCTTCGCCGAAGAATCGCAAACCGTTGAACTGGACGCCATCAGCGTCACCTCCGACTACGAATCCCCCACCGGCCCGGTCAAGGGTTACCGCGCCACGCGCTCTGCCAGCGCAACCAAGACCGACACGGCCATTCGCGATATCCCGCAATCGATCAGTGTGATTCCCGTCAGTGTGCTCAAGGATCTGGGCAGCACCAGCGTCGAGCGCGCGCTGGATTTTGCCGGTGGCGTATCGAAACAGAACAACTTCGGCGGCCTGACGCTCTACGAATACAGCGTGCGCGGCTTCACCACGTCGGAGTTCTACAAGGACGGTTTCAGCGCCAACCGCGGTTATCCAAGCACGCCGGACGTGGCCAACATCGAGCGCATCGAAGTGCTCAAAGGCCCGGCTGCCAGCCTCTATGGTCGTGGCGATCCGGGCGGTACGGTGAACATCGTCACCAAAAAACCCCAGCCCGAAGCCTTCACCACACTGCAAACCAGCGCCGGCAGCTGGGATCGCTATCGCACCGCCGTGGACGTCAACACACCGCTGGATGATGACGGCAATGTGCTGTCCCGGGTGAACCTGGCGGTCGAGGACAACCACAGCTTCCGCGATCACGTCGACAGTCAGCGTGTGTTCGTTGCGCCTTCCTTCAGCTGGCAACTGAACCCGGACACCAGCCTGCTGGTGGAGAGCGAGTTCGTTCGTCACAGCTCGACATTTGATCGCGGTATCGTCGCGCCGAACAATAAATGGAGCGGTGTCTCCCGTTCGACCTTCCTTGGCGAACCCAACGACGGCAACATCGACAACCACAACAATCTGCTGCAAGCCGCCCTCGAACATCAGCTCAACGATAGCTGGAAACTGCGCCTGGCCAGTCATTACAAGGAAGGCAAACTCTGGGGCTTCGCCTCCGAAAATCGTCCCCTGAACGCCGACGGCCACACCGTCAACCGTCGCTACCGCGAGCGCGATACCAACTGGCACGACAGCATCACCCAACTCGAACTGCGCGGTTTGTTCGACATCGGCAGTTGGCAACACGAACTGCTGATCGGCAGCGAATACGAGAATTTCCGCAAGAACGAACGGATTACGACCATTGCCGGCGGCTCGTACGCCATCGATATCTATCGACCGATCTACGGCCAGCCGAAACCCGAGGGCGCACGCTCCGGGACCGACTTCTTCGAGCATGTCGAAAGCCAGGCGCTGAACCTTCAGGACCAGATCATTTTCACCGACAAACTGCGCGGCATGCTCGGTGCGCGCTTTGAGCATTTCGAACAAAGCATCGACGATCACAGCCGCAACGCGACCAGCCGCCAGCGCCACGACGCACTGACCCAGCGAGCCGGCCTGCTTTACCAACTGACGCCCGAAGTGGGGTTATTCGCCAACGCTTCCACCTCGTTCAAACCGAACAACGGGCTGGACGCCGCCGGCAAATCCTTCGACCCGGAAGAAGGCGTCGGCTATGAAGTCGGGATCAAGAGCGAGCTGTTCGACGACCGCTTGAGCACCACCCTCGCCGCCTTCCATATCGAAAAGGAAAACGTCCTGGCGCTCGACCCGAGCACCGATTCCAGCCGCGCCATGGGCAAGGCCCGCAGCCAGGGTGTCGACCTGCAAGTCACCGGGCAAGTGACCGACGCCGTGCGAGTGATCGGTGCTTTCGCTTACATCGACGCCGAAGTCACCCAAGGCGACAAGGTCATTCCCACCGGCAGCCGAATTCTCGGCGTAGCCAAACGCAGCGGAAGTCTGTTGGGTGTTTATGAATTTCAGGACGGCCATTTGCGCGGTTCGGACCTTGGTGCAGCGTTCACCTGTGTCGGTGATCGCTCGGGTGAAGCCGGCAGCGACTTCGAACTGCCGGCCTACCACACCGTCGACCTGCTGGCCCATTACAAGGCCAGCGAAAACGTCACTGTGGGCCTGAACCTGAACAACCTTTTCGACGAGAAATACTTCGAGCGCTCCTACAGCAACTACTGGGTCAACCCCGGCGAGCCACGCAATTTCACCGTCAGCCTGACACTCAACCTGTAAAAGGACGTCCACCATGCAACACGGCAAAACCCTTCTGCTCATCGCGGCCCTCTTCGCCACTCAAGCTTCGGCCCATGGCCTCTGGACCGAACAACGTCGCGGCAACATCGAAGTCATCTACGGCCATGGCGCCGAAGACAACGCTTTCAAGGCGCAGAAAATCAGCGGCGCGTGGGCCTATGACGTAGCCGGAAAAATGATCCCGGTTAATGTGCAACGCCTGGCCGACCACGCCCGCCTGCAGCCGTTGAAACCACCGGCAGTGATGGCCGTGGCGCTGAACAATGGCATGTGGTCGCAAACGGCGGATAAAAAATGGATCAACGAAGGACGCAGCAAAGTACCGGGGGCCATTGAGTCGACTCAGACCTTCAAGTACAGCCTGGCGATATACCAGCCGGGGGCGAAGTTGCCGAAGCTCGATCAGATGAAATTGCTGATTCTGCCGGAGGTTGATCCGCTCACCGTGGGACCGGGCAAATCGTTGCCGGTTCGAGTGCTATTGGACGGTAAGCCTGCGGCGGGTGTGAAGCTGGTGGGCGACTATCGCAGCGCGCCGAATACGTTAAGCACCGAGACCGACGCAGAGGGTCGGGCGCAAGTATTGGTGCGTAATGAAGGGTTGAATGTGATTGCGGCGCAGATGGAGATTCCGCTGAAGAACAACCCGGATGTGGCGACGCGCGGGCTGTTCACGTCGCTGACCTTCCTGGGCGAACTGCATCACGAGTAACCCACAAAACCTTGTGGGAGCGAGCCTGCTCGCGATAGCGGTTTTGCATTCAACATCAATGCTGAATGTTATGGCCTCATCGCGAGCAGGCTCGCTCCCACAGGATCGGGGAAGCCTTACAGGTCGCCGAGGCCGTCGATCAGTGCCTGATTCTGCTCCGCCGCGCCGATGGAAATACGCAGGAACTGGGCAATCCGCTCTTGCTTGAAGTGCCGAACGATCACGCCCTGTTCGCGCAACTTCGCCGCCAGCCCTGCCGCATCGTGCTTCGGGTGACGGGCGAAAATGAAGTTTGCTGCCGACGGCAACACCTCAAACCCCTTCGCTTCCAGCTGCGCGACTACCTTCTCGCGACTCTCGATGACCAACCGGCAGGTCTTGTCGAAATATTCGCGATCCTCGAACGCCGCCGCAGCCCCCACAATCGCCAGACGATCCAGCGGGTAGGAGTTGAAGCTGTTCTTGATCCTCTCCAGCGCCTCGATCAGGTCCGGATGCCCCACCGCCAGACCCACCCGCAGGCCCGCCAGCGAACGGGACTTGGACAGGGTCTGGGTCACCAACAGGTTCGGATAACGATCCACCAGCGTGATCGCCGTTTCACCGCCGAAATCAATGTAAGCCTCATCCACCACGACCACCGAGTCCGGGCTGGCCTTGAGGATTTGCTCAACCGCGTCCAGCGCCAACAGGCAACCGGTCGGCGCGTTCGGGTTGGGGAAAATGATCCCGCCGTTCGGCTTGGCGTAGTCCGCCGGGTTGATCTGGAACTGTTCATCCAGCGGCACCGCGTCGAATGCAATGCCGTACAACCCGCAGTAAACCGGGTAGAAGCTGTAGCTGATGTCCGGGAACAACACCGGCTGATCGTGTTGCAGCAAACCGTGGAAAATGTGCGCCAGCACTTCATCGGAACCGTTGCCGAGGAACACCTGATTGCCCTGCACGCCGTAGTACTTGGCAACCGCCTGCTTGAGCAGGTCGCTGTTCGGGTCCGGGTACAGACGCAGGTTGTCGTTCAGTTCGGTCTGCATCGCGGCCAACGCTTTGGGCGATGGACCGTACGGGTTTTCGTTGGTGTTGAGTTTCACCAATTTAGCCAGCTTCGGCTGTTCGCCCGGCACGTAAGGCACCAGGCTCTTGACGAAGGGACTCCAGAATTTACTCATGCTCAGTTGCCCTTCTTATCGTCAACGATGCGGTATTCAGCGCTACGGGCGTGAGCGGTCAGCGACTCGCCACGGGCCAGCACGGAAGCGGTTTTACCCAGTTCGGAGGCACCCTGCTCGGAGCAGAAGATGATCGACGAGCGCTTCTGGAAGTCGTAAACCCCCAGTGGCGAAGAGAAGCGCGCGGTACCGGACGTCGGTAACACGTGGTTTGGACCTGCGCAATAGTCGCCCAGGGCTTCGGACGTGTGGCGGCCCATAAAAATCGCGCCGGCGTGGCGGATCTGCGGCAACCAGGCCTGGGGATCGGCGACCGACAACTCCAGGTGTTCCGGCGCAATGCGGTTGGCCACTTCAATGGCTTGTTCCATGTCGCGAACCTTGATCAGCGCACCGCGACCATTGATCGAAGTTTCGATGATTTCGGCGCGCTCCATCGTCGGCAGCAGTTTGGCGATGCTCGCAGCAACCTTGTCGAGGAACTCGGCGTCCGGGCTGACCAGAATCGCTTGGGCGTCTTCATCGTGCTCGGCCTGGGAGAACAGGTCCATGGCAATCCAGTCCGGATCGGTCTGACCGTCACACACCACGAGGATCTCCGACGGCCCGGCGATCATGTCGATGCCGACCTGACCGAACACGTGGCGCTTGGCGGTGGCGACATAGATATTGCCCGGGCCAACAACCTTATCGACCTTCGGCACGCTTTCGGTGCCGTAGGCCAACGCGGCAACTGCCTGAGCGCCGCCGATGGTGAACACCCGGTCAACGCCGGCAATGCAGGCCGCCGCTAGCACCAGTTCGTTGATTTCGCCGCGAGGGGTTGGCACGACCATGACCACTTCGGTCACGCCGGCAACCTTGGCTGGAATTGCGTTCATCAGCACCGAGGACGGGTACGACGCCTTGCCACCCGGCACATACAGACCGGCGCGATCCAGCGGCGTGACCTTCTGGCCCAGCACGGTGCCGTCGGCTTCGGTGTAGCTCCAGGAATCCTGTTTCTGTTTTTCGTGATAGCTGCGCACGCGGGCCGCGGCTTTTTCCAGCGCTTCGCGCTGAGGCACGGTGATGCGGGTCAATGCCAGTTCCAGGCGTTCGCGCGGCAGGATCAGGTCTGCCATCGAGGCGACTTGCAGGCCGTCGAATTTCTGGGTGAATTCCACCAGCGCCGCGTCGCCACGCTCGCGCACAGCCTTGATGATGTCCAGCACCCGCTGATTGACCGAGTCGTCAGACACACTTTCCCAGCTCAGCAGATGATCCAGATGATGTGCGAAATCCGGGTCAGCAGCGTTGAGTCGGCGAATTGCAGTCGGTGCGGTCATAGCGAGAGCCTCATAGGATTGGCAAAAACTCAGGCGCCCGAAGCTAACATTCGATCCGCTTGGGCACCTGAGAATTCTGGCTATGAGGCGGATAGACGGCGCGACTCAAGGTCGCGCAGGTAAATCAGCCGCGGTGTCGAGACTCCACTGCCTTGCGCAGGGTGTCGATCAACGCCTGGATACGGGCGTGTTGCATTTTCATCGAAGCTTTGTTGACGATCAGCCGCGAGCTGATGTCGGCAATGAAATCCTGGGGTTCCAGGCCATTGGCACGCAGGGTGTTACCGGTGTCGACCACGTCGATGATCTTGTCCGCCAGACCAATCAGCGGCGCCAGCTCCATCGAGCCGTAGAGCTTGATGATGTCGACCTGACGGCCCTGCTCGGCGTAGTAACGCTTGGCGACGTTGACGAATTTGGTCGCCACCCGCAGACGGCCCTTGGGCTCGACATCGCCGACACGGCCGGCGGTCATCAGCTTGCAGAGGGCAATTCGCAGATCCAGAGGCTCGTACAGACCCTGGCCGCCATATTCCATCAGCACATCTTTACCGGCGACGCCGAGGTCCGCAGCACCATGCTCGACGTAAGTCGGCACATCGGTGGCGCGCACGATCAGCAGGCGCACATCGGCCTGGGTCGTGGGGATGATCAGCTTGCGGCTCTTGTCCGGATTCTCGGTCGGCACGATGCCCGCTTCAGCCAGAAGCGGCAGGGTGTCGTCAAGGATGCGGCCCTTGGACAGTGCGATGGTCAACATGGGAAACGTCAGTCCTTATCAAGGTACTCATGCCCGGTCGCAAACGGCGCCGGACATACATCGAGGCCATTACAGCCCCGACTTGAACGAAATCAACAGGCGCGTCCCTGCGCCCATGCAGCAGAAACTAGCCCGGTACGCGGCGGATTTTCGCGCCGAGCATCTGCAGTTTCTCTTCGATGCACTCGTAACCACGGTCGATGTGGTAGATGCGGTCGATCAGGGTATCGCCTTCGGCGATCAGCGCCGAGATCACCAGGCTGGCCGAAGCACGCAGGTCGGTGGCCATTACTGGCGCGCCCTTGAGCTTTTCGATGCCGGTGACGATGGCGGTGTTGCCTTCGACCTGGATATGAGCGCCCATGCGGTGCAGTTCGTATACGTGCATGAAGCGGTTTTCGAAGATCGTCTCGATCACCGCACCAGTGCCTTCGGCAATGGCGTTGAGGGAGATGAACTGCGCCTGCATGTCGGTCGGGAACGCCGGGTATGGAGCGGTCCGCACGTTAACGGCTTTTGGCCGCTTGCCGTGCATGTTCAGCTCGATCCAGTCTTCGCCGCAGGTGATTTCAGCACCCGATTCGCGGAGCTTTTCCAGAACGGCTTCGAGGATGGTCGGATCAGTGTCCTTGACCTTCACACGCCCGCCAGTTACCGCTGCCGCCACCAGGTAGGTGCCGGTCTCGATACGGTCAGGCATCACCTTGTAAGTGGTCGGGTGCAGACGCTCGACGCCATCGATGGTGATGGTGTCGGTGCCGGCGCCAGTGATCTTGGCGCCCATGGCGTTCAGGAAGTTCGCCAGGTCGATGACCTCAGGCTCGCGAGCGGCGTTTGCCAGCACGCTGCGGCCCTTGGCCAGAGCGGCCGCCATCATGATGTTCTCGGTACCGGTCACGCTGACGGTGTCGAAGAAGAAGTGTGCACCGCGCAGGCCACCCTCAGGGGCCTTGGCCTTGATGTAGCCGCCTTCGACGTCGATAACCGCGCCCATGGCTTCGAGGCCACGGATGTGCAGGTCGACCGGCCGCGAACCGATGGCGCAACCGCCAGGCAGTGCAACTTCGGCTTCGCCGAAACGGGCAACCATCGGGCCCAGCACCAGGATCGAGGCACGCATGGTTTTCACCAGTTCGTACGGCGCGATCAGGGTCTTGATGGTGCGCGGGTCGATTTCGACACTGAGCTTCTCGTCGATCACCGGCTCAATGCCCATGCGACCGAACAGCTCGATCATGGTGGTGATGTCGTGCAGGTGCGGCAGGTTGGCAACGGTAACCGGGCCATCGCACAGCAGGGTTGCAGCCAGGATCGGCAGGGCAGAGTTCTTTGCCCCGGAGATGCGGATTTCGCCATCAAGACGAACGCCACCGGTAATAATCAATTTATCCATAAGAATCTCGACGCCCTTGGGCTCAGGTGCGCTCGGCCCAGGCCGCGCTGCTGAAAAATTTCATAGTGACCGCATGGATGCTGCCATCGGTGATCCATGGGTTCAAATGGGCATAGATCTGCTGCTGACGCTTCACCGGGCTCAACGCCGCCAGTTCATCGCTAATCACGTTCAGCTGAAAGTTGCAGCCTTCGCCCTCAACTTCTACCAGCGTTCCGGGCAACTTTCCTTCAAGGAAGCTCTTCACTTCTACGGCCTGCATGCTCAACCTCAATCGGCGCCCTGTGCGCGCGGGTCGGACATCATACAAAAAAGCCCCGCGCCTGCGAACCCCGCGAAGCAGGACTCTGACGGGGGGCTTCTTTATAGATGCGGTTCAGGGTTGCGCCAACAGCTCGGTCAGTTCACTGACCTGAGCGATTTCGCGCATGTCTTCGGGCATCGCACGAACGCTCAAGGCCTTGCCGGCCGCCTGAGCATCGCGCATGAAGCACAGCAGCAGCGACAAGCCGACGCTGCTGGACTTCTCCACTGCGGAGCAATCGACCACCAGCGCAGCCGCGTTACTGGACTTGATCAGTGCCTGCCCCTGCTTGCGCAGGTTCGGGCCTGTGCGGTAATCCAGCACGCCACTGAGCAGCAGCTCGCCGGATTCGCTCATGCGAATGGCCGACTCACTCATTGGGTTTGGGTCTCGGTAGATTTTTCCGTGGCTTCCTTGGCTTTGGCGACTTCCCCGGCCCAACCGTTGATGGTTTTGTCCAGATCGTTGCCATTGCGCTGCATCGCATCAGCGAACTGATCGCGGAACAGCTTGCCGATATTGATGCCATTGATGATCACGTTGCGCAGCTTCCACTCGCCATTGATCTTTTCGAGTGTGTAAGACACAGGATAGATTGCGCCGCTGCTGCCTTTGACCGTCATGCCAACGCTGGTACGGTCTCCCGACTCATCCTTGGCAGGATCGACGACAATGCCCTGGTTGTCGTACTCAAGCAAAGCATTGCCATAGAACTGGAACAGGCCTTTTTTGAAGTTCTCGACAAACTTCTGCATCTGCTCGGGGGTGGCCTTGCGTGAATACTTGACCGTCATGATGCTCTTGGAAATACCTTCGGCATCCACCACAGGACCGACGATGGTATTCAGCGCCGTATAAAAGTCCTGCGGGTCCTGCTTGTACTTTTCTTTGTTGGCGGCAAGATCCGCCAACAACCGGGTGGTGGTGTCCTGTACCAGATCGTGCGCGGAAGGCCCCGCCACGGCGTTAGCCATCAACGGCAAGGCCGCGAGAATCACCAACAGGCCACGTCGCAAGATAGAGATCATTCAAAAGCTCCTCATTTGGCGTCTTTGCTAACGGTATTGAGCAGAAATTTACCGATCAGGTCCTCGAGCACCAGTGACGACTGCGTGTCGTGGATGGTTCCACCCTCCTTGAGCAGGGTTTCCTCCCCGCCCACACTGATACCGATGTATTTCTCACCCAACAGGCCAGCGGTCAGGATAGATGCAGTGGAGTCAGTCGGTAGATTATCTACGCGCTTTTCCAGTTGCATGGTCACCCGACCGGTGAAGCTGTCGCGGTCCAGATCGATCGCCGTGACCTTGCCGATGGTCACACCGGCCATGGTCACTTTAGCTCTGACCGTCAAACCGGCGATATTGTCGAAATACGCATAAAGTTTATAAGTATCGGTGCTCGCCGTCGGAGCCAGGCCACTGACCCGCAGGGCCAACAGCAGCAAAGCCAGGATGCCAGCCAGCAAGAAAAGGCCGACACCGATTTCCAGGGTGCGGTTTTGCATCAGAAATCTCCAAACATCAAGGCGGTCAAAATAAAGTCCAGGCCGAGTACAGCCAAAGAGGCATACACCACGGTCTTGGTAGTGGCACGACTGATCCCCTCGGAAGTGGGCTCACAGTCATAGCCTTGGAATACGGCGATCCAGGTCACGACGAAGGCAAAAACGATGCTTTTGATAATGCCGTTGAGCACATCGTCGACAAACGTCACGCTGTTTTGCATGTTCGACCAGTAGGAGCCTTCATAGACACCCAGCCAGTCGACGGCCACCCACGAACCGCCCCAGATACCCACCACGCTGAAAATCATCGTCAGCACCGGCAGGGAAATGAAGCCGGCCCACAGGCGCGGGGCAATGATGTACTTGAGCGGGTCGACCCCGATCATTTCCAGGCTGGACAATTGCTCGGTGGATTTCATGTTGCCGATTTCGGCGGTCAGCGCCGAACCTGCGCGCCCGGCGAACAACAAGGCCGTGACCACCGGGCCCAGTTCACGCAACAGCGTCAGCGCAACCATCTGCCCGACTGCCTGCTCCGAACCGTAACTGGACAGAATGTTAAAGCCCTGCAGCGCCAGCACCATGCCGATGAATACCCCGGAGACCACGATGATCACCAGGGACATCACGCCCACCGAATGCAGTTGCTTGACCAGCAGGCCAAAACCGCCGCCGATGCCGCCACGACCGAGCAAGGCATGAAACAGGAACAGCGCCGAACGCCCGAATACCGCCAGCACATCGATGCCGGCGAAGCCGAAGCGGCGTACTCTTTCTATTAATGAAATCTTGCGCATTAGCGCTTCCCCAGAAGATCTGCGCGGTAATCCGGCGCTGGAAAGTGGTATGCGACCGGGCCGTCGGGTTCGCCAGTCAAGAATTGACGAATACGTGGCTCATCCGATTTCATCAAATCCTTGGGTGTGCCCTGGCCCAACACTTGCCCGTCGCCCACCACAATGAGGTGGTCAGCGATGCTCGCGGTCTCGGCCAGATCGTGGGAGACCACGATGCTGGTGATGCCCAGCGCATCGTTGAGCAGGCGGATCAGGCGCACCAGCACGCCCATGGCGATCGGGTCCTGGCCGACGAAAGGCTCGTCGTACATAAGGATTCGCGGATCGAGCGCAATTGCCCGGGCCAGCGCGACGCGACGCTTCATGCCGCCGGACAATTCGTCAGGCATCAGGTCGATGGCGCCACGCAAGCCCACGGCCTGCAATTTGAGCAAGACAATGTCGCGGATCATTTCTTCCGGCAGTTCGGTATGAACACGCAGCGGAAAGGCAACGTTCTCGAACACATCAAGATCGGTAAACAACGCGCCGCTCTGAAACAACACACCCATGTGCTTGCGCGCATCGAACAGATCGCTGCGCGACAACGTCGGCAGGTTCTGGCCGTTGACCCAGACTTCGCCGCTGGTAGGACGCAATTGTGCGCCTATCAACCGCAGCAGCGTGGTCTTGCCACACCCGGAAGGCCCCATGATGCCGGTGACCTTGCCGCGCGGTATGCGGATATCGACGTTATTGAAAATGCTGCGCGTACCGCGCTTGAAGGTCAGTCCCTTCAGCTCGACCGCGTAGGCGTTATCGGCACTCATCTAAACTCCTTGCGATGCAGCCTCTCACTCGGACGCCTGGCTTTCTGGCGAAAGCACATACCTCCCCGGGCAGGCCGAACTGGCGGCGAACTATATCACTGCAAAGCTCAAGCGCCCAAGGCCCAAGCCGGGCATGTTCAGCAACATGACCTCCTGAAATCATCTATTTAGAGAGGATTGGGTAACAAGGAATGACAAACCACGACGAACTAGCGTGAGGGTTTTGTTCATTACCGTTATAATCGCCGCCTTTTCATCAGGCTATTCGATTTCCGACATGAACCAATCCAGCGACCTGATTCAATCCGCACAACGCACCATCCGCCTCGAACTGGAAGCCGTACAAGGCTTGCTACCCCATATCGATGCGGATTTCGTACGTGCTTGCGAGATGATTCTGGCCAGCAAAGGCCGTGTGGTCGTGGTCGGCATGGGCAAATCGGGGCACATCGGCAACAAGATTGCCGCCACCCTCGCCAGCACCGGCACCACGGCTTTCTTCGTGCACCCGGCCGAGGCCAGCCATGGCGATATGGGCATGATCACCCGTGACGACATTATTCTGGCGCTGTCGAACTCCGGGTCCACCAATGAAATCGTCACCTTGCTGCCGCTGATCAAGCGCCAGGGCATTCAGATGATCAGCCTGACCGGCAACCCCGAGTCGCCGCTGGCCAAGGCTGCGGAAGTCAACCTCAATGTAAGCGTCGAACACGAAGCCTGTCCGCTGAATCTGGCGCCCACCTCGTCGACCACCGCGGCACTGGTCATGGGCGACGCTCTCGCCGTTGCCTTGCTTGAAGCTCGCGGTTTTACCGCTGAAGATTTCGCTTTTTCCCACCCGGGTGGCGCCCTTGGTCGGCGCTTGTTGCTGAAAGTGGAAAATGTCATGCATGCCGGCACCGAATTACCGCAAGTCATGTGCGGCACGCTGCTCAAGGATGCCTTGATGGAAATGACCCGCAAGGGGTTGGGCATGACCGTTGTACTGAGCACAGATGGAAAGCTCGCCGGGATCTTCACCGACGGCGATCTGCGCCGCACTCTGGACCGCACCATTGATATCCACAGCACGACCATTGATGAAGTGATGACCGCCCACGGCAAGACCGCCCGCGCCGAGATGCTCGCCGCCGAGGCGCTGAAAATCATGGAAGACCACAAGATCAGCGCACTGGTAGTGGTCGACAGCGAAGACCGCCCGGTCGGTGCCTTGAACATGCACGATTTGCTGCGTGCGGGAGTAATGTAATGAGCACGGACCTGCTGCAACGCGGCAAACAGATCAAACTGGCGGTATTCGACGTCGACGGCGTACTGACCGATGGGCGCCTGTACTTCCTCGAAGACGGCAGCGAATTCAAGACTTTCAACACCCTCGACGGCCAGGGCATCAAGATGTTGATGGCAGCCGGCGTGCAGACCGCTATCATCAGCGGCCGCAAGACCCCTGTGGTTGAACGGCGTGCAAAGAACCTCGGTATTCCACACCTTTATCAAGGTCGCGAAGACAAACTGGTGGTGCTCGACGAACTTCTTGCCCAGCTCAACCTGAGCTATGAACAAGTGGCCTACCTTGGCGACGACCTGCCAGACCTGCCGGTGATTCGCCGTGTCGGCCTGGGCATGGCGGTGGCCAGCGCTGCCAGTTTCGTGCGCGAACACGCCCACGGCATCACCCAGGCCCGTGGTGGCGAAGGTGCTGCTCGCGAATTCTGCGAATTGATCCTGCGCGCCCAGGGCCGCCTCGATGCGGCCAACGCCGCGTACCTGTGAGCCCATCATGCTGAGCAAAAAGATTCGTAACATCCTGATGTTCGGTTGCATCGCAGCGATTTTTGCAGCGGTCGGCTACTGGAACATCAGCCCGGAACGCTTCCTCGACAAACCGGTGGTGAAGGTCGATGAAAGCGCGATCGACTATTACGCCATCAACGCCCATAGCGTGCAGTACCTGCCCGACGGCAAACTGCAATACGAAATGACGTCGGACAAGGTCGAGCACCTGAAAGCGACCGAAGTGACGTTGCTGACCAATCCTGACCTGAACATGTTCCGTGGCACCGAATTCCCCTGGCACGTCCAGAGCGAACGCGGCGAAGTCAACCCGGACGGCACTCAGGTCGAGCTGATTGACTCGGTACGTATCACGCGTTTCGATGAAAAAAACCGCAAAACCCTGATTACCACCACCCGTATGACAGTGTTCCCGCAGCAGCAATATGCGCAGACCGATCAACCCGTTAGAATCGACGGCGCTGGCGGTGTATCGACAGGCAACGGAATGAAAGCGTACTTGAAAGAAAGCAGGATACACCTGCTATCGAACGTAAGAGGACAGTATGAGGCTCGTTAAAACTCTCCCTATTTTGCTCAGTCTGGGCGCAGCACTGGGAAGCGTGAGCGCCTGGGCTCTGCCGAACGATCAAGAGCAGCCTATCCGCATTCAGGCCGACGATGCCCAACTGGACGACAAGAATGGCGTTGCCACTTATAAAGGCGATGTAATCATTACGCAGGGCTCGATGAAGGTCACCGGTAACACCGTGACCATCACCCGCACCCCGGCCGGCGACATCGACGTGGTGACTTCGGTGGGCAACCTCGCCTACTTCGAGCAACTGCAAACGGCGGGCGACACCAAGCCTGTTCAGGGTTACGGAGTGACAATTCAGTACCACGCCTCGCAAAACCGCGTCGTGCTGATCGATCGCGCCAAAGTCATCGACAAAGACAACAACGTCACCCAAGGCGAGAAAATCGTCTACGACACAGTCAAAAAGCTTGCGAGTGCCGGTCGTGCCACGGGTAACAAGGTTACCGAGGAGCGTCCTCGCATCGACATGGTGATCCAGCCGAAGAAGAAAACCGACGAGCAAAAGGCCCAGTAATGGCAACTCTGAAAGCTCAGCATCTGGCCAAGAGCTACAAGAGCCGTCAGGTCGTGCGCGACGTCAGCCTGTCCATTGACAGCGGTCAGATCGTCGGCCTGCTTGGCCCTAACGGCGCCGGTAAAACCACCTGCTTCTACATGATTGTCGGCTTGGTACAGGCCGATCAGGGCCGTGTACTGATCGATGACCTGGACGTCAGCCACCAGCCGATGCACGGTCGTGCGAAGGCGGGTATCGGCTATCTTCCGCAAGAAGCGTCGATCTTCCGCAAACTGTCGGTGGCCGACAACATCATGGCCATCCTCGAGACTCGCAAGGAACTCGACAAGGCCGGTCGTCGCCAAGAGCTGGAAAGCCTGCTGCAGGAATTTCACATCCACCACATCCGCGACAACCTCGGCATGAGCCTGTCCGGTGGTGAACGCCGCCGCGTGGAAATCGCCCGGGCACTGGCCACCAATCCGAAATTCATCCTCCTAGACGAACCCTTCGCCGGTGTGGACCCGATTTCGGTGGGCGACATCAAGCAGATCATTCATCATCTCAAGGCCAAAGGCATTGGTGTGCTGATCACGGACCACAACGTCCGTGAAACCCTGGATATCTGCGAAACCGCCTACATCGTCAACGATGGTCAACTGATCGCTGAAGGTGACTCCGCCACCATCCTAGCCAATGAACTGGTCAAGGAAGTGTATCTGGGTCATGAGTTCCGCCTGTAAGCACTCAGGTGCCCGGGTCGCCGAGAGAGCGCTCACTTCAATAAAAAATCAATAACTTTTTATTGTTACAGCGCTCTAGGCAAACACTTCAGTTTCGGGCATATAATTTGCTTATGTTTGGCGCTTCGGCGCCCTGTAGTGGATGGCGCATGTGCGCCGGCGAATAAGGTGTTAAGCCCCTGCCATGAAACCATCGCTAGTCTTGAGAATGGGCCAGCAGCTGACGATGACACCGCAGCTGCAACAGGCCATCCGCCTGCTCCAATTGTCGACCCTGGACCTGCAACAGGAAATCCAGGAGGCCCTGGAGTCCAATCCGATGCTCGAACGCCAGGAAGAAGGCGACGACTTCGATAACGCAGACCCCTTGGCCGATAGCGCCGAACAGAAACCCAACGCCGACATTCAGGAACCCTCCTACCAGGAAACCGCCCCGACGGTGGATAACCTCGAGGAAGGCGACTGGAACGAACGAATTCCCAACGAGTTGCCCGTCGACACGGCCTGGGAGGACGTCTACCAGACCAGCGCCAGCAGCCTGCCGAGCAATGATGATGACGAGTGGGATTTCACCACCCGCACATCAGTCGGTGAAAGCCTGCAAAGCCATTTGCTCTGGCAGCTGAACCTGGCACCGATGTCCGACACCGATCGTCTGATCGCCGTAACCCTGATCGACTGCATCAACAATCAGGGCTACCTGGACGAAACCCTCGAGGAAATCCTCGAAGCGTTCGACCCGGAACTGGACATCGAACTGGACGAAATCGAAGCCGTCCTGCACCGCATTCAACAATTCGAACCCGCTGGCATCGGCGCCCGCAACCTCGGTGAATGCCTGCTGCTGCAACTGCGCCAGCTGTCCGCCAAGACCCCTTGGCTGGCCGAGGCCAAGCGTTTGGTCACCGATTACATCGACCTGCTCGGCAGCCGCGACTACAGCCAGCTGATGCGCCGCATGAAGCTCAAGGAAGATGAGCTGCGCCAGGTCATCGAATTGGTCCAGAGCCTCAACCCACGCCCGGGCTCACAGATCGAGTCCACTGAAGCCGAATACGTCGTTCCCGACGTGATTGTGCGCAAGGACAACGAGCGCTGGCTGGTGGAGCTGAATCAGGAATCTGTGCCACGCCTGCGGGTCAATGCCCAATACGCCGGCTTCGTGCGCCGCGCTGATACCAGCGCTGACAACACCTTCATGCGTAACCAGCTGCAGGAAGCTCGCTGGTTCATCAAGAGCCTGCAAAGCCGCAATGAAACCCTGATGAAAGTCGCCACCCAGATCGTCGAGCATCAGCGCGGCTTTCTTGAATACGGTGACGAAGCCATGAAGCCGTTGGTACTGCATGACATCGCCGAAGCGGTGGGTATGCATGAATCGACGATTTCACGGGTGACCACACAAAAATTCATGCATACCCCACGGGGCATCTATGAACTGAAATACTTTTTTTCCAGCCACGTCAGTACCTCCGAAGGCGGTGAATGCTCGTCCACAGCGATCCGCGCGATCATCAAAAAACTGGTTGCTGCGGAAAATCAGAAAAAGCCGTTGAGTGACAGCAAGATCGCTGGTTTACTGGAGGCACAAGGCATTCAGGTAGCCCGTCGCACCGTCGCCAAGTACCGCGAATCCCTGGGGATCGCGCCTTCCAGCGAACGGAAGCGGTTGATGTAGCCGCCGGGCTCGCCACAGCGTTCCAGTGGCAGGCATTTCTGCCTGCCGCTTTATGCACTGGCAACGAAGGAGAAGCTGTATGCAAGTCAACATCAGTGGACACCAACTGGAAGTGACCGAACCCCTGCGCACCTACATCGGCGAAAAACTCGACCGATTGGAGAGGCATTTCGACAAGATCACCAATGTGCAAGTCACGATGAACGTCGAAAAACTGCTGCAGAAGATCGAAGCCACGCTGCATATTCCCGGCGGAGAAGTGGTCGCCAATGCCGAGCATACGGACATGTATGCCGCCATCGACCTGCTGACCGACAAGCTGGATCGCCAACTCAAAAAGCATAAGGAAAAGACCCAGAGCCTCCTCCAGGGCGCGACCGGTCGTTAACACCCCCAATCCATGATCCGACTAGAAACCATCCTGACCCCCGGCCGTTCCCAAGTGAACGCGCCGGGTGGCAGTAAAAAGAAAGCCCTCGAGCAAATTGCCAACCTTATCCACCGCGAAGTACCGGATCTGGAAATGCAGGACGTCTTCGAGGCCCTGATTGCCCGTGAGAAACTCGGTTCTACCGGTTTCGGCAACGGCATCGCCATCCCCCATTGCCGGCTCAAAGGCTGCACCTCGCCAATCAGTGCGCTGCTGCACCTGGAAGCCCCTATCGATTTCGACGCCATCGACGGTGCCCCGGTTGACCTGCTGTTTGTGCTGCTGGTCCCGGAAGCTGCCACCGATGCACACCTGGAATTGCTCCGCCAGATCGCCAGCATGCTGGATCGCAAGGAAGTGCGTGAAAAACTGCGCAGCGCCCCGAGCAATGAAGCCTTGTATCAGGTTGTCCTGGACGAGCAGAACGGTCACTAATCATGCGCCTGATCATCGTCAGCGGCCGCTCCGGCTCAGGTAAAAGTACCGCCCTCGATGTGCTCGAGGACAACGGCTATTACTGCATCGACAACCTGCCTGCCGGCTTGCTGCCGGAGCTGGCCGAACGCGCGCTGATTCATACTGAACTGGCACAACCGCTGGTGGCCGTGTCTATCGATGCGCGTAACTTGCCGAGCCACCTGTCACGGTTTCCCGAATTGCTGGAAGAGGTCCGCAGCCGGCATATCCAGTGCGATGTGCTGTACCTGGACGCCGACGAAGAAACCTTGCTCAAACGCTTTTCGGAAACTCGCCGTCGTCACCCGCTGAGCAGCGCCAATCGCTCATTGGCGGAGGCGATTCAGGACGAGACCAATCTGCTGGGGCCTATCGCCGATCTGGCCGACCTCAAGGTCAACACCACCAATCTGAACCTGTATCAGCTACGCGATACCATCAAGCTGCGCCTGCTGAATCAGCCGGAGCCTGGTACTGCGTTCCTGGTGGAATCTTTCGGGTTCAAGCGTGGCATGCCGGTGGACGCCGATCTGGTGTTCGACGTGCGCTGCCTGCCCAACCCTTACTGGAAGCCGGAGCTACGGGCACAGTCCGGGCTCGATCAACCGGTGGCCGAGTACCTGGCGGCACAGCCTGACGTCGAAGAGATGTTCCAGGACATTTCCTCGTACCTGCTCAAGTGGCTGCCCCGCTTTGCCGCCAGCAACCGCGCCTATGTCACCATTGCCATTGGCTGCACTGGCGGGCATCACCGCTCTGTCTACCTGACCGAACGTCTGGGTCAGGTCCTGCAAAAAACCCTGAAGAACGTCCAGGTCCGCCACCGCGACCTCAGCTAAAGGATTCACATCGCGATGCCTGCTCTGGAAATCGAAATCATCAACAAGCTGGGCCTGCATGCCCGCGCGTCTGCAAAATTCGTTGGGGTCGCCGGTGAGTTCAAGGATTGCACGATCAGGGTAGGACGCACTCCGGAATCCACGGTCGATGGCAAAAGCATCATGGCAATGATGATGCTCGCTGCGGGCAAGGGCACCAAAATCCACCTGATCACCGAAGGCGAACAAGCGCAGGAAGCGCTGAATGCGCTAACAGACTTGATCAACCGTTACTTCGACGAAGGCGAATGAACATCAAAAGATCGCAGCCTTCGGCAGCTCCTACATGGGATTGCGGACATCTGTAGGAGCTGCCGAAGGCTGCGATCTTTTTTCTCAAGCCAACGCGGTATCCATCACCATCATCAGACAAAACCCGATCAGCAGCCCAAGGCTTGCCAGTTTGTCGTGACCATGGCGGCGCGATTCGGGAATGACTTCGTGAGTCACCACCAGCAACATCGCACCGGCCGCCAGTGCCAGCCCCAAAGGCAACAGCAGTTCGGCCAGGCTCACCAGCCAGGCGCACAACAATGCGAAGACCGGCTCGACCAACCCTGACGCAGCACCGATCAGGAACGCCTTCACCCGCGACATCCCTGCTCCGGCCAACACCAACGCAATCACCAGCCCTTCCGGCACATCCTGCAAAGCTATGCCCATGGCCAGGCTGTCGGCGTCAGGCATGCCACCGCCGGCCGAGACGCCGACCGCCATGCCTTCGGGGATGTTGTGGGCGATGATGGCAAACACAAACAACCAGATCCGCGGTGGAATCACCGATCGCTCCAGTGTCCCCACGAGCATTTCAGGCGTAGCGCCGGACACCTTGCGATCCACCAGAAACAATCCGAATGCACCCAGCATGATGCCGAAGCTGATCAGGCCGCTGGCCGCCCAAGGGGTCAGGCCGAGGTTTCCGGCCGCGGCAATGCCCGGCACGATCAGCGAAAACGCCGTCGCCGCGAGCATTACCCCGGCCCCGAAACCGAGCAATATGTCGCTGACTACCTGAGGCATCTGCCGAATCACCAGCACCGGCACCGCGCCCAAAGCGGTGCCCAAGGCGCAAATCGCCCCACCTTGCAGGGCGCGCTGCAGTTTCGGTTCGAGGTCCAGCCAGCTCAGCCCTTGAGCAGCCAATAACGTCATGCCCGCCAGCAGTAACAGCGATCCCAGTGCGTAACGAAACATTCGTCCACTTCCGACCGCCAGTGTTTCAGTACCCATAGTCAGCCCTGGATTGTTTTATAGAGACTTAGCGCAGCCTGATAACGCGCGGCGACTTCGGGCCAATTGATCACGTTGTAGAACGCATTGATGTATTCCGGACGGCGATTCTGATAGAGCAGGTAATAAGCATGTTCCCAGACGTCCAGGCCGAGAATCGGCGTATTGCCGTTCATCAATGGGCTGTCCTGGTTGCCGCTGCTTTCAACGATCAAGGTCTTTTGCGGCGTCACGCTCAACCAGGCCCAACCGCTGCCGAAACGGGTCAGCGCAGCTTTGGTGAAGGCCTCCTTGAAGTTGTCGAGACCACCCAGCTGCTCATCGATAGCCTTGGCCAGTGCACCTTCAGGCTGGCCACCGCCGTTGGGCGCCATGACTTCCCAGAACAACGAATGGTTGGCATGCCCACCGCCCTGATTGATCACCGCCGCACGAAGTTTTTCCGGCAATTGCTGGACAGCCGCCACCAGTTTTTCCACCGGCCATTCAGCAAACTCAGTGCCTTCGACTGCAGCGTTGAGGTTGTTGATGTAGGTCTGGTGGTGTTTGGTGTAGTGGATTTCCATGGTCTGCGCATCGATGTGCGGTTCCAGGGCGTCGTAGGCGTACGGCAAGGCAGGCAGGGTAAAAGCCATTTCAATGAACTCCATGTTGTAGGGGCGCAGGCTGATGCGAGGACGAAGCGGTGCCGGTGCGCAGCAAACGGTGGGTGCGTGGATACTCGCCGTGATCGCTGATGAAATTCAGCAGCTCGACATAGGTTTTGCTGCTCTGGCGCAGCGCAGCTTCGCGCAAGGCCGGCGCCAGTCGCGGGTCCTGCATGGTCTGCAACAGTCGTTGATGGATCGCGCACAAGTATTCGGCGCTCTCCTCCGGCTGGTTCAGACGCAAGTGCAGGTCCGCCAGGTTGTGGTGGGAAATCACGCAAGCCGCCACCGCTTCGTCGGCATCCGCCCAGCGCTCGAATAACACCAGGGCCAGGGCCAATGCCTGCAAATAAGCCTCGCGGGCATCGACCAGTTCGCCCAGCATGAAACAGCGATTTGCTCTTTCGATCGTGCGTTTCCAGTGCTCCATGGTGAGCCTCCAAAGCGGTAGCAGTGATTACACGCCGCCTGCGGTGAGCTTCTCTGGGTTGAGCAATGCTTCCAGTTGGCTGCGCGTCAGTTCGGTGTGTTCCAGGGCGACATCGATTACCGGCCGGCCCTGCTGATAAGCCTTCTTGGCAATTTCAGCGGCTTTTTGGTAACCAATGATCGGGTTGAGCGCGGTGACCAGAATCGGATTGCGCGACAGTGCTTCCTTGAGCCGGGCCTCGTTGACCTTGAAGCTGGCGATAGCCTTGTCGCCCAGCAGGCGGCTGACGTTGGCCAGCAACTCGATACTGCTCAGCAGGTTCTGGGCGATGATCGGCAACATGACGTTCAACTCGAAATTGCCCGACTGGCCGGCGACGGTGATCACCGTGTCGTTGCCGATCACTTGAGCGGCGACCATCGCGGTTGCTTCCGGGATCACCGGATTGACCTTGCCGGGCATGATCGACGAGCCGGGCTGCAAGGCTTCGAGTTCGATTTCACCGAGCCCGGCCAACGGGCCGGAATTCATCCAGCGCAGGTCATTGGCGATTTTCATCAAGGAAACCGCTGTGGCTTTGAGCTGCCCTGAAACGCTGACCGCCGTGTCCTGCGAGCCGATTAGCGCAAACAGGTCCTTGCCCGGGGTGAACTGCACCTCAGTCAGTTGGCTCAGTTGCTGGCTGAACCGCGCCGCAAACTCCGGATGGGCATTGATTCCGGTGCCCACCGCCGTGCCGCCCTGGGCCAGGGATTGCAGGCTTGGCAGCAGATCCTGCAAATGACCGATGTTGGCCTTGAGCTGCTGCGCCCAACCATTGAGCACCTGACTCATGCGCACGGGCATGGCGTCCATCAAATGGGTACGCCCGGTTTTTACGAACGGATGAACCTGCTCGGCCTTGTGTTCGATCACCTGCACCAGATGCACCAGCGCCGGCAGCAACTGCTCATGCAAGCTCAATGCGGCACTGACATGGATGGTGGTCGGGATGATGTCGTTGCTGCTTTGGCCACAATTGACGTGATCGTTGGGATTCACCGGCTCGCCCAACAAGCGGCTGGCCAGAGTGGCGATCACTTCGTTGGCGTTCATGTTGGAGCTGGTGCCAGAACCGGTCTGGAAGATATCCACCGGAAAGTGCTGCATGAAGTCGCCCTCAAGCAGACCTTGAGCCGCGTCAACGATGGCCTTGCCCTGAGACTCGCTGATCTGTTTGAGCTCGACGTTGGCTCGGGCGGCCGCAGCCTTGGCCAGAATCAGCGCCCGAATGAACTGCACGGGCATCGGTTTGCCGCTGATCGGGAAGTTATCCACCGCGCGCTGGGTTTGCGCGCCATACAAGGCATCTGCCGGGACCTGTAACTCGCCCATGCTGTCGCGTTCGATACGTGTGTTACTCATCGGGAGATCCTTGCACCAGTTCTATGAGAGGGATGGAGGGTTGCAACTCGCAGGTCGCCAGTTGCCACGCGTAGCTTTGCCAGCGCTTGAGGCGGCAGCCGCAGAGTGATTGACGTTCGAGATCGCGCAACGGCCGCCAAGCCTGGTCAAGACACAGGCTGCGCCAGTGCCAGGGCAGCGCGACATCGGCGGCGGTGTCGAGCAGCAAGCGGAAAGAGGTTTCGGCGATGGTCCAGGGAGAGGTGGCCGTGCAACACGCCAGATACCGGCCTTCGGCCAGGTAATGTTCAATCAGGCGCGGCTCGTCAGGGTCCATGGCGCAACGGATCTGGCGACTCATCCAGCGCCAGCTTTCGAGGTAAGGCTGCTCGTGCAAGGCAGAACTCATGATCCGGGCTCATTCGGTAATGAGATTTATTATTAGATGATAATGAGAACCAAAACAAGACATCCAACACAAACCGATCATTGTGGGAGCGAGCCTGCTCGCGATGGCGGCCTGATATTCAAAATTGATGTCGGCTGAGACACCGCCTTCGCGAGCAGGCTCGCTTCCACAAGGGACGGTGCACGGCCCAATAAAAAAGCGCGCCACCCAATTGGGAGGCGCGCCTTTTTTGTGCGGTCGGAGGTTAGCTACCCGCCACTGTCATACGCTCGATCAACACCGAACCGGTGCGAATGTTGCTGCGCAATTCCAGGTCATTACCGACTGCAATGATCTGCTTGAACATGTCGCGCATGTTGCCGGCGATGGTCACTTCCTGGACCGCGAACTGGATTTCGCCGTTCTCGACCCAGAAACCCGCCGCGCCACGGGAGTAATCGCCCGTGACCATGTTCAGGCCCTGCCCCATCAGTTCCGTGACCAACAGGCCGCGGCCCATGCGGCGCAGCAAGGCGGCCTGATCTTCATCGCCATGGGTGACGAACAGGTTGTGCACGCCGCCGGCGTTGGCGGTGCTCGGCATGCCCAGCTTGCGGCCGGAGTAGGTGCCGAGTATGTAGGACACCAACTCGCCCTTCTCCACGAACGGTTTGGCGTAGGTCGCCAGGCCATCGCCATCGAAGGCCGAACTGCCCAGGGCGCGCATCAGGTGCGGACGTTCATCGATGGTCAACCATTCCGGGAACAGCTTCTGCCCCAGCGTGCCTTCGAGGAACGAGGACTTGCGATACAGACTGCCGCCGGAGATCGCCGACAGAAAACTGCCGAACAAGCCACCGGCCAATTCTGCCGAAAACAGCACCGGCACTTCGCAGGTCGGCACCGGACGCGCGCCCAGACGGCTCGCCGCCCGTTGCGCGGCACGTTGGCCGATGCTCTGCGCAGAGGCCAGCAAATTGCCCTGACGGTTCACGTCATACCAGTAATCGCGCTGCATCTGGCCATCGGCTTCGGCGATCATCACGCAACTGAGGCTGTGACGAGTCGACGCGTATCCGCCGATAAAACCATGGCTGTTGCCGTAAACCCGGCAGCCCTGGTGAGTGTTGAGGGTGGTGCCGTCGGCATTCTTGATCCGGCTGTCGGTGGCAAACGCCGCCGCTTCACAGGCCAAGGCCTGCTCGATGGCTTGCTCCGGGGTAATATCCCATTGATGGAACAGGTCGAAATCCTGCAGATCCTTGGCCATCAACGCGGCATCCGCCAAGCCCGAGGCTTCGTCTTCGGAGGTGTGCTTGGCAATGGCCAGCGCGGCGGCGACGGTTTCGCGAATCGCGTCCGAACCACTGGCCGAGGTACTGGCCGAGCCTTTGCGCTGCCCCACATACAAGGTGATGCCAAAGCCCTGATCGCGATTGAACTCAACGGTTTCGACTTCCCGCTGACGCACCGTGGTCGACAAGCCCTGCTCCAGCGACACGGCCACTTCACAGGCACTGGCGCCCTGGCGCTTGGCTTCAGCGATGATCTGCTCGACTTGTTCTTGCAGTGCCGGCAACGCTTGTGGGCCGACGCTTTCAACTGCACTCATGCTGTTCTCCACTCAAATTCTGCTTTCGGCTAGGGCCTTCGAGCGACCGGGCCGGACAAGCGGCCCCCGACTGGTTATCATGGCGGCGTTTCTTTGCGGACGGCCACCATGGTTGATTCTTACGACGACTCCCTCGATACGGGAGAAAAAAGCAAATCCCAGGTTAAACGCGAGCTTCATGCTCTGGTTGACCTTGGCGAGCGCCTTACAACACTCAAGCCTGACTTGCTGGCAAAACTGCCGTTGACCGACGCTATGCGCCGGGCCCTGGCTGATGCGCCCAAGCACACCGCGAATATCGCGCGTAAACGGCACCTTATGTTCATCGGCAAACTGATGCGCGATCAGGACACTGACGCCATTCTGACTCTGCTCGATCAACTGGATGCCTCCACTCGGCAGTACAACGAACGTTTCCATGGCCTGGAACGCTGGCGCGATCGCTTGATCGCGGGCGACGATGCAGTCCTGGAGAAGTTCGTGCTCGACTACCCGGAAGCTGATCGTCAGCAATTGCGCTCCCTGATCCGTCAGGCCCAGCACGAACTGGCGACCAACAAGCCACCGGCCTCGAGCCGTAAAATCTTCAAGTACATCCGTGAGCTGGACGAGACTCAACGCGGTCTGCGTTAAGTCCCGAATCGGGTGAGTTGCCTCGCAACTCACCCGAAGCTTCACTTTTTCAAGCGTCCCTTACGATCCTGTGCCACCCACAGTGATCGCATCAATTTTCAGCGTTGGCTGGCCGACACCCACCGGCACCGACTGCCCATCCTTGCCACACGTTCCCACACCGCTGTCCAGCGCCAGATCGTTACCGACCATCGACACCTTGCTCATGGCTTCCGGCCCGTTGCCGATCAACGTCGCGCCTTTGACCGGGGCAGTAATCTTGCCGTCTTCGATCAGGTAGGCCTCGCTGGTGGAGAAAACGAACTTGCCGCTGGTGATGTCCACCTGACCGCCGCCGAGGTTGGCGCAGTAGATACCCTTTTTCACCGAGGCGATGATTTCCGCCGGGTCGCTTTCGCCACCGAGCATGTAAGTGTTGGTCATGCGCGGCATCGGCAGGTGCGCGTAGGATTCGCGACGACCGTTGCCGGTGCGGGCTACGCCCATCAGGCGCGCGTTGAGCTTGTCCTGCATATAACCTTTGAGCACGCCGTTTTCGATCAGCGTGGTGCACTCGGTCGGCGTGCCTTCGTCATCGACGCTCAGCGAACCACGACGCCCGGCAAGGGTGCCGTCATCGACGATGGTGCAGAGCTTCGAGGCAACCATCTCGCCCATGCGCCCGCTGTAGGCCGAACTGCCCTTGCGGTTGAAATCGCCTTCCAGACCATGGCCGACGGCTTCGTGCAGCAACACGCCGGACCAACCCGAACCCAACACCACCGGCAACGTACCGGCCGGAGCCGGGATCGCTTCCAGATTCACCAGCGCCTGACGCAACGCTTCGCGGGCATAGCCCATGGCGCGGTCATCGCTGAGGAAATAGCGGTAATCGGTACGACCGCCGCCGCCATGACCACCGCGCTCACGACGGCCATTCTGCTCGACGATCACGCTAACGTTGAAACGCACCAGCGGCCGCACATCCGCCGCCAGCCCGCCATCGGTGGAAGCAATCAAAATCCGTTCCCAGACCCCTGCCATGCTCACGGTGACCTGCTGGATACGCGGGTCGAGGGCGCGAGTCGCCACATCAATGCGCTTGAGCAGCTCGACTTTCTCGGCACGGGTCATCACTTCCAGCGGGTTATCCGGCCCGTACAATTGGGCGACATCCTGGGTGGTGAACGCTTGCACAGTGCCGTTCTGCCCGGCCCGGGAGATCGAACGGGCCGCACGGGCCGCCGCGCCCAGCGCTTCGAGGGTGATTGCATTGCTGTAGGCGAAACCGGTTTTTTCGCCCGATTGCGCACGCACGCCGACACCTTGGTCGAGGTTGAAGCTGCCTTCCTTGACGATCCCGTCTTCCAGCGCCCAGGATTCGGAAATCTGCCCCTGGAAATACAGGTCGGCGGCATCGATGCCCGGGCCGGCCAGATCGCCGAGCACACCTTGCAGGCTCTCGATCGTTACGCCGCCGGGCGCCAGGAGGTGTTCACTGACGGAGGACAACAACTCGCTCATATGCTTTACGCCTTAAATTCGTCGTTCTGATGCAGGTCGCTGGGCGCCCTGCGAGAAAAAGCGCCGGTGAGTGGACACCGGCATCCGCGCCCTGATGGACGCCTGTTCGCTGCTGTCGCGTTGGGCCAGCAGCACGGCCTCGCCCTGATCTTGTTGTGCCAGCACACGCCCCCATGGGTCGACGATGGCGGCGTGACCAAAGGTTTCTCGTGGCCCCGGATGCGTCCCACCCTGGGCGGCCGCGAGCATGTAACACTGAGTCTCGATGGCCCGCGCACGAATCAGCACGTCCCAATGGGCCGCGCCGGTCACCGCGGTAAAGGCCGATGGCGCGGTAATCAACTCCGCGCCGGCCGCACGCAATTCACTGTAAAGCTCCGGAAATCTTAAGTCGTAACAGACGGTCAGACCGACTCGACCGACGGGCGTGTCGGCAACCACCACGCCACTGCCATAAGCATAGTCATCGGATTCGCGATAACGCCCGCGATTGTCCGCCACGTCTACGTCGAACAGGTGCAGCTTGTCATACCGTGCAACGGTTTCGCCCTGATCATCGACCAGCAACGAGCACGCATGCACTTTGGCCGTCGGTTGATCTACCGGCGGCAACGGCAATGTGCCGGCCACTATCCATAACTTGAGGTCACGGGCGGTCTGTTTCAACCATGGCAGGATCGGGCCTTCGCCCAAGGCTTCGGCGCGGCCGATGTCGGCAATGTCACGACGGCCCATGGCAGCGAAGTTTTCCGGCAGCACGGCAAGCCGCGCGCCACCGGTCGCCGCCTGCTCAAGCAGACGACGGGCCTGGGCCAGATTGGCCAGCACGTCGCTCTGGCTGACCATTTGAATCACCGCTACAGACATGGCCTATTCCCTATGTGAAATCTACGCATACCTGTAGGAACTGCGGAGTGAAACGAGGCTGCGATCTCTTGACCTTGATTTTTAAAGTCAAAAGATCGCAGCCTGCGGCAGCTCCTACAGGGGTAAGCGGCGTCGCATGAAAACATGCTACTCCATAGGCCCAAAGAGTGCTTTTTCAAAAGAATTCAAAAAGGCTTGTCGAAGGTGATTTTCGGTTCTTTCCATGGGCCTTTGACGGTGTATTTGACGCTGGCAAAACGCGCCACGCGGTCACCGATCAGCTTATCGATCAGGAACAGCGCCCCGCCGACGGCCGGTGCACCGACGATCAGCGCGGCAATCGGCAGGTTGTTGGTCACCGGTAAAGTCACCAACAACTTGGCATCGACCTGATCACCCACCAGGTCCAGTGTGCCGTTGAGCTCCACATTGCTCGACGGACCGGTCAGCAGAATCGGTTCACGGGTCACGTAGACCCCGTTACTGGCGACCAGCAGGCCTTTGACCCGGTCATAGCTCAAGCCTTTGCCGAACAGGTCGGAAAAGTCCAGGCGCAAGCGTCGGCCGATGGAATTGAAGTTGAGCAGGCCAAATACCCTCAGCGCCTGAGCGCTGCCCTCGACTTCAACAAACTGACCTTTATTCAGGGACGCATCAAGGCTGCCGGAGAAGCGTTTGGTGGCCAGCCACGCGGGTGACCCAGGCCAACGACCATCGACATCCATATGAAATTCTTCACTGGTGACGCTCGGCGCAAAACCCCAGCCCTTGAGCACGTCGGCAAGGTTCCTGCCACTGACTCGGCCTTTGTACCAACTGCTGGAATTACCCGGAACGCCTTCCCATCCACCGCTACCCCGCAAGAGGATGCCCTTGAGGCCCAGATCAAGAGCATTGAAGGCGACGCCCTTGGCGGTCGGCCGAACTTTCAGGTGCCATGCGCCCACCAGATCCGGCCCCTGGAACAGCTGATTGATGGTGACATCCAGCGCCGGGATCTTCGTCGGGTCCACCGTGGCCAGCGGATCCGGCGAATTCTCGTCAGCCAGCGCCGTAGGGTCTCGTGCCGGCAAACGTACGTATTGCAGATTGACCGCAATCGGTGCGGCTTTCGCATCGGGAATTCCCACGCTGCCCTTGGCCTGCTCGCTGTCTAGCTGCAAGGCCCACGCGGTCGGTTTACGCGTCAACTGCACCGACGCCTGATCGAGGGTGGTGCCGAAACCAGTGAGTTTTCCAACCTTCAAATCCGCGCCACTGAGCAACTGTTTGGCACTGCCACCTGGATCCTGACCGGCATACTTGTTCACCAAATCCTGCCAAGGAGCAACATCCAGCTCGGACAGTACACCACGCACGCGCAAGCCTTTGGCGCCGGGCAACACAGCACTGCCGCCACCGAGAAACAACTCGCCGCGACCGTCGGCGAAATTGCCGGTCGGTGCCGCAAACGTGAAGCTCGCCAGTTCACCATAGGTGGCCCAGTAACGCCGCTCCGGTCCCTGCAGGGTCATGCGGAACACGGTATCGCGCCCGACATCGGCCGCCATGCCGAACGGTGCCGGCAAATCCACCGCCACGCCTTTGAGGTTGGAGCTGACCATCAATTGGCTGTCGGCGCCATCAAGGTTCAGCTGCAACTGATAAGGAATCATCCCCGTCACTGGCAATGGCTGAGTGACATTCAGCCAATCGGTGAGTTTCTTGACCTCGACCTCACCCGATGCGGCAACCCGAGTGTTGAGCTTGCCCGGGCTGCCTTCAGCGAAGATCTGTGCGGTCACCGGCTTGTCGAAGGCTCGCGCCGTGATCTTTTGCCCGCTCAGCCCCTTGGTGCTGTCGAAACGGAAATCGCCCTTGAGTTGTGTCAGTTCCAGAGTGGGCTCACTGAGCTTCAAACGGGCCTTGGCGGTCTTGAAGTCGACGAGGATTTTCGGCTGCTCGCCTTTGACCAGCGGGATATCGAGTTTGAGCTTGCCTTGCAGATCGCCCTCACCTTCCCAACCGGCGAAGGTGTCGGCGGTGCCGATCGGCGCTTCCTGCAGAATCTTCAGGCCATCGCCCAACCCGCCAGCGAACGCGCCGTCGAGGAACAGATGAGTGCTCTGCCCGGCAGGTACACGGGGAATATTGACGTAGACGTCGCTGACCTGGGTGTCGAGCAATTGGCCCTTGCTGGCGAGGATCCGCACACCGCTGTCTTCGATGAACACATCGCCACTGACCTTGCTGACATGCGGCCAGCCTGGCTGAAACGCCAGCTCGGCATCGTGGACCTTGAAGAACAGGCTGATGCTGCGAGCCGTTTCGGCGGCGCCGTGGTTCAGCGAACCCTGGTACTGGAAGAAGCCTTCATCCACCGCGCCTTTGAGAATCGCGGTGCGCAGCCATTCGTCCAGCCCCGGACTGAGAACTGTGGGCAGGTACTTGGCGGTGTAGCGACCGTCGCCGTCGACCAGGCCGACCCGCAGGTCCATGTAGTCTTCCTGGGTGTGATCGAAATGCAGGCGGATCAGGAAGTCGCCGGCAATCTTGCCCTCCTCGCCCAGTACCTTCAGGTACGGTGCGATCAGGGTGAAACCCTCTTTGTCGAGTTTCCAGGTCAACCGGGCGTTGGCTTGAATGTACTGCCATGGCTTGGCGAAAATCGGGTCCAGGTGCAGGGAGAAATCCTTGCTGTCCATGCGCAGCTCGCCCTGACCGAGGTCGCCGCTGATGTTGCCGCTGACATTTCGCACCGCCGGTGCACCGCGATAAGCATCGAAACCGACATTATCCAGGTTGGCGGCAAAGTTGAATTTGCTGTCATCGGTAGCGGCTGGGCGAAAATCGATCAGCACATTGCGCAAAACCCCGGTGACCTTGAGCCGCTCGACCGCCGTGGCGATCCCTTCGGGCAGTGGGCCCAAGGCGTTTAGCAACGGAGTGAACGGTGTGAGATCGAGACGGTCGGCTTGCAGGTGCAAGAGCTCTGGCACCTTGTCTGTCGCGGCAGTTTGTTGAAATTGCAGTTTCGATTCCCAGCGGGTGTCGCCCAGGCTCATCGCCAGAGAATCCAGGGTCACCAGAACGCCTGTGGAACTGCGCTGGAAATACCCGTTCAGCGCCAGATTATTGATCTGGATCGGCTTGCGCTCGGCATAGGCGCCCTTGAGTTGCGGCGCGTTCAAACGAATCGCAGCGCGTTGCACGGCGCCCTTGCTCCAGTTAATCCAGAACTCGCCACCGGCCTTTATCTCGGAAAAATTCCATTGCTGGGTCAGGCGCTCGGGCAACCATTTTGACCAATCACTCTGCGGCAGGCTCAGGTAAGCGTCCGCTTCGCCGTCCTTCCATTGGGCAGAGCGCAAACGGGTGCGCAGGCTCATCGCCACCGGCTGGCCGTCGGGCAGGGTCAAACGGGCATCGAGCCGCTGGCGGGATGGACCGGTTTTCAGATTCAGGCCGACGTACGTCAGGGTCAGCGGCGACTCTCCCAATGGCTGCAAGGTGATCTGGCTGTCGAGTACCGACAGCTGCTGGACCATCTGCATGCGATTGAGCAGTTGCTCCGGGTTCAGCGGCTGGTCCTGCTGCACCGGCAAACCTTCCAGCGCCCAATGACCGTCTTCACCTTCCTTGAGGCTGATCTTCAGGCCGTTGAGTTCCAGGTGTGCGATGCGCACTTCGCGCGCCAGCAGGCTGGCCCAGAGGTCCGGCACCGCGCGCACCTGATCCAGGCGCAGGGCATTGGAACCCACCCCGACCATCACGTCATGAGCCAGCAGAACCGGGGCGAGGCCGCTCCAGTTGCCTTCCAGCTTTCCGATCTGCAGGGGCATGCCCAAGGCATCGCTGGCTTTGTCTTCGACGTCGGCACGGTACTCGGCCACCAGCGGCGTCAGCTCTCGGCCGAGGCTGACGAACAGCGCCATCAGCACTAAACCCAACGCACACAGGCCCAGACCCCAGCGGGTCAGTGCGGCCAAAATGCGGGTCAGACGCTCCATGTCAGTTGGCTCCCATGGCAAAAATACCGCAAAAAGCTGAGGCCAGCCGTTCTAGTGGAGGTGAAACACAACGATTCAGAGCAACACCACGTCGTATTGTTCCTGGGAGTACATGGTTTCCACCTGAAACCGAATGGTGCGCCCGATAAAGCCTTCGAGCTCGGCGACGTTGCCCGACTCTTCGTCGAGTAAACGGTCGACCACTTTCTGATTCGCCAGCACCCGATAGCCTTCGGCCTGATAGGCCCGGGCCTCACGCAGGATTTCGCGGAAGATCTCGTAGCACACGGTTTCCGGGGTTTTGAGTTTGCCGCGCCCCTGGCAGCTGCTGCACGGTTCGCACAGCACTTGCTCAAGACTTTCGCGGGTGCGCTTGCGGGTCATCTGCACCAGGCCCAACTCGGTGATGCCGATGATGTTGGTCTTGGCGTGATCGCGTTCCAGTTGCTTCTCGAGGGTGCGCAACACCTGACGCTGATGCTCTTCATCTTCCATGTCGATGAAGTCGATGATGATGATCCCGCCCAGGTTACGCAGGCGCAACTGACGGGCAATGGCGGTGGCGGCTTCGAGGTTGGTCTTGAAGATGGTTTCTTCGAGGTTGCGATGACCGACAAAAGCGCCGGTATTGACGTCGATGGTGCTCATGGCTTCCGCCGGATCGACCACCAGATAGCCGCCGGACTTGAGCGGCACCTTGCGTTCCAGGGCTTTCTGGATTTCGTCTTCGACGCCGTACAGGTCAAAGATCGGCCGTTCGCCAGGGTAATGCTCCAGACGGTCAGCGATTTCCGGCATCAGTTCGGCGACGAACTGCGTGGTTTTCTGGAAGGTCTCCCGGGAGTCGATGCGAATCTTCTCGATCTTCGGGCTCACCAGGTCACGCAAGGTGCGCAGCGCGAGGCCGAGGTCTTCGTAGATCACGCTCGGCGCGCTGATGGTCTTGATCTGTTCGTTGATCTGGTCCCAGAGCCTGCGCAGGTAGCGGATGTCCATGAGGATTTCATCGGCCCCGGCGCCTTCGGCAGCGGTACGCAGAATAAAACCGCCGGCTTCCTTGATGCCTTCTTTGGCCACGCAGTCAGTGACCACTTGCTTGAGGCGTTCGCGCTCGGCTTCGTCCTCGATCTTCAAGGAAATGCCGACGTGGGCGGTACGCGGCATGTACACCAGATAGCGCGACGGAATCGACAGTTGCGTCGTCAGGCGTGCGCCTTTGGAGCCGATCGGGTCCTTGGTGACTTGTACCACCAGGCTCTGACCTTCATGAACCAGCGCGCTGATGCTCTCCACCGCAGGGCCTTCGCGCAGGGAAATCTCCGAGGCGTGAATGAATGCTGCGCGGTCCAGCCCGATATCGACGAAGGCGGCCTGCATGCCCGGCAATACCCGCACGACCTTGCCTTTATAGATGTTGCCGACGATCCCGCGCTTTTGCGTGCGCTCGACGTGGACCTCTTGCAGGACACCGTTTTCGACCACCGCCACGCGTGATTCCATCGGCGTGATGTTGATCAGGATCTCTTCACTCATGGCAGGGTCTCGTTCAGGCATGTTCACGATAATGGCCGCATCTTGTCAGTACGACGCTCAACGCGCGTTAAAGGTTTGCCAACAGGGTATGCCGAAATGGCCGAGTAGCTCGCAGGTTTCGCACAGCGGCAATCCGACCACCGCCGAATAACTGCCGTTGAGCCCGGCGACGAACACCGCGCCCAGTCCTTGAATCCCATAACCGCCAGCCTTGTCCCGAGGTTCGCCGCTGGCCCAGTAGGCCGCGGCTTCGTCACGGTCGATGGTGCGAAAACGCACCAGGCTGCGCACCACCAAAGACTCGCAGCGCGAGCCATCGCGCACAGCAATCGCCGTCAGCACTTCATGTTCGCGCCCTGACAACAGCATAAGCATGGCGCATGCGTCGGCTTCGTCCACCGGCTTGCCGAGAATTTTCCCGTCCAGCACCACGGCGGTGTCGGCACCCAGCACGCAGAAATCCGCGTCGGACACGATCGTCCCGTGCCCGGCTTCAGCCTTGCCGCGCGCCAGACGCTCGACATAGGCCGATGGGGATTCTTCAGGTAAGGGGGTTTCATCGATGTCCGCGCTGATGACGGAGAACGACACGCCGATCTGCGTGAGCAGTTCACGCCGACGCGGCGAGCCTGAGGCGAGGTACAGCTGCTTCATCAAGACATCTCCCTGCTTGGCGCCCTGTCTCACAAATACTGTTCCTTTTTGGCGAGACAGGGCACCGGTGCGGGCACATGCCTGACCGAATTAATTGATTTTGTAGCGTCGACGCAACCCGCGCAAACCGTAGCTGATCCATGGCCAGAGCAACGCGCTGACCAGTGCCGGCAACACCAGCGCCAAGGTCGGCTGACGATTGCCGGTCAGGGCGCTCAGCCACAACTGAACCAGTTGGGCGAGGCCGAAGATCACCAGGATCACCAGGCTTTGTTGCCACATCGGGAACATGCGCAGGCGCTGTTGCAGCGATAGCACCAGGAAGGTAATGAGCGTGAGGATCAACGCGTTCTGGCCCAACAACGTGCCATACAGTACGTCTTCGGCCAGCCCCAGGCACCAGGCGGTCACCATGCCGACTTTCTGCGGCAGGGCCAACGCCCAGAAGGCCAACAGCAAGGCCAGCCACAGAGGACGCAGGATTTCCATGAATTGCGGCAACGGCGAAACGCTGAGCAGCATGCCAATGGCAAAGGTCAGCCAGACCATCCAGCCGTTCCGGGAGGAAGTTGCACCGCCCATTATTCTCTTCCCCCAGTGGTAGCCGGCGCGGAGACAGGCGGTTTGGCAGCAGGCTTCACGGCAGCGGGCTGGGCCGTCGGTGGTTTGGCGGCGGCCGGTGCCGTCGCGGGTGGCTTGCTGGCAGCATGGGCAGCGGCAGGTTTTGCCGGGGTCGCGACAGCAGGCGCGACAGCAGGTGCCGCCGCCGGAACAGCCGGAGCAGCGACAGTAGCCGGTATCACCGACACGGCCGGTTTAGGCACGGTCGCTGGAATGATCGGCCCACCGCCGTGCTGGTCCAGCGCTTCCTGAGCCTGGGCGGCTTCGTTGGCGCGCTCCTCGGCTGTGCGACCGTCACTGAACACCAACAGCAGATAACGGCTGCGATTCAACGCGGCGGTCGGCACCGCACGGACGATGGCGAACGGCTGACCGGAATCGTGAATTACTTCCTTGACCGTCGCCACCGGGTAACCCGCCGGGAAACGCTGGCCGAGGCCGGAGCTGACCAGCAGATCGCCTTCTTTAATGTCGGCGGTATCGGCCACATGACGCAGCTCAAGGCGTTCCGGGTTCCCGGTGCCGCTGGCAATCGCCCGCAGACCGTTACGGTTCACCTGCACCGGAATGCTGTGGGTGGTGTCAGTCAGCAACAGTACGCGGGAGGTGTACGGCATCAACTCCACCACCTGACCCATCAGACCGCGGGCATCGAGCACTGGCTGACCGAGGACCACACCGTCGCGCTCACCTTTATTGATGATGATGCGATGGGTAAAGGGGTTGGGGTCCATGCCGATCAACTCGGCCACTTCGACCTTTTCGTTGACCAGCGCGGAAGAGTTGAGCAACTCGCGCAGCCGAACGTTCTGCTCGGTGAGGGCGGCCAGCTTTTGCATGCGCCCCTGCAACAGCAGGTTTTCGGTTTTGAGTTTTTCGTTTTCGGCGACCAGTTCGGTCCGGCTGCCGAATTGGCTGGCCACACCTTGCCATAGCCGCTGCGGCAGGTCGGTGATCCAGTAAGACTGCATCAGCACCAGCGACATTTGGCTACGCACTGGCTTGAGCAGTGTGAAGCGGGCATCGACCACCATCAGCGCGACCGATAGCACGGCCAGCACCAACAAGCGCACGCCCAGTGAGGGGCCTTTGGTGAAAAGCGGTTTAATAAGCCGCTCCTCCCAGGCAAATGTTCTCTTTATTCATACGGCATCAAACCGGCCTGGATGCAGACTGACAGAAGATAAACGCCAACAGGCAGCACTGCAAAGTGCTGCCTGCGCGCTCAACAGCATAGAGGCGATCCGGCGACTTATTCGCTGGAAAGCAGATCCATGGTGTGTTTATCCATCATTTCCAATGCACGGCCACCGCCACGAGCAACGCAGGTCAACGGGTCTTCGGCGACGATCACCGGCAGACCGGTTTCCTGGGCCAGCAACTTGTCGAGGTCGCGCAGCAAGGCGCCACCACCGGTCAGTACCAGACCACGTTCGGCGATATCCGACGCCAGCTCCGGAGGCGATTGCTCCAGAGCACTTTTCACGGCCTGAACGATGGTGGCCAGGGACTCTTGCAGAGCTTCCAGCACTTCATTGGAGTTCAGGGTGAATGCTCGTGGAACGCCTTCGGCCAGGTTACGGCCACGAACGTCGACTTCACGAACTTCGCCGCCCGGGTAGGCCGTACCGATTTCCTGCTTGATGCGCTCGGCGGTGGATTCGCCGATCAGGCTGCCGTAGTTGCGACGCACGTAGGTGATGATCGCTTCGTCGAAGCGGTCGCCGCCAACCCGTACGGATTCGGCATAGACCACACCGTTGAGGGAGATCAGCGCGATTTCAGTGGTACCGCCACCGATATCGACAACCATCGAACCGCGAGCTTCTTCTACCGGCAGGCCAGCACCGATCGCAGCAGCCATCGGCTCTTCGATCAGGAATACTTCACGGGCACCGGCACCAAGGGCCGATTCACGGATGGCACGACGCTCAACCTGGGTCGATTTGCATGGAACGCAGATCAGCACACGAGGGCTAGGCTGCAGAAAGCTGTTTTCGTGAACCTTGTTGATAAAGTACTGCAGCATTTTTTCGCAGACGCTGAAGTCGGCGATCACACCGTCCTTCATCGGACGAATGGCAGCTATGTTGCCCGGCGTACGGCCGAGCATGCGCTTGGCCTCGGTGCCGACAGCAACGACACTTTTCTGGTTACCGTGTGTCCGAATAGCCACAACGGAGGGCTCATTCAGGACGATACCGCGCTCGCGCACGTAAATAAGGGTGTTGGCAGTGCCCAGGTCAATGGAAAGATCGCTGGAAAACATGCCACGCAGTTTCTTGAACATGGGAAAGGGACCCTAGGCAACGCGTGGGTAAAAAAGTGCGGCAAACTCTAACAACGACAGGGATTTTGGGCAAGGCGCCAATATGTTAAATTGGCCGCTTTTCTATGCACCAAGCCCCACAATCGCGGCCTTGAGACCGTAGAAATGCGGTAGTGTTCCGACAATCTAACACACGGACGCCGTCCGTTCTGTTTTCCACTGGAGAATCCCATGGCGCTTGAACGCTCCGACGTGGAAAAAATCGCTCATTTGGCCTGCCTTGGCCTCAATGATGCCGATCTTCCACACATCACTTCGGCCCTGAACAGCATTCTCGGGCTGGTCGACGAAATGCAAGCGGTCAATACCGACGGTATCGAGCCGCTGGCCCACCCATTGGAAGCGAGCCAGCGTCTGCGTGCAGACGTCGTGACCGAAACCAATCATCGCGAGGCCTATCAGTCCATCGCACCAGCGGTCGAAAACGGCCTGTATCTGGTTCCGAAAGTCATCGACTAAAGGGAAAGAGCCTGCAATGCATCAATTGACTCTGGCCGAGATCGCCCGCGGACTCGCCGATAAAAAGTTTTCTTCCGAAGAGCTGACCAAAGTCCTGCTGGCGCGTATCGCCCAGCTCGACCCGCAGCTCAACAGTTTCATCAGCCTCACCGAAGACCTGGCGCTCCAGCAGGCGAAAGCCGCTGACGCTCGTCGGGCCAACGGTGAGAGCGGCGCCCTGCTCGGCGCGCCGATCGCGCACAAAGACTTGTTCTGCACCCAAGGCATCCGCACCAGCTGCGGCTCGAAGATGCTCGACAACTTCAAAGCACCGTACGACGCCACCGTGGTCGCCAAACTGGCTGCTGCCGGGGCCGTGACCTTGGGCAAGACCAACATGGACGAATTCGCCATGGGGTCGGCCAACGAGTCGAGCTACTACGGCGCGGTGAAAAACCCGTGGAACCTGGAACACGTTCCGGGCGGCTCGTCTGGCGGTTCGGCTGCTGCGGTTGCCGCTCGTCTGTTGCCAGCGGCGACGGGCACCGATACTGGAGGTTCGATTCGTCAACCCGCCGCGCTGACTAACCTCACCGGCCTGAAACCGACATACGGTCGCGTTTCGCGCTGGGGCATGATCGCTTACGCGTCCAGCCTCGATCAGGGCGGCCCATTGGCCCGCACCGCCGAAGACTGCGCGATCCTGCTGCAAGGCATGGCCGGTTTCGACCCGCAGGACTCCACCAGCATCGACGAGCCCGTGCCTGATTACAGCGCCGGCCTCAACGGTTCGCTGCAAGGCCTGCGCATTGGCGTGCCGAAGGAATACTTCAGCGCCGGTCTCGACCCGCGCATCGCCGACCTGGTCATGGCAAGCGTTGAAGAGCTGAAAAAGCTCGGCGCCGTGGTCAAGGAAATCAGCCTGCCGAACATGCAGCACGCAATCCCTGCGTATTACGTGATCGCCCCGGCGGAAGCGTCTTCCAACCTGTCGCGTTTCGACGGCGTGCGTTTCGGCTATCGCTGCGAAGACCCGAAAAATCTGGAAGACCTGTACAAGCGTTCCCGTGGCGAAGGTTTCGGCCCGGAAGTGCAGCGCCGGATCATGGTCGGCGCCTACGCGTTGTCGGCCGGTTACTACGACGCCTACTATTTGAAGGCGCAGAAGATTCGTCGTCTGATCAAGAACGACTTCATGGCCGCCTTTAATGAGGTCGACATCATCCTCGGCCCAACCACGCCGAACCCGGCCTGGAAGCTCGGCGCCAAGAACAGCGACCCGGTCGCTGCGTACCTGGAAGACGTCTACACCATCACCGCCAACCTCGCCGGTCTGCCGGGCTTGTCCATGCCTGCAGGTTTTGTCGATGGCCTGCCGGTCGGCGTGCAATTGCTCGCCCCGTATTTCCAGGAAGGCCGCCTGTTGAACGTTGCCCATCAGTATCAGCAGAACACTGACTGGCACACCCGCACCCCAACCGGCTTCTGAGGAGAAACACATGCAATGGGAAGTCGTGATCGGGCTGGAGATTCATACCCAGCTCACCACCCGGTCGAAAATCTTTTCCGGTAGTTCCACCACCTTCGGTTCCGAGCCGAACACCCAAGCCAGCCTGGTAGACCTCGGCATGCCCGGCGTACTACCGGTGCTGAACCAGGAAGCGGTGCGCATGGCGGTGATGTTCGGCCTGGCCATCGATGCCGAGATCGGTCAGCACAACGTGTTCGCCCGTAAAAACTATTTCTACCCGGACTTGCCCAAGGGCTACCAGATCAGCCAGATGGAATTGCCGATCGTCGGCAAGGGCCATCTGGACATCGCTCTGGAAGACGGCACAGTCAAACGCGTCGGCATTACCCGCGCGCACCTGGAAGAAGACGCCGGTAAAAGCCTGCACGAAGAGTTCAACGGTGCCACCGGCATCGACCTGAACCGCGCCGGCACGCCGTTGCTGGAAATCGTTTCCGAGCCGGACATGCGCAGCGCCAAGGAAGCCGTGGCTTACGTCAAGGCTGTCCACGCGCTGGTGCGTTACCTGGGCATCTGCGACGGCAACATGGCCGAAGGCTCGCTGCGTTGCGACTGCAACGTGTCGATCCGTCCGAAAGGCCAGGCTGAATTCGGCACCCGCTGCGAGATCAAGAACGTCAACTCGTTCCGCTTCATCGAGAAGGCGATCAATACCGAAGTCCAACGTCAGATCGAGTTGATCGAAGACGGCGGCAAGGTGATCCAGCAGACCCGTCTGTACGATCCGAACAAAGACGAAACCCGTCCGATGCGCAGCAAAGAGGAAGCCAACGACTACCGTTACTTCCCCGACCCGGACCTGCTGCCGGTGGTCATCGAAGACTCGTTCCTCAACGACGTGCGCGCCACCCTGCCGGAACTGCCACCGCAGAAACGCGAGCGCTTCCAGGAACAGTTTGGTCTGTCGGTCTACGACGCCAGCGTCCTGGCCACCAGCCGCGAGCAAGCCGATTACTTCGAGAAAGTTGCGAGCATCGGCGGCGACGCCAAACTGGCGGCCAACTGGGTGATGGTTGAACTGGGCAGCCTGTTGAACAAACAAGGCCTGGACATCGACCAGTCGCCGGTCTCGGCCGAGCAACTGGGCGGCATGCTGCTGCGCATCAAGGACAACACCATCTCCGGCAAGATTGCCAAAGTGGTGTTTGAAGCGATGGCCAACGGCGAAGGCAGCGCAGACGAGATCATCGACAAGCGCGGCCTCAAGCAAGTGACCGACACCGGCGCAATCTCGGCGGTGCTGGACGAAATGCTCGCGGCCAACGCCGAGCAGGTCGAACAATACCGCGCGGCAGACGAAGCCAAACGCGGCAAGATGTTCGGCTTCTTCGTCGGCCAGGCCATGAAAGCCTCCAAAGGCAAGGCCAACCCGCAACAGGTCAACGAACTGCTTAAAAGCAAGCTCGAAGGCTGACCGGAATGGAGCCAGATCTTAAGCCTGGCTCCATTCCCTTGTGGGAGCGGGCTTGCTCGCGAACGCGGTCCGGCACTCAACACAAGGTTGACTGTCAGAATGCATTCGCGAGCAAGCCCGCTCCCACATTTGTTTCCGGGATACCTTTTATGAAGCGTCTGCTCAGTGCCTGCGCCCTGCTCTCTCTGCTGGCCGGTTGCGCCAGCACGGATATTGTTGATCCACACGGCTACGACAAGACCGGCGTAGCTTCGTATTACGGCGCCAAACACCATGGCAAACGCACCGCCAGTGGCGAGCGTTTCAACCAGCACGGCCTGACCGCCGCCCATCGCCAGTTGCCGTTCGGCACCCGAGTGAAGATTACCAACCTGAATAATGACAGGTCCTGCGTGGTGCGCGTCAACGACCGCGGGCCATACTCTCGTGGGCGCCTGATCGACGTGTCACGCGAAGCGGCCGAACAGTTGGGCATGCTGCGCAGTGGCACCGCGAAAGTTCGCGTGCAAGCCCTCGACGACTGATAGACGGAGCGCTGACTATTTTCGGACTTGCCGATTTACCCCTGATCAGCGTGATTGAATTGTTCAGCGGTCTGTTTTTACTGATCGCCGGTGCCGAACTGATGGTGCGCGCCGCTGTGCGCCTGGCCGCGCGACTGCATGTGCGGCCGCTGATCATCGGCCTGACCATCGTGGCCCTCGGCAGCAGCGCACCGCAGATGGCGGTCAGCCTGCAAGCCACCCTGGCGCAAAACGCCGACATCGCCGTCGGCAGCGTGATCGGCAGCAGCATCTTCAACATCCTCGTCACCCTCGGGCTCTCGGCGCTGATTATTCCGCTGCGGGTTTCGCGGCAATTGGTGCGCCTGGATATTCCGCTGATGATCGGCGCCAGCCTGCTGGTGTTCGTACTGGCTTGGAATGAAGAACTGAACCGCACAGACGGCATTATTCTGTTAGGCGCGCTGGTGCTGTATCTGGGCTTGCTGCTGCGCCAGTCGCGGCACTCGGCCCGTCCGTCATCGAGCGCTCATGACGCACCGCAGGCACCATGGTTCAGCAGCTTGCTGATGATCGTCGCCGGGCTGGCGATGCTGGTGTTCGCCGGGCACTTGCTGCTCGGCGCCGCAGTGGCGGTCGCGACCGACCTGGGGTTATCGGAGCGGATCATCGGCCTGACCATCGTCGCCGTCAGCACCTCCCTGCCGGAGCTGGCCACTTCGTTGATCGCCGCGTTGCGCGGTCAGCGGGACATCGCGGTGGGCAACGTGATCGGCAGCAACCTGCTCAACCTTTTGGGCGTGCTCGGGCTCACGGCATTGATCGCGCCGTCGCCGCTGTCGGTCTCGCCCAACGCCCTGGATTTCGACCTGCCGGTGATGCTCGGTGTCGCGGTGCTGTGCCTGCCGGTGTTCTATTCCGGCTACCGGGTGACGCGCGCCGAAGGCCTGCTGTTCTTGGGTTTGTACCTGGCCTATGGGCTGCACGTGGTGTCGTTCACCACTGGAATGCCACTGGCCGGCAAGCTTGAACACCTGATGCTGTTTTTCGTCCTGCCGGCGCTGGGGGCGTTTTTGCTGTTCACGTCGCTGCGCGCCTGGCGTCGCCAACACCACAAGAGGGAATTGCCGTGAGCACTGATAAAAAGCCTGGGGTTGAAGTCCGCCGCCAAGTGATGGGCGACGTCTTCGTCGACCGCGCCTTGGGCAACGCCACCGAGTTCACTCAGCCGCTGCAGGACTTCGTCAATGAACACGCTTGGGGCGGTGTGTGGAACCGTGAAGGTCTGCCACTGAAAACCCGCAGCCTGATCACCCTCGCCGCGCTGACCGCATTGAAGTGCCCGCAAGAATTGAAAGGTCACGTGCGCGGCGCGCTGAACAACGGCTGCACCGTGGAAGAAATTCGCGAGGCGCTGCTGCATTGCGCGGTGTATGCCGGCGTGCCGGCGGCGATCGATGCGTTTCGGGCGGCGCAGGAAGTGATTGATAGCTACCAGAAGCCTGAGTAAGTCGCTGACATTTCTGGTGGCTGTTCAGTCGTCTTCGCGAGCAAGCCCGCTCCCACATTTGGAATGCATTCCCCTGTGGGAGCGGCGGTGCGACGATTCGACTTGCTCGCGAATGGATCTAAAAAACACCACAAATCCTGAAGCTAAATCCACCCACCCCACTGCAACAAAAAGATCCCGACGTTGGTGGTGACCGCCGCCATCAGCGTGGTAATCACGATGATCGCCGCCGCCAGTTCATGATTGCCATTGGCCTGCCGAGCCATGACGAAACTGGCCGCAGCGGTCGGGCTGCCGAAGTAAAGAAACAGAATCCCCAACTCCGCCCCGCGAAAACCCCAGAGCCAGGCACCAAGCGTCGCCAGCACCGGCAGACCGATCATCTTCACCAGGCTTGAACTCAGCGCCATCGTGCCGCTTTTGCGCATCGCCGCCAGCGACAACGTGCCACCGATGCAGATCAACGCCAACGGCAAAGTGGTTTGTGCCAGGTACTGGCCGGACTTTTCCAGCCACCCCGGCAAACCGATTTCGAAATAGGCAAATGGCGCCGCCGCAAACACGCTGATGATCAACGGGTTGACCATCACGCTTTTGCAGATACTCCACGGGTCAGACTTGATCACCGGGCTGTAGACCGCCAGCACGATGGTCGAAAGCGTGTTGTAGAACAGGATCACCAGCGCCGCGAGAATCGCCCCGAGGGAAATCCCGTAGTCGCCGTACATGCTCGCCGCCAGTGCCAGGCCGATAACGCCGTTGTTACCGCGAAACGCGCCTTGGGTGTAAATGCCCCGGTCTTCCCGCGGGCATTTCCAGATCGCCCAGCCCCAGGCAATCGCAAAACACAGCAGCGTCGCGACCGAGAAATAGATCAGCAACGCCGGTTGCAACGCCGCGTGCAGGTCGGCATGCAAGATGCCCAGAAACAGCAACGCCGGCATGGTGACGTTGAACACCAGGGCCGACGCGGTATGAATGAAATTGTCGTTGATCCAGTCGATGCGCTTGAGCAGCGCCCCCAGAAACAGCATGGCAAACACCGGCGCGGTGATGTTCAGGGTTTCGAGGAAAATAGCCAGCATGCCGGGAGAACCTTGGGTGGGCGTCGTTAGGGGGCTAATGATAAGCCACTGGGGACGTTGGCGTCTGGTAGAACGCCTTCGCGAGCAAGCCCGCTCCCACATTTGATCAATGTCGAACACAAAATTTGTGCACGGCGAAAATCCACTGTGGGAGCGGGCTTGCTCGCGAAGCAGGCGACTCGGTCTCAGGTAATAGGCGCAGGGTTGAACAAGGTAATGTCGTTATGCAGCTTATGCTGCTCCGCCCACGTCTGTTTCTTGCCGCTGGCCACGTCCAGGTAGTAGTGGAACAACTCCCAGCCAAGCTCCTCAATCGACGCCCGCCCGGTGGCAATCCGCCCGGCATCGATGTCAATCAGGTCCGGCCAGCGCTGCGCCAGTTCTGTGCGGGTCGACACCTTCACCACCGGTGCCATCGCCAACCCATAAGGCGTACCCCGCCCGGTGGTGAACACATGCAGGTTCATCCCCGCCGCCAACTGCAACGTTCCGCAGACAAAATCACTGGCCGGGGTCGCGCAGAAAATCAGACCTTTGCGCTTGAAGCGCTCGCCAGGGCCAAGCACCCCGTTGATCGCGCTGCTGCCGGATTTGACGATTGAGCCCAGGGACTTCTCGACAATGTTCGACAACCCGCCCTTCTTGTTCCCCGGCGTGGTGTTGGCACTGCGATCCGCTTCGCCCTTGGCCAGGTAACGGTCGTACCAGTCCATTTCCCGCACCAGTTCCTGAGCGACATCCTCGGTTTCGGCGCGGGACGTCAGCAGGTAAATCGCGTCGCGCACTTCGGTGACTTCGGAAAACATCACTGTCGCACCGGCCCGCAGCAACAGGTCCGAGGCATAACCGAGCGCCGGGTTGGCGGTGATGCCAGAGAACGCATCGCTGCCGCCGCACTGCATACCAAGGATCAGCTCGGACGCCGGCACGGTTTCCCGACGACGCAGGTCGAGCTTCTTCAAACGAGTCTCGGCCAGCGCCATGATCTGCTCGATCATCTCGGTAAAACCGTGACTGGAATCTTGCAAACGGTATAACCACGGCTCGCTGAGATCGACCGAACTGTCGTTCTCGTGCATCACCTGCCCGGCCTGCAATTTCTCGCAGCCCAGGCTGATCACCAGCGCTTCACCACCCAGGTTCGGATTGCGCGCCAAGTTGCGCACAGTGCGAATCGGGATGTACGCGTCGGTGGCGGTGATCGCCACGCCGCAGCCGTAACTGTGGGTCAGCGCCACCACGTCGTCGACGTTAGGGTACTTGGGCAGCAACTCGTCCTTGATGCGCTTCACCGCATGATCCAGCACGCCGGTAACGCACTGCACGGTGGTGGTGATGCCGAGAATGTTGCGCGTGCCGACGGTGCCGTCGGCGTTGCGATAACCCTCGAAGGTGAAGCCTTCCAGCGGTGCCTGCGCGGCCGGCACCTCGGTGGACAGCGGCAAGCTGTCCAGCGGTGGCGCGGTCGGCATGCGCAGTTGATCTTCCTTGACCCAGCTGCCGCGAGAAATCGGCTGCAACGCGTAGCCGATCGTCTGGCCGTAACGAATCACCTGGCCGCCCTCGGGAATGTCCTCGAGCGTGACCTTGTGGCTCTGCGGCACAAAATCCACGGTGACCAGGCCATCGGGGAATTCAGTGCCGGCCGGCACGCCCTGATCGTTGACCACGATCACCACATTGTCCCGCTCGTGCAGGCGGATGTAGCGCGGCGAGTCGGAATGTTCAATCAACTGCATGACGCCGCTCCTCAGGAATGCGCTTCAGATAACTTATTGTTGGTTTCAGGACCGCTGACTGGCGGCTCTTTGAGCACCACACGCTTGATCGGGCCAACGATCACCAGATAGCTGAAGACGGCTACCAGCGCGTTGCAACCGACGAACACCAGCGCCCATTTGAACGAACCGGTGGAGCTGATGATGTAACCGATAACGATCGGCGTGGTGATCGAGGCAATGTTACCGAAGGTGTTGAACAGGCCACCGCTGAGACCGGCGATCTGTTTCGGCGAAGTGTCAGACACCACCGCCCAGCCCAACGCACCCACGCCTTTGCCGAAGAATGCCAGGGCCATGAAGCCGACGACCATCCATTCAACGTCTACATAGTTGCAGGCCACGATGCTACTGGAAACCAGCAGGCCGGCGATGATCGGCGCCTTGCGGGCGAAGGTCAGCGAGTGGCCTTTACGCAGCAGGTAATCGGAAATCACCCCGCCGAGCACACCACCGATAAACCCGCAGATCGCTGGCAACGAAGCAATGAAACCGGCCTTGAGGATGGTCATGCCGCGTTCCTGCACCAGGTACACCGGGAACCAGGTCAGGAAGAAGTAGGTGATGCCGTTGATGCAGTACTGGCCCAGATACACGCCGAGCATCATGCGGTTGGTCAGCAGCTGGCGGATGTAGTCCCACTTCGGACCGTCGCCCTTTTTGCCTTTGCCTTTGTCCTGGTCCATGTCGACCATGCCGCCGTTGTCGGCGATGTGCTTGAACTCGGCGTCGTTGATCATCGGGTGTTGGCGCGGGCTGTAGATCACCTTCAGCCAGATCCCCGAGAAGACAATGCCGATCACGCCCATGACGATGAACACATGCTGCCAGCCGAAGGAATAAACGATCCAGCCCATCAGCGGCGCGAACAACACGGTGGCAAAGTATTGCGCCGAGTTGAAGATCGCCGAGGCGGTACCGCGTTCTGCTGTCGGAAACCAGGCCGCCACGATGCGTGCGTTGCCGGGGAAGGATGGCGCTTCGGCCAGGCCCACCAAAAAGCGCAGCATGAACAGCGCAACCACCGCCGTGGACATGCCGAACTCACCGACATAGCCCTGCAGCACGGTGAACAGCGACCAGGTGAAAATGCTCAGCGCGTAGATTTTTTTCGAACCGAAACGGTCCAGCAGCCAGCCACCGGGAATTTGCCCGGCCACGTAGGCCCAACCGAATGCGGAGAAGATATAACCGAGGGTGACCGCGTCGATGCCGAGGTCTTTTTGCAGGCTGGAGCCGGCGATTGCGATGGTGGCCCGGTCGGCATAGTTGATCGTGGTCACCAGAAACAGCATGAGCAGGATCAAATAGCGGACGTGAGTCGGCTTGGTCGATTGCATTGTAGATGTACTCCCACTGATTATTTTTATGCGCGGGTGAATCTGTTGTGTTGCGGTATCGATACCGATACCGCGGTGTTTCCTGTCAGGAGCCGATGTAGCTGGTTTTTACGACCGTATAAAACTCTTGCGCATAGCGACCTTGCTCACGTGATCCATAGGATGAACCTTTACGCCCACCAAACGGAACGTGGTAATCCACGCCGGCGGTCGGCAGGTTGACCATCACCATCCCGGCCTGGGAGTGGCGCTTGAAGTGGTTGGCGTACTTCAGCGACGTGGTAGCGATGCCCGCCGACAGACCGAACTCGGTATCGTTGGCCATGGCCAGCGCCGCCTCGTAATCGGCGACGCGAACGATATTGGCTACCGGGCCGAAGATCTCTTCGCGGCTGATACGCATCGCCGCTGTGCTGTCGGCAAACAGCGTCGGGGCGAGGAAGTAGCCTTCGGTGTCGCAGGTCACCAAGCCACCGCCGCTGACCAGACGCGCACCTTCGGACTGGCCGATGTCGATGTACTTCATGTCTTGTTCAAGCTGAGCCTGCGAGACGACCGGACCGATATCAGTGCCGGTTTTCAGCGCGTGGCCAACCTTGATCGACTTCATGCGCTCGGCCATGGTTTCAACGAATTTGTCGTGAATCCCGGCGGTGACGATGAAGCGGCTCGACGCGGTGCAACGCTGGCCGGTGGAATAGAATGCGCTCTGTACCGACAGCTCGACCGCTTGTTTGAGGTCGGCGTCATCCAGAATGATCTGCGGGTTCTTGCCGCCCATTTCCAGCTGAACCTTGGCCTGACGCGAGACGCAGCTGACGGCGATCTGACGACCCACGCCCACGGAACCGGTGAAGCTGATGCCGTCGACTTTCGGGCTCTGCACCAGCGCATCGCCAACCACGCGACCGCTGCCCATCACCAGGTTGAACACGCCGGCCGGGAAGCCTGCGCGGGAGATGATTTCCGCCAGCGCCCAGGCACAGCCCGGAACCAGATCAGCAGGTTTCAGCACGACGCAGTTGCCGTAAGCCAGGGCCGGAGCGATTTTCCACGCCGGGATCGCAATCGGGAAATTCCACGGGGTGATCAGGCCGACCACACCCAACGCTTCACGGGTCACTTCAACGTTGACGCCCGGACGCACCGACGGCAAATAGTCGCCGGACAGGCGCAGGCATTCACCGGCGAAGAACTTGAAGATGTTGCCGGCGCGAGTCACTTCGCCGATGGCTTCGGGCAGAGTCTTGCCCTCTTCCCGGGCCAGCAAAGTGCCGAGCTCTTCGCGGCGGGCGAGGATCTCGCTGCCGACTTTATCCAGTGAATCGTGGCGAGCCTGAATACCCGAAGTGGACCAGGCCGGGAACGCGGCGCGAGCAGCGTCGATAGCGGCGTGGACCTGAGCCAGATCGGCCTTGGCATAGTCGCCGATGGTATCGGTCAGCTCGGACGGGTTGATGTTGGCGCAGTAATCACTGCCCGCCACCCATTCGCCGTTGATGTAGTTATCGAAACGCATTGAATCAGCCACTGAAATCTCTCCTCACGCAAAAAGCCGCTGATCGCTCAGCGGCCTTGGTTTTATCGAGTGTTATTGCGCACCCTGCTTGTCGATCAGCGCGGCGAGCATTTCGTACTCTTCGCCCGTCAGATCGGTCAGCGGCGCACGCACAGGGCCTGCGTCGAAGCCTGCGATTTTTGCCCCGGCCTTGACGATGCTCACCGCGTAACCGGCCTTGCGGTTACGGATGTCCAGGTACGGCAGGAAGAAGTCGTCGATGATCTTGCCGACGGTGGCGTGATCTTCGCGAGCAATGGCGTGGTAGAAATCCATCGCGGTTTTCGGGATGAAGTTGAACACCGCCGAGGAGTAAACCGGCACGCCCAGCGCCTTGTAGGCCGCGGCGTAGACTTCAGCGGTCGGCAAACCGCCCAGGTAGCTGAAACGATCACCGAGGCGGCGACGGATCGACACCATCAACTCGATATCGCCCAGGCCATCCTTGTAACCGATCAGGTTCGGGCAGCGCTCGGCCAGACGTTCCAGCAAAGGAGCGGTCAGGCGGCAGACGTTGCGGTTGTAAACCACCACGCCGATTTTTACTGATTTGCAGACCGCTTCAACGTGGTCGGCAACACCGTCCTGGCTGGCTTCGGTCAGGTAGTGCGGCAGCAGCAACAGGCCTTTGGCGCCCAGACGCTCGGCTTCCTGAGCGTATTCGATGGCTTGACGAGTCGAACCGCCGACACCGGCCAGGATCGGTACGCTGGTCGCGCAGGTGTCGACGGCTGTCTTGATGATTTCCGAATATTCGCTGGCCGCCAGAGAGAAGAACTCACCGGTGCCGCCCGCGGCGAACAATGCCGAGGCGCCGTATGGGGCCAGCCATTCGAGACGTTTGATATAGCCCGCGCGATGGAAATCGCCCTGAGCATTGAAGTCGGTGACCGGGAACGACAGCAGGCCGGAAGAAAGGATGGACTTCAGTTCTTGTGGATTCATTATTCGAACACCCTGGGTAGCAACGTTGTGTGAGAAAACCGTTCAGCCTTCGCCGAAGTTGTAGGTCATCGTACAACTTAAAATGCAACCGTCAACTGCATTTCATCGCGAGCCGCAAAATTCGCGTCGGAAAAAGTAATTCCTTGACGTAGGAAAGTTCTCATCTATGATCCAGATAGCTGTATATACATACAGCTAAATTTGATTCTACCTACGACATATCAAGGAGCTAGAAATGTCAGGTCTACACGCACAACCGAAGGAAAATACCCGACAGGTCATTGCCGATCTGGATGATCTTTTTACCGAGCACGGCATCGCCCTTACTGGCAATGGCGACACCCTTAAACTCACCGCCGGCAGCCATCACGGCCTCAAACATCAGCGCCAGGGCCTGCTGTCGACGCCACCAAAAAATGCGCTGAAAGGCGCGCCCCAGTTGAGGTTTGAGGGTGCAGAACATACCGCGATCGGCGACGGCACCCTGCTGCGCTTCGTCAAGGATGCACCTGCCATACCGGCCTCGCAGGTGGAGTTGCACCTGCCCAATGGCCTGGCATTGACCTATGGACAAGTGATTGCGCTGGGGGGTGATTTTTATGGAATTCCCGACCAACCGATCTGCGAAGGCGCAACAGCGGCGGACCGAATCCAGCGTTTTACCAACGCCTTCAACTCCCTGGCGGTACTGCCGGCCTCAAACGCCGAGGCGAAGCTGATCCTCGGTGTCATGCAGAAGGAAATCGCCGCCATCAATCAAGCGATCAGGGACGGCAAACAGCCTCACGAAGCTTATGACGCCCTCGGTGATACGTTGTCGGAAGAGTGGAACAAGATCACCGGCGGCGGCAGTTTCGTCTCGGCGCTGTTCCCTTTGGGGCGTTATCTGAAACTGGCCGCCAACAACGCCGACCATTTTGCCGAATGGGCGTTACTGGCCTACATCGCCGGGCACACGGCAGCGCTGCAACAAGCAGTGCTCGCCCACAACAGCGGCGATGAAAAGCAGTTGGAGTTGGCCTATGCGATGAACGCTTTTGCCGATCACTACCTGACCGACCTGTATTCCGCCGGCCACCTGCGAGTACCGCGCAAACAGTTGGCGGCGGTGGTCACGCCCAGTGATCTCGGCTCGCTGATTACCCGCTTCATGCACGATGAAGACAGCAAGTTCGGCCTCAACGTGAGCAATGGCAACGGCGATCGCTGGCACGCCTACGGCGACAAGCGCTACTTCGATGCCATCGACAGCGCCAATCGCGCCCAGGTGAATCAAGCGGTTCAGGTGTCTGCGGATGAAGTGTTCGCGGCGTACCTCAGTGGCTCTGCCCCGTCGGCTGGCAGCTTTGCTGCTTTGAAAAGGCTGCCCGACCTGCAAGCGGTACTGAACCCGGCAGGCAATTTCTCGCCACTGTTCAAAGTCGAGGGCAACAAGGTGTTGCGGCGCAAGGACGTCAACAACCTCAACGATACCGCCACCGTTGACGACTGGTGGGGCTGGAGTACCTATCTGCTGCTCAAGGACTACCAACCAACCGGCATGCTGAACTCAGCGGCCAATGCCTGATAAGGAGATCACTGATGACTATCAAACTGAAACTGGAACTGGTTTCTGGCCAATCGCTGAAAGGTGCGCCGCTGGAGTTGCTATCCAAAGGCGTGCCGATTACCCGGACGGTCGTGGATGAGCGCGGGCATGCGGTCTTCGATGCCAAACCTGGGGCTGCTGAGTTGGCGGTGAGGGTGGATCGTTCGATTTTGAGGACTGGCTGAAGTTACTGCGAGATGGCCGTCGGCCCTTTCGCGAGCAAGCCCGCTCCCACATTGGATCTTCGGTGAACGCATTTTTTGTGAACAACCGAGATCAAGTGTGGGAGCGGGCTTGCTCGCGAAAGCGATCTGTCAGGCAGCAAATCACCCAACCTGCAAACCTATCCCCGCTGTGCCTGCGCCTCTTCATGGGCCTGGCGCAACCGCTCGCGGCTATTCGTCAGGTGCAACCGCATAGCCGCCCGCGCCGCATCGGAATCCTGGCGGGCGATAGCATCATAAATCTCTTCATGCTCACGGCTCAGGCGACTCATGTAGTGCTGCTGGTCGTCGTGGGCCAGGCGCGCGGAGTTCAGGCGCGTGCGCGGAATGATGCTGGTGCCCAAGTGGGTCATGATATCGGTGAAGTAGCGATTGCCGGTGGCCAAGGCAATTTGCAGATGGAACTGGAAGTCCGAAGCCACCGCATCGCTGGCGTGGGAGGCGCTTTCATTCAGCGCATCCAGCGCCGCTCGCATCAACGCCAACTGCTCAGCGCTGCGACGTTGCGCGGCAAGGCCGGCGGATTCCACTTCCAGGCTGATACGCAGCTCCAGAATTGCCAGCACATCCCGCAGCGTGACCACTGTGGCCGGGTCGATACGAAAACCGCTCGGGCTTGGAGTGTCGAGCACGAAGGTGCCGATGCCGTGACGGGTTTCAACTTGCCCTGCTGCCTGCAAACGGGAAATCGCTTCGCGCACCACGGTGCGGCTAACGCCATGGGCATCCATGATCGCCGACTCGGTGGGCAATTTGTCGCCACGTTTGAGGTGACCGTCGCGGATCTGCTCGGACAGCACCGTCACCAGTTCCTGAGCGAGGCTGCGGCGCTTGCGAGGGAGGCGAGGTGCGTCGATCGGGTTTTCCATGGTGAACGTCTGTCTCGAAAAAAGCGGCTGAAACCGCATCATAGCTCAACACGGTTGTACGATCACCACCACTCCCTGTGGGAGCGTGGCTTGCCCGCGATGAACGATAACGCGGTTCTGCAGGTGAACCGCGTCGAGGCCATCGCGGGCAAGCCCGCTCCCACAGGTCAAGTGGTGTTTATGCGGTCACCGTCTGATCCACCAAATGGCCATTCTCGATACGCACATGCCGTGGATGGAAACGCTTCAGGCTGCTGCGATGCCCGACGCTGACGATGCTCAGCCCCGGCAATTCATCGATCAACGCCTGATACAGCGACGCTTCATCCTCTTCATCCATCGCCGAAGTCGCTTCGTCCATGTACAGCCATTGCGGCGCATAAAGCAGCGCACGAGCGAAGGCCAGTCGTTGCTGCTCGCCCGGCGAAAGCATGCGCTGCCAGTGGTTGGCTTCATCCAGACGCGAAACCAGGTGTGGCAAGCGGCAGGTTTCCAGCACGTGGACGTAGCGCTCGTGCGGGTAGGTGTCGCCGGGCTGTGGATAACTCAGCGCCTCGCGCAAAGTGCCAATCGGCAGATACGGTTTTTGCGGCAGGAACAGATAACGCCCCGTCGGCAGGCGGATGCTGCCGTGGCCGGCCGGCCAAAGGTGCCCCATCGCCCGCAGCAACGTCGATTTGCCGCTGCCGGAACGACCGCTGAGCATGACGCGCTCGCCCTCCTCCACCGTCATGTCGGCGTTGGTCAGCAGGTGACGACCGTCAGCGAGGTCGAGACCAAGGTTATGCACCTTCAACGCCGAGCCATGATTCTGCACGTCGATGGCCGGTGCGCGTTCTTCGTTGTCGGTCATGGCCTGACGGAAACTCAGCAGACGATCACACGTGGCGCGCCACGCAGCGAGATTCTGATACGCACTGATAAACCAGCTGAAACTCTCCTGCACGTTGCCGAACGCCGAACTGATTTGCATCAGATCGCCGAGTTCGATCTTGCCAGCGAAGTAACGCGGTGCAGCGACCATGAACGGAAAGATGATGGCGGCCTGGCTATAACCGGAGGTGAAGAACGTCAGACGCTTGGACACCTTCATGATGTCCCAGAAATTGCGCCAGACCATGCCGAAACGGCTGCTCAAACGACGGTTTTCATTGGGCTCACCGTTGTACAACGCAATGCTTTCGGCATTTTCGCGAACCCGGACCATGGAAAAACGCAGGTCGGCTTCGAAACGTTGTTGCTGGTTGTTCAGGCCGATCAAACGGCGGCCGATCAAATGCGTCAGCCAGCTGCCGATCACGGCATAGACCAGCACACACCAGAACATGTAGCCGGGAATGGTGAAACCGAACACTTCGATACTGCCCGACACGCCCCACAGAATGATCGAGAACGACACCAGGCTGACAATGTTGCGAAGCAAACCAATGCCCAGTTCCAGGGTGTTCGAGGTGAAGTTGTTGAGGTCTTCGGAAATCCGCTGGTCCGGGTTATCGGTGTAACCGCCCTGTTCCAGCTGGTAGTAATTCTTGTTGCCGAGCCAGCGGGCAAAATGCTTTTCGGTGAGCCAGGCTCGCCAGCGGATGGTCAGCATCTGGGTCAGATAGAGCCGGTAGACGGCAGCGATGATTGCCACCGCGGCGATCCCGCAGAAATACAGGATCAGCCGCCAGAAGGCCGCCTCGTCCTTTTGTTGCAGGGCGTTGTAAAAATCCTTGTACCAAGTGTTGAACCACACCGAGAGCCCCACGCTGACCAGCGACAATGCGATCACCGCGATCAGCAACGTCCAGGCCTTGCCCTTCTCTTCGCTGCGCCAGTAAGGCGTGGTCATCGCCCAGACTTTGCGAAAAAACTGCCCGCGCACAGCATCGTTGACCGCGGAATATTCAGCGTTCTGATTCATGGATAAGGCTCGATAAAGAAAAGAACACACACGAGCCGATCATAAATGATCGACCCGGCTTGTAACGAGGTGTGACAACAATTGTTCAGCGCCGGTTCAGCGACGGACCGGACGCTTCTGCAGTTTGCGTTGCAGCGTGCGGCGGTGCATGCCCAAGGCGCGGGCAGTAGCGGAGATGTTGCCTTCGTGCTCGGTCAGTACGCGCTGGATGTGCTCCCACTGCAGGCGGTCCACGGACATTGGGTTTTCCGGCACCAGCGTGTCGAGGTCGGCGTGCTCGGAGAGCAACGCGGCCAGCACGTCATCGGCGTCCGCCGGTTTGCACAGGTAATTGCAGGCGCCGCGCTTGATCGCCTCGACGGCGGTGGCAATGCTCGAGTAACCGGTGAGGATCACTACGCGCATTTCCGGGTCGAGTTCGAGCAGTTTCGGCAGCAACACCAGGCCCGAATCGCCGTCCATTTTCAGATCAAGGGCGGCGTAATCCGGGATGTCGGCCTGGGCGATGGTCAGGCCTTCTTCGGCGGAACCTGCTGTGCTGACGCGAAAACCGCGGCGGGCCATGGCGCGGGCCATCACGCGGGTAAAGGTTGCGTCGTCGTCTACCAGCAGCAAATGCGGCAGTTCTTCGCCTTCGACTTGGATCTCGTCACTCATGTTCGTCTCCTCGGGCGACACGGGGCAGGCGCAGCTCGGTAAGCGTGCCACCTTCCTCATGACTGTAGAGTTTCACTGAGCCGCCGGCGCGTGTCACGCTGGCCTTGCTCAAAAACAGGCCCAGGCCGAAACCTTTGCCCTTGGTGGTAAAAAACGGTTTGCCAATCTGCTCGGCAATGGCCAGTGGCACACCGGCGCCATGGTCGCGAATGCTGATGGTCAAATCCTCGGCATTCCAGTCCAGGGTCACTTGCAAGCCTTCGGGGCACGCATCGGCGGCGTTGTTCAGCAAATTTAGCAGGGCTTGGGTCAGATCCGGCGGCGGCGCCATGCGCGGCACGGTCCCCTGGCCCAGGCGCTGGAAGCGGTAACTGGCTTCCGGGCGCATCAGGTGCCAGCGGTTCAGGGCTTCGTCGAGCCAGTCGGTGACGTCTTGCATCTCCACCGCCAAGCGACGATTGGCTTCCGCCGCCCGAACTAACTGCTGCAAGGTCTCTTTGCAGAGTTTGACCTGATCCTGCAGCACGCTCAAATCGTCCTGCAATAGCGGGTCTGGATGGTCCTGACGCATTTCCTTGAGCAACACGCTCATGGTCGCCAGCGGCGTGCCCAGTTCATGGGCGGCGCCGGCAGCCTGGGTCGCGACGGCCAGCAATTGCTGATCGCGCAGGCCTTCTTCACGACGAATGGCGCGCAATTCTTCCTGACGACGCAGCTCCTCGGCCATACGGGCGGCGAAGAACGTGATCACCGCTGCCGCCAGAGCAAAGCTCAGCCACATGCCGTAAATCTGCAAGTTCTCGCGGGCGATAGGGAATGTTTCCAGCGGGTAGAACCGCGCCAGCAGTAACGTATAAAGCGCCAACGCGATTCCCGACAGAATCACCGAATAGCGCCACGGCAGCGTCACGGCGGCGATGGTCAGCGGCACCAGGTAATAAGAGACGAACGGGTTGGTCGAACCGCCTGAGAAGTACAGCAAGGCACTGTGGATAAACAGGTCGCAGGCCAGTTGCACGGCGTATTCGAGCTCGGTCACCGGCCACGACGTGCGCAGGCGAATCGCGGTCAGCGCGCAGAGCACCATGGAAAAGCCGAGGGTGATCGCCAATTGCAGCCAAGGCAACGGCAGCAGGTCAAACCAGTAGGCCAGGCCTACGGAACCGGCCTGAGCGGCCAGCACCAACGTGCGGATGAACGTGAGCCGCCAGAGGTTCTGGCGAGTGGCGGAAGTGATTTGAACGGGGGCGAGCATGAGCTCTCCTGATGAGCGCTCCAGGCGGATCGCACGGAGTATAACCAAGCCGCGGGCCTGAGAGGCGAAAGTGCGGCAAACGACCACAGCCACCAAGCAATGTATCTGTGACGAAATAACCCTGTGGCGAGGGGGCTTGCCCCCGTTCGGCGGCGAAGCAGACGCAGATCGGCTGACGCGGATTGACTGATAGAACAGGGTGGCAGGATTTGGGACTGCTTCGCAGTCCAACGGGGGCAACCCCCCTCGCCACAGGGTCACCTGCCTTCCATCTGTATAGAAGTTGTAACTGTGCGAACCGGGCCATTGAAGCTAGAGTCTGATGGTTTCACGCAGGTTCGGACCTCAACCCCTGCGCACCGTCCAAGGAGCTTTTCATGCACACATTGCGCCGCAGCGCCGCCCTTCTTGCCTTAAGCGTTGGCACCGTCGTCAGCCTCCCGGCCCTGGCCGTCGACGAACTGCATTACAACCAGATCTCCCTGCGCGCCGAAGTCAGCCAGGAAGTGGCCCGCGACCTGATGATCGTGACCCTCTACACCGAAGAGCAAAACACCGACCCGGCCAAACTCGCCGCCGACGTCAGTACCACCATGAACAAAGCACTGGCCCAGGCTAAAGAAGTCAAAGACATCACCCTGCGTCAGGGTAGCCGCAACAGCTACCCGATCTACGACACCAAAGGCCAGAAAATCACCGGCTGGCGTGAACGCGCCGAACTGCGCCTGGAAAGCTCGGACTTCGCTGCCCTCTCCAAACTCACCGGCGAACTGCTCACCGACCTGAAAATGGGCGGCATGGACTTCGCCATCGCCACCCCAACCCGCAAAGCCAGCGAAGACGCCCTGCTCAAAGAAGCCGTGACCGCCTTCAAGTCCCGCGCCCAACTGGCCACCGATGCCCTGGGCGGCAAAAGCTACAAAATCGTCAACCTGAACCTCAACAGCAACGGTTATCCACAACCGTACATGCGCGGGCCGATGATGATGAAAGCTGCCGGCATGGACTCTGCGCCGGTGACCCCGGAAGTTGAAGCTGGGACCAGCCAGGTCAGCATGACGGCGGATGGGGCGATTGAAGTGTTGATGCAGTGATTGGATAAGGGTTAAACGAAAACCGGCGATCAATAAGTGATCGCCGGTTTTTTTGTGCCCTGAAGAAATGGAGTTTGTCCGTCAGGCCTTGTGTTGATTGACCTGCCGTCAATCGCGGGCAAGTCGAATCGTCGCACCGCCGCTCCCACAAGGTCATGCGCCAATTTCAAATCAGCACAAATCCTGTGGGAGCGGGCTTGCTCGCGAAAGCGGTGTGTCAGTCACTGCGATGTTGGATGTACCGCCGTCTTCGCGAGCAAGCCCGCTCCCACATTGTTTGCGGTGTGTCTACGCCGGATCGACGTTATCCAACGCCCGGTTCACCGCCAATTCCGCCACCATGATGACCTGTTGAATCGCCAATGCCGTGTGGCGCTGCGGGCCAATCAGATTGTTGGCGAAATCACTGGCCAGGACACTCGCTGAGGCCAACGATTCGTAGGCGTGGGCCAGCAGGCTTTCGGTGCCGACATCCGGGGCGACCATGAACATGGTGCTGGGGCGACGGGGTTTTTCTGTGTATTGCGCGGGGGGATCAAGGTAGTAGTCGAGGGCGCGTTTTATGGCTTCGCGGTCTTTGAGTAATTCTTCGGTGCGCGATGCTTCTGCGTTGGGTGTGGTGGTATTGAAGGGTGGGTCGGGGATTAATTTGTCCATTGAAAAATTTCTCCAGCGTTGGAGCCTCCACTTGCCGCTTCTCACACGGCGAAGAGGTGGCAGCTATGTGCGAGGTGAGAAGACCGGTTATGGACACCCGGCCGGACCGAAGTCCGCCCGCACACAGCCGCCATAACGCATTTGCAGGCAGCAATAAGCTGGCAGCGATTATGCGTGTACAGACACTGGATGACCATAAGTTGCCGGGCTCTCACACCCGATCGCTGAGTTGTCAGCGACAGCCAAAGGTTATTGAGCCCGCGTCCGACCGACAACCTGAAAAATGCGTGGGAAAGGTCTGAGTTCTGACACACCCGTTAAACATTCAAAAGCGGAACGCAGAGCGTCCCTGGCGGCATTCCCACGCGGGAGCGTTGGAACGATCAATCTCACGTCTGACGCCGAATGCTCATCTGACACAGCTCCTACGTGGGATTGTGTACACCCGCCATAGACTGGTCGACTAAAAGGCCGCCAAGCCAACAACCAGCTTGAATATGCCGAGATAGAGGGGTCTCCCTTACAAACGGATATTTCCGCCAATCTCACCAACAACGCTACCCTCAGGAAAACACCGCCGCCAAGCCCTCGGGGACTCCATGGAAAGAACCACCGTCAAACCACTTCTACTCGCCCTTACCCTCGCCACAATCGCCTCCACCGCCCCACTCGCCCAAGCCGCCACCACCCTGGTCTACTGCTCCGAAGCCAGCCCCGCCGGCTTCGACCCCAGCCAGTACACCAGCGGCACCGACTTCGACGCCTCCGCCGAAACCGTCTTCAACCGCCTCACCCAATTCAAACGCGGCGGCACCGAAGTCGAACCCGGTCTGGCCACTAGCTGGGAAGTGTCCAAGGACGGCCTCAGCTACACCTTTCACCTGCGCGACGGCGTGAAATTCCACACCACCGACTACTTCACCCCGACCCGCGACTTCAACGCCGACGACGTGTTGTTCACCTTCCAGCGCCTGCTCGACCCGCAGAATGCGTTCCGTAAAGCCTACCCCGCCGAGTCGCCGTACTTCACCGACATGGGCCTGAACACCACGATCAAAAGCATCGACAAGACCGACGACCACACCGTGCGCTTCAGCCTGAACAACATCGACGCCGCGTTCGTACAAAACCTCGCCATGAGCTTCGCCTCGGTGCAGTCCGCCGAATACGCCGCGCAATTGTTGAAAGAAGGCAAAGCTGCCGACCTCAACCAGAAACCGGTCGGCACCGGCCCCTTCGTGTTCAAGCGCTATCAAAAGGACTCGCAGATCCGCTACGCCGCCAACAAGGCCTACTGGAAACCCGAGGACGTAAAACTCGACAACCTGATTTTCTCAATCACCCCGGACGCCGCCGTGCGCTTGCAGAAACTCAAGGCCGGCGAGTGCCAGGTCAGCGGCTACCCGCGCCCGGCAGACATTGAAGTGATGGAGAAAGATCCAAACCTGCGGGTACTCAAACAAGCCGGTTTCAACCTCGGCTTCCTCGCCTACAACGTGACCCATCCGCCACTGGACCAGCTCAAGGTCCGTCAAGCCCTGGACATGGCTATCGACAAACCGGCGATCATCAAAGCGGTCTACCAGAGTGCCGGGCAACTGGCGCAGAACGCTTTGCCGCCGGCGCAATGGTCCTATGACCCGAGTATCAAAGACGCACCGCACGACCCGACCAAAGCCCGCGCGCTACTAAAAGAAGCAGGGGTTGCGCCCGGTACTACTATCGATTTGTGGGCCATGACCGTGCAGCGTGCCTCCAACCCCAACGCGCGGATGTCGGCACAGATGATCCAGCAGGATTGGGAGAAAGTCGGTATCAAGGCCAACATCGTCAGTTATGAATGGGGCGAGTACATCAAGCGCGCCAAGAACGGCGAACACGACGCCATGATTTACGGCTGGACCGGCGACAACGGCGACCCGGACAACTGGCTCGGCGTGCTCTATAGCTGCGCCGCGGTGAAAGGCAGCAACTACGCCAAGTGGTGCGACCCGGCCTACGACAAGCTGGTGCAGCAAGCCAAGGTGTCCACGGACAAACAGCAGCGGGTCAACCTGTACCAACAGGCACAGCAAATCCTTAAGCAACAGGTGCCGATTACACCAATTGCGAACTCGACAGTGTTCCAGCCACTGCGCATGGAAGTGACCGACTTCAAAATCAGTCCGTTCGGCCTTACCCCCTTCTACGGAGTGGGTATAAATAAGTAACACCAGGCTCCAACCGGGTGCACCAAATGCCCCGGTCGCCCCTTGTCGGTGCGCGATTTGCACCGTAAAAAACCTGCGCAAACGGTCAAATGCGCACGTATTTATACATATGCGACATTAAGGTACGTTCGTGCCACTGTTTAAGGTTTGTAACCATTCCGGATCTTGCATTGGGTATGGCCCCTGCATAAGTATCCGCAGGTCGACTCACGAGGTCGTCCTCTAATTCCAAAAATGACAACAAATCATGAGGCCACCATGCTTAAACACGCGGTCATTCCGTTTTTAGTCGGCGCAAGCTTATTAGCCAGCGCACCTTTCGCCGTCGCTGCGACTAACCTGGTGTTTTGCTCCGAAGGGAGCCCGGCCGGTTTTGATCCTGGTCAGTACACCACCGGAACCGACTTCGACGCCTCTGCAGAAACCATGTTCAACCGTCTGACCCAGTTCGAGCGCGGCGGCACCGCCGTTGTTCCTGGTCTGGCGACCAAGTGGGACATCTCTGATGACGGCCTGACTTACACCTTCCACCTGCGTGAAGGCGTCAAGTTCCACACCACCCCGTACTTCAAGCCGACTCGTGAGTTCAACGCCGACGACGTGCTGTTCACCTTCAATCGCATGATTAACAAGGATGACCCGTTCCGTAAGGCGTACCCGACCGAATTCCCGTACTTTACCGACATGGGGATGGATACCAACATCACCAAGATCGATAAAGTCGACGACCACACCGTCAAGTTCACCCTCAAAGAAGTTGATGCCGCGTTCATTCAGAACATGGCCATGAGTTTCGCCTCGGTCCAGTCCGCCGAGTACGCTGCCCAGCTGCTCAAGGAAGGCAAAGCCGCCGACATCAACCAGAAGCCGGTCGGTACTGGCCCGTTTGTGTTCAAGAGCTACCAGAAAGACTCCAACATCCGCTACACCGGGAACAAGGACTACTGGAAGCCTGACGACGTGAAGATCGACAACTTGATCTTCGCCATCACCACCGACCCGTCGGTGCGTATTCAGAAGCTGAAGAAGAACGAGTGCCAGATCACTCTGTTCCCACGTCCAGCCGACTTGAAGGCGCTGAAGGAAGACAAGACCCTGAAGGTGCCTGATCAGGCCGGTTTCAACCTGGGTTACATCGCCTATAACGTGATGGACAAGATCAAGGGCAGTGATCAGCCAAACCCGATGGCCCAGTTGAAAGTGCGTCAGGCACTGGACATGGCCGTCAACAAGCAACAGATCATCGACTCGGTTTACCAGGGCGCCGGCCAACTGGCTGTCAACGCCATGCCACCGACCCAATGGTCTTATGACACCACCATCAAGGATGCCCCGTACAACCCTGAGAAAGCCAAAGCGCTGCTCAAGGAAGCCGGCATCAAGGAAGGCACCGAGATCAACCTGTGGGCGATGCCGGTGCAGCGTCCTTACAACCCGAACGCCAAGCTGATGGCGGAAATGCTGCAGTCCGACTGGGCCAAGGTCGGTATCAAGGCCAAGATCGTCACCTACGAATGGGGCGAATACATCAAGCGTTCCAAGGGCGGCGAGAACCAGGCGATGATCATCGGCTGGAGCGGCGACAATGGTGACCCGGACAACTGGCTGAACGTACTGTTCGGCTGCGACTCTCTGCAGGGCAACAACTTCTCCAAGTGGTGCGACAAGAAATTCGACGGCATCGTTAAAGAAGCCAAGCGCACTACCGATCAGGCCAAGCGCACCGAACTGTACAAACAGGCGCAACACGTCCTCAAAGACGCCGTTCCAATGACACCTATCGCTCACTCGACGGTGTTCCAACCCATGCGCGACAACGTGCAGGACTTCAAGATCAGCCCGTTTGGCTTGAACTCCTTCTACGGCGTCAGCGTCAGCAAATAAGGTTTGGCAACGGCGACGTTATTCACGTTGCCGTTGCTTTATCTGCCGAGAAAGTAGGAATCAACTGACAGCCAAATCCGCTGCGCACCACAGCAGAGGTTTAGGACGCGTCGCCTTTTCCTACGAGTCTTTCAGGCATTTACGCATTTACTGCCAGACCCACGGCTCATACCGTCGGGATCTGACCAGTTCATGCGTGGGCTCTCGGTTTGCTGCGTGCAATGGTTTGAGATCAATGAAGCCCCACGTTTCCGGACGGGACCACGGCTCATTGCACAACACTAAAAAGAGGGAGCGTCATGCGCCATACCTTGGTTTTATCCGCATTGCTGAGCACCGGCCTGCTGGCCGTCACTTCCATCAGCCAGGCCGCCAATAACAGCCTGGTGTTCTGCTCCGAAGGCAGCCCCGCAGGCTTCGACACTGCGCAATACACCACGGCGACCGATAACGACGCCGCCGAGCCGCTGTACAACCGATTGGCAGAATTTGAAAAAGGCGCCACTAACGTCGTACCGGGCCTGGCAACGAGCTGGGATATTTCCGAGGACGGTCTCAAGTACACGTTTCACCTGCGCGAAGGGGTGAAATTTCACACGACCAAATACTTCACACCGACCCGCGATTTCAACGCCGATGACGTGCTGTTCACCTTCAATCGTATGCTCGATCCACAGCAACCCTTCCGTAAGGCTTATCCGACCGAGTTCCCGTATTTCAACGGGATGAGCCTGAACAAGAACATCGCCAAGGTCGAGAAGACCGGGCCGCTGACCGTGGTGATGACGCTCAACAGCGTCGACGCCGCATTCATCCAGAACATCGCCATGAGCTTCGCCGCGATCCTGTCTGCCGAATACGCCGACCAGTTACTGGCCTCCGGCAAGCCGAGCGAGATCAACCAGAAGCCGATCGGCACTGGCCCGTTCGTGTTCAAGAGCTACCAGAAAGATTCCAACATCCGTTACAGCGGCAACAAGCAGTACTGGGACCCGAGCCGGGTCAAGCTCGACAACCTGATTTTCGCCATCAACACCGACGCCTCGGTGCGCGTGCAGAAGCTCAAGGCCAACGAATGCCAGATCACCCTGCACCCGCGCCCGGCCGACGTGACCGCGCTGAAAAACGATCCGAAACTGCAACTGATCGAAAAGCCTGGCTTCAACCTTGGTTACATCGCCTATAACGTGCGGCACAAACCGTTCGACCAGCTTGAAGTGCGCCAGGCGCTGGACATGGCGGTGAACAAGCAAGGCATTCTCAACGCGGTGTATCAAGGCGCCGGGCAACTGGCGCAAAACGCCATGCCACCGACCCAATGGTCCTACGACGATACCGTCAAGGACGCCGCCTATAACCCGGAAAAAGCCAAGGAATTGCTCAAGGCTGCCGGCGTCAAGGAAGGCACCGAAATCACCCTCTGGGCCATGCCGGTTCAGCGTCCGTACAACCCCAACGCCAAGCTGATGGCCGAAATGCTCCAGGCGGATTGGGCGAAGATCGGCCTCAAGGTCAAGATCGTCAGCTACGAATGGGGCGAGTACATCAAGCGCACCAAGAACGGCGAGCACGACATCAGCCTGATCGGCTGGACCGGCGACAATGGTGACCCGGACAACTGGCTCGGCACGCTTTACAGCTGCGATGCCATTGGCGGCAACAACTACTCCATGTGGTGTGATCCGGCCTACGACAAGCTGATCAAGCAGGCCAAGGTCGTCACCGACCGCGACCAGCGCACCGTGCTCTACAAACAGGCTCAGCAATTGCTCAAGCAGCAAGTGCCGATCACGCCTGTCGCCCACTCGACGGTCAACCAGCCGTTGAGCGCCAAAGTCGAAGGATTCAAGGTGAGTCCTTTCGGTCGGAACGTGTTCTCGGGCGTCAGTATCGACCAATAACCGATTAACCAAAACGCTGGGGGCGGATTCCGCCCTCATGCAAGCGTATTGCCGTAATTCGCCAATCTGGCCTATAGCAAACGTTTGCGATGCCTGCATGAGTTCTAAACCAAATAGCCGGATCACCAAAAAAGACCGGCATTTAAAAAAAGAAAGTAAGGAGCTTCACCCATGAAACTGAGCAGCACCGCGTTATTGGCCTTGGCCATCAGCAGCGTGACCGCCACGGCTTACGCAGAACCTGCAAGTCAGGAGTTTGTCCCTACCACATTGGCCGGCAGTAGCGCCCAAAGCGAGGCCAAAGGCTTTATCGATGGACAAAGCCTGGGCGGCACAACGCGTAACTGGTATGCCAACGAACTGAAACGTCGTGACGACACCTTCAGCTACAAGAAAAACAGCGTGAAGAACGATCCGAGCGCCCCTAGCACCCCGACACCACGTCGTATCAACTGGGTTCAGGGCACTATCGTCAACTACACCTCGGGCTTCACCCAGGGCACCGTTGGCGTCAGCACCGAAGTCGCCGCCTACAACGCCATCGTTCTGGACCGTGACCGCAAGGATATTGCCGGCGGCTCCAACCGCACCCTGGCAGACTCCAACGGCGATGCCGTCGACCAGTGGAGCAAACTGGGTCTGGCCAACGCCAAGTTCCGTGTATCGAACACCACCTTGACCGCCGGTCGTCAGAACTTCAGCACTCCAATCGTTGATGTCATCGGCAACCGCGCACTGCCTTCGAGCTTTGAAGGTATCAGCCTGCACAGCGAAGAATTCAATAACCTGTCGTTCGACCTGGCCGGTTTCGACCGCGTTTCGCCACGTACCGAACAGAGCCTGTCGAAGTTCCGCAGCGAGTACTCCGCCACCGGCGTTGAAACCGACAAGGTCTACACCGCAGGCGTGAACTACCAGCCGTTCAAGAGCCTGAAAACCAGCCTGTACGGCGCCAACGTCGAAGACTTCTGGAACCAGTACTACTTCGGCGCCACCCACGAGCTGGGTGACAGCCAGGTACTGAGTCTGACCACCGGCCTGAACTACTACAAAACCGTCGACGAAGGCAAAAAGTTGATGGGTGAGATCGACAACGACACCTACTCGCTGTCACTCGGCCTGACTCACCAGGCTCACAGCCTGACCTTCTCGTACCAGGAAGTGAACGGCGACACGTATTTCGACTACCTGCACGAAACCAACGGCATCTACCTGGCCAACTCCTTGCTGTCGGACTTCAACGGCCCGAACGAGAAATCCTTCCAGATTGCCTACGGCCTGAACATGGCCGAATACGGCGTGCCAGGCCTGAAGTTCAACATCTACCAGGCGCGCGGCTGGGGCATTGACGGTACTCACTACCGCGGCACGGCTTACACCGATCCGGGCGCCAAGCGCGGCGACCTGAGCCTGATGGACGGCGAAACCCACTACGAATACGGCATCGGCGCGTCCTACGCCGTGCAGAGCGGCCCACTCAAGGCTACCGCCATCCGCGCGACGTACACCACTCACCGTGCCAGCGAAAATCAGGCTGACGGCAACATCAACGAGTTCCGTCTCGTGACCACCATCCCGTTCAACATTTTGTAAAACGTATGCCTGCGGCTGACTCATGATGAGTCGGCCGTCTGGCTTTTCTGTTCAACCGATTGCAGAGGGCTCTAGATGAAAATGCTTCCCCTACGAGCGGCCATCGCTGCCGCGTTGCTGAGTGTCGCCGTCGGCGTCTCGGCCAAACCCTTGGTGGTCTGTACCGAAGCCAGTCCGGAAGGCTTCGATATGGTCCAGTACACGACTGCAGTCACAGCCGATGCGGTGGCCGAAACCATCTTCAATCGTCTGGCGGACTTCAAGCCCGGCACCACTGACGTGATCCCGGCACTGGCCGAGTCGTGGGACATCAGCGACGACGGTCTGACCTACACGTTCCACCTGCGCAAAGGCGTCAAGTTTCACACCACCGATTACTTCAAGCCGACCCGCGACATGAATGCCGACGATGTGGTCTGGAGCTTCCAGCGTCAACTGGACCCGAAACACCCATGGCATAAGCTGTCGAGCGTGGGCTTCCCGTACTTTGAAAGCATGGGCTTCAAAGAGCTGCTCAAAAGCGTCGAGAAAGTCGACGACAACACGGTCAAATTCACCCTGACCCGCCGTGAAGCGCCGTTCCTGGCCGACATCGCCATGGCCTTCTCCTCGATCTACTCCGCCGAGTACGCAGACCAGTTGCTCAAGGCCGACAAAACGGGCGACCTGAACAACAAACCGGTCGGCACCGGCCCGTTCGTCTTCCAGCGTTACGCCAAGGACGCTCAGGTTCGCTTCAAGGCCAACCCGGACTACTTCCGCGGCAAACCACCGGCTGATTCGCTGATTCTGGCGATTGCCACCGACAACAACGTGCGCCTGCAAAAGCTCAAGGCCAACGAGTGCCAGATCGCGCTGTATCCGAAACCGGATGACATCCCGAGCATCAAGAAAGACACCAACCTGAAAGTTGATGAGCTCAATGCGATGACCGTTTCGTACATCGCGATGAACACCTCGCACAAGTACATGAGTGATGTGCGCGTGCGTAAAGCCATCGACATCGCGTTCGATAAGGAAGCCTACGTCAACGCGCTATTCGGCAAAGGCAATGCGACGGTAGCGGTCAACCCGTACCCGGACACCCTGCTGGGCTACAACCACAAACTGACCAACCCGCCGCGTGACCTGGACAAGGCTCGCGCCCTGCTCAAGGAAGCCGGCGTGCCGGATGGCACCGTGTTCACCCTGTTCACCCGCAACGGCGGCGGCCCGACCAACCCGAACCCGATGCTCGGCGCGCAGATGATGCAGGCCGACCTGGCCAAGGTCGGGATCAAGGTCGATATTCGTGTCATGGAATGGGGCGAAATGCTCAAGCGCGCGAAAAACGGCGAGCACGATATGGTGTCCGCCGGTTGGGCTGGCGATAACGGCGACCCGGATAATTTCCTGACGCCTATGCTCAGTTGCGAAGCCGCCAAGAACGGCGAAAACTACGCTCGCTGGTGCAATGAAAAGTTCCAGACGTTGATCGACGAAGCCCGGGCTAAAGTGAACCCGGACGAACGCACGGCGCTCTACGAACAGGCCCAGGCCGTTTTCAATCAGGACCAGCCGTGGATCAGCATGGCGCACACCCGTATGTTCACCGCAATGCGCACCAACGTAGAGGGCTATCAAATTAGCCCCCTCACCACTAATAACTTCGCCACCACCCAGGTGAAGTAGATAAGAAACGCCCGGCCTCGCTGACCCCAGCGCTGCCGGGCACGCCTAACCGGCTGATGAGGTACCACACAAGATGTTTAGTTTTATTGCCCGCCGATTGGGGTTACTGATCCCCACGTTCTTCGGCATCACCTTGCTGACTTTCGCGTTGATTCGCATGATTCCAGGCGACCCCGTGGAAGTAATGATGGGCGAACGAAGAGTCGACCCCGAAATGCATGCTCAGGCAATGGAACGCCTAGGTCTGAACAAACCCCTGTATGCCCAATACCTGGATTACATCGGCAAGTTGGCCCACGGCGATCTCGGCGAATCCCTGCGTACCCGTGAAAGCGTCTGGACCGAGTTCAGCTCTCTATTTCCCGCGACCCTGGAACTGTCCATGGCCGCCCTGTTGTTCGCCGGCATCCTGGGCCTTTTGGCCGGGGTGATTGCGGCACTCAAGCGAGGATCCCTGTTCGACCATGGGGTGATGGGCATCTCCCTGGCGGGATACTCGATGCCGATCTTCTGGTGGGGCCTGATCCTGATCATGTTCTTCTCGGTGAGCCTGGGCTGGACGCCGGTGTCCGGGCGGATCGACCTGCTCTACGACATCGAGCCGCGCACCGGTTTCATGCTGATCGATACGCTGCTGGCCGATGACGTCGGGGCGTTCTTCGATGCCCTGCATCACCTGATCCTGCCGGCCATCGTGCTCGGCACCATCCCGCTGGCGGTGATCGCGCGGATGACCCGTTCGTCGATGCTCGAAGTGCTGCGTGAAGACTACATCCGTACCGCACGCGCCAAAGGCCTGTCGCCCTCGCGCGTGGTGTTCGTTCACGGCCTGCGCAATGCGCTGATTCCGGTTCTGACCGTGGTCGGCCTGCAAGTCGGCACGTTGCTGGCCGGTGCGGTCCTGACCGAAACCATTTTCTCCTGGCCCGGCATCGGCAAATGGCTGATCGAAGCCATTGGCGCACGGGACTATCCCGTGGTGCAGAACGGCATCCTGTTAATCGCCTGCCTGGTGATTCTGGTCAACTTCGTGGTGGACATCCTCTACGGCTTTGCCAACCCACGCATCCGTCATCAGCGCTGAGATCAAGACCATGACCACTCTCACTACACCGGTAGCAGTCGATCAAAGCCTGCTGTATCCGTCCCCGTACAAAGAATTCTGGCACGCGTTCTCCAGGAACAAAGGCGCCGTCGCCGGCCTGATGTTCATGCTGCTGGTGATCTTCTGCGCGATCTTCGCGCCGTGGGTTGCGCCGCATAACCCGAGCGAGCAATACCGTGACTTCCTGCTGACCCCGCCGTCCTGGCTGGAAGGCGGGCAAATCCAGTTCCTGCTCGGCACCGATGAACTGGGTCGCGACCTGCTGTCGCGGCTGATCAACGGTTCGCGCCTGTCCCTGCTGATCGGCTTGTCGTCGGTGGTGATGTCGCTGATTCCGGGCATTCTTTTGGGTCTGTTCGCCGGGTTCTTTCCGCGCGTACTCGGCCCGACCATCATGCGTCTGATGGACATCATGCTGGCCCTGCCGTCCCTGCTGCTGGCGGTGGCGATTGTCGCCATCCTCGGCCCTGGCCTGATCAACACCATTATTGCCATCGCCGTGGTTTCGTTGCCGTCCTATGTTCGTCTGACCCGCGCCGCGGTGATGGGCGAATTGAACCGCGACTACGTGACCGCCGCGCGCCTGGCCGGTGCCGGTCTGCCACGCCTGATGTTCGTCACGGTGCTGCCCAACTGCATGGCGCCGCTGATCGTTCAGGCCACCTTGAGTTTCTCCTCGGCGATTCTCGATGCCGCGGCACTGGGCTTCCTCGGCCTTGGCGTACAACCGCCAACGCCTGAGTGGGGCACCATGCTGGCTTCGGCTCGCGACTACATCGAACGCGCCTGGTGGGTGGTGAGCTTGCCTGGTTTGACCATTTTGCTCAGCGTGCTGGCAATCAACTTGATGGGCGACGGTCTGCGCGATGCGCTGGACCCGAAACTCAAGAACGCCGCCTGAGGAGATTCAAATGTCACTGTTAGAAATCAAGAATCTCAACGTTCGCTTCGGCGACGCCAACGCCGTTCCGGTGGTCGACGGTCTCGACATTACCGTGGACAAAGGCGAAGTGCTGGCCATCGTGGGCGAATCGGGTTCCGGTAAATCCGTGACCATGATGGCGCTGATGGGCCTGATCGAGCATCCGGGGATCGTCACTGCCGACGCCCTGAATTTCGACGGCAAGAACATGCTCAAGCTCAGCAACCGTCAACGTCGGCAAATCGTCGGCAAAGACCTGGCCATGGTGTTTCAGGACCCGATGACCGCGCTGAACCCGAGCTACACCGTCGGTTTCCAGATTGAAGAAGTGCTGCGCCTGCACCTGAAAATGTCCAGAAAGGACGCCCGCAAGCGTGCCATCGAACTGCTGGAAAAAGTGGAAATCCCGGGCGCCGCCAGCCGTATGGACGCCTACCCGCATCAACTCTCCGGCGGTATGAGCCAGCGTGTGGCAATTGCCATGGCGATTGCCGGCGAACCGAAACTGCTGATCGCCGACGAACCAACCACCGCTCTGGACGTAACGATTCAGGCGCAGATCATGGATCTGTTGCTGGCCCTGCAGAAAGAGCAGGACATGGGCCTGGTGCTGATTACCCACGACCTCGCGGTTGTAGCCGAAACCGCCCAGCGCGTGTGCGTGATGTACGCCGGCCAAGCGGTTGAAGTCGGTCAGGTGCCACAACTGTTCGACATTCCGGCGCACCCGTACAGCGAAGCGCTGCTCAAGGCCATTCCGGAACACAGCCTGGGTGCCGCGCGCCTGTCGACGTTGCCGGGCATCGTTCCCGGTCGCTACGACCGTCCGCAAGGCTGCCTGTTGTCGCCGCGCTGCCCCTACGTGCAGGACAACTGCCGCACCCAGCGTCCGGCCCTTGACCCGAAAAGCAACAGCCTCGCCCGCTGCTTCTACCCGCTGAATCAGGAGGTGGCGTAATGGCCGTCGTACTTACCGCCCGCAACCTGACCCGTCACTACGAAGTGTCCCGTGGCCTATTCAAGGGTCATGCGACCGTGCGCGCCCTCAACGGTGTGTCGTTCGAACTGGAAGCCGGCAAAACCCTCGCCGTTGTGGGCGAATCGGGTTGCGGCAAATCCACCCTGGCCCGTGCCCTGACGCTGATCGAAGAGCCCTCCTCCGGCTCCTTGAAAATCGCCGGGCAGGAAGTCGCCGGCGCTGACAAGGCTCAACGCAAGCAGCTGCGCAAAGACGTGCAGATGGTGTTCCAGAGCCCGTACGCGTCACTGAACCCACGGCAGAAAGTCGGTGATCAACTCGCCGAACCGCTGCTGATCAACACCAACCTGAGCGCCTCGGAACGTCGCGACAAAGTCCAGGCGATGATGAAACAGGTGGGCTTGCGTCCCGAGCACTACCAGCGCTATCCGCACATGTTCTCCGGCGGTCAGCGCCAGCGGATTGCCCTGGCCCGCGCGATGATGCTGCAACCGAAAGTGCTGGTGGCAGACGAACCGACCTCGGCGCTGGACGTATCGATCCAGGCGCAGGTACTCAACCTGTTCATGGATTTGCAGCAAGAGTTCAACACCGCCTACGTGTTCATCTCCCACAACCTGGCCGTGGTGCGTCACGTCGCCGATCATGTGATGGTGATGTACCTCGGCCGCCCTGTGGAGATGGGTCCGAAGAATGACATCTACGAGCGTCCTCTGCACCCGTACACCCAGGCGTTGCTGTCGGCCACTCCAACCATTCACCCGGACCCGAACAAGCCGAAAATCAAGATCGTCGGCGAACTGCCGAACCCGCTGAACCCGCCGTCCGGCTGCGCCTTCCACAAGCGCTGCCCGTATGCGACCGAGCGCTGCAGCGTCGAAGAGCCGGCCTTGCGCCTGCTCGACACCCGCCAGGTGGCTTGTCACTACGCCGAGCAATTCCTCGGCGGCGCGGCGTAACAATGTGGGAGCGAGCCTGCTCGCGATAGCGGTGTATCAGTCGGCATTAATGTCGACGGGTATGACGCCATCGCGAGCAGGCTCGCTCCCACAGGTATTGAGCGGCACGAAATATCTAAAGCGTTGATCAACCCCTTCTGCTTCGATTGCACATCAGTCCGGCAGGAGGGGTTTTCTTTTTGTCCGTCATTTACGTTTGCGTGTCTTCCTCATCCTCCTCATCGGCGTCTGGGTCGTCTTCGTCTGATTCAGTCGCAGCGATCATCAGCTCGCTGTGCACGCCTTGCCCGTTCAAGGCCTGTTTTTCATGGTTCTCACATTCTGCCCACGCCACCGCCGACGTGCCGAGGGACAGCATCACCAAAACCTTAAGCAACAACACAATGCGTTGAAAAATGCTCATAGCCGATTCCATCCTTTGTGGGTTGACGCATGGGATGCCTGAAAGGTACTGAATGAAATTTAGTTCCGATTGACCGGGTTCTCCAGACAGGACGCTACCGGGTAGCAGAAAATGTCGTTGGCGAAGAGACTGGTTTCGAATAATGGTTATATCCAAACCCTCTAACAACAATGATCCAATGTGGGAGCGGGCTTGCTCGCGAAGGCGTCGGGTCAGTCGACATCAATGTTGAATGAAAGGCCGCTTTCGCGAGCAAGCCCGCTCCCACAGTTGACCGAGGCGGCACAAAAAAACCCCGAGGCTTACGCATCGGGGCTTTGGGGGTTACGGCTCAGCGCTTAGTGATGCTCACGCGTCGCACGGAATTTCACATCAGGCCAGCGCTCTTCCATCAGCGCCAGGTTGACCCGTGTCGGGGCCAGGTAGGTCAGGTGACCACCACCATCGACTGCAAGGTTTTCTACGGCCTTGACCTGGAGTTCCTCGAACTTCTTCTTATCGTCGCAATCAATCCAGCGCGCGGAATAAACAGTGATCGGCTCATACGAGCACTCGACCTTGTATTCCTCTTTCAAACGACTGGCGACCACGTCGAACTGCAGCACACCGACGGCGCCGAGGATGATGTCGTTGCTGCGCTCGGGGAAGAACACCTGAGTGGCGCCTTCTTCGGCTAATTGCTGCAGGCCCTGACGCAGTTGCTTGGATTTCAGCGGATCACGCAGACGCACGCGACGGAACAGTTCCGGGGCGAAGTGCGGGATGCCGGTGAAGCCCAGGACTTCGCCTTCGGTGAAGGTGTCGCCGATCTGGATGGTGCCGTGGTTGTGCAGGCCGATGATGTCGCCGGCAAACGCTTCTTCCAGTTGCTCACGCTCGGAGGAGAAGAACGTCAGCGCATCGCCGATCCGCACGTCTTTGCCAGTGCGCACGTGGCGCATTTTCATGCCTTTTTCGTACTTGCCGGAGCAGATCCGCATGAAGGCGATGCGGTCGCGGTGTTTCGGGTCCATGTTCGCCTGGATCTTGAACACGAAGCCGGTGAATTTCTCTTCAACCGGTTCCACGGTGCGTTCGTTGGCGACACGGGCCAGCGGTTTCGGCGCCCAATTGACCACGGCGTCGAGCACGTGATCGACACCGAAGTTGCCCAGTGCGGTACCGAAGAATACCGGTGTCAGCTGGCCATCGAGGAATTCCTGCTGATTGAATTCGTGGCAGGCGCCCTGCACCAGTTCCAGCTGATCAACGAAGCGATCGTACTCATCGCCCAAATGCGCACGGGCTTCATCGGAGTCGAGCTTCTCGATGATTTTCACGTCGGTGCGCTCGTGGCCGTGACCAGCGGTGTAGACGATGATGTAGTCGTCGGCGAGGTGATAAACACCCTTGAAATCGCGGTAGCAACCGATCGGCCAGGTGATCGGCGCCGCCTTGATCTTCAGGACCGCTTCGATTTCGTCGAGCAGTTCGATCGGGTCACGAATGTCACGGTCGAGTTTGTTGATGAAGCTGACGATCGGCGTGTCACGCAGACGGCAGACGTCCATCAGCGCAATGGTCCGTGGCTCTACACCCTTACCGCCGTCGAGGACCATCAATGCCGAGTCCACTGCCGTCAGAGTGCGGTAGGTGTCTTCGGAGAAGTCTTCGTGGCCCGGGGTGTCGAGCAGGTTGATCATGTGATCGCGATACGGAAACTGCATGACCGACGTGGTAATGGAAATACCCCGTTGTTTTTCCATTTCCATCCAGTCGGAGGTGGCATGGCGGTCGGATTTTCGAGATTTCACCGTGCCCGCAATCGCAATCGCCTTGCCCATCAGCAAGAGCTTCTCGGTGATGGTGGTCTTACCGGCATCGGGGTGGGAAATAATGGCGAAAGTGCGGCGTTTCGCGACTTCGGCGGCCTGTTTGGTCATGGGAAATCGCCTGGCAGGTGATTCAAAAAAGGGCCGCGATTATAGCCCAACTTCATCGAAGAACCGAACCGTTGAGCACATTAGGGGTGGCCAAATGCTGCTTCAGATGGGAACCTTTCAGAGCGTGGAGGCGTCCACTCCCCTGTTACGACTATTCGTCAGGGTTTGAAAAATCAGCAAGTTAGCCTGACGAGGCTGCGCTTATGGCTCGATTTCATGCGGTTTCACGAGCATGAAGAGCTGCTTCTCGCGAACGTTGATTTCCCGGCAGCCAGGAATGGCATGCCACACGGGACTGCGTCCGCCGACTGAAAAAAGGAGTCCGCCTGTGGCTATTCGCTATGGCAAAGGGCTGATAGGAGGTGCGGTTGTCGTCGCCCTTCTGGCCCTGCTGGTCCACTGGATTGGCATCAACACGATCGAACAGTACCGCGACGATTTGTTGTTTTACCTGCAAGCTCATCTGATTCTCGTCCTCGTTTCCATGCTGGCCGCCCTTGTAGTGGGCATACCCGCCGGCATCTTCCTCAGCCGCCCGACCATGGTTGGACGCGCCGAACGCTTCATGCAGATCTTCAACATCGGCAACACCGTGCCGCCTCTCGCCGTACTGGCCATCGCCCTGGGGATCCTCGGCATTGGTAGCGGTCCTGCGATTTTCGCTTTGTTCCTCGCCTCACTGTTGCCGATTGTGCGCAACACCTATGAAGGACTGAAAAACGTCCAGGGTTCACTCAAGGAAGCGGCCGTTGGCATCGGCATGACACCGACGCAGGTGCTGTGGCGGGTCGAACTGCCGAACGCCGTGCCGATCATCATCGGTGGTGTGCGCGTGGCGCTGGCGATCAACGTCGGTACCGCACCGCTAGCGTTCCTGATCGGCGCCAACAGTCTGGGCAGCCTGATTTTCCCCGGCATCGCCCTGAACAATCAGCCGCAACTGCTGCTCGGCGCGGCATGCACCGCCCTGCTGGCCTTGCTGCTCGACGGCCTGGTGACACTCGCCAGCCGCCTCTGGCTCGAACGCGGCTTGCGCCCGTCTTAAGCCTCGGCAAAGGAATATTTATGAAGAAATTAAGCTTTTTAATAGGCTGCGTTCTGCTGTTCGCAGGATTTGCCCAAGCCGCTGAAAAACCCGTGATCCGCATTGGTGCCCGGGTGTTCACCGAACAAACCCTGCTGGCGGAAATAACTTCCCAGTACCTGCGCACCAAGGGTTACGACACCCAAGTGACCGGCGGTCTGGGCAGCAATCTGGCTCGTAGCGCCCACGAAAGTGGCCAGCTGGATTTGATGTGGGAATACACCGGCGTGTCGCTGGTGGCTTACAACCACGTCACCGACAAGCTCGACAGCGCTCAGTCCTACGCCCGAGTGAAAGAACTCGACGCGAAAAAAGGCCTGGTCTGGCTCACCCCGTCGAAGTTCAGCAACACCTACGCCCTGGCCCTGCCGGAAAACACCGCGAAGGCTTACCCACAGATCAACACCATGAGCGAGCTGAACACGGTGCTGCAGGCTGAGGCGAAGACCCATCACCTCGTCGCCCTGGACACCGAGTTTGCCAACCGTTCCGACGGTCTCGATGGCATGGTGGATCTCTACGGCATGAACCTGACCCGCAACAACATTCGCCAGATGGATGCCGGGCTGGTCTACACCGCGCTGCGCAATGGCCAGGTGTTCGCCGGTCTGGTTTACACCACCGACGGTCGTTTGAACGCCTTCAAGCTCAAGTTGCTGGAAGACGACAAGCATTACTTCCCGGACTACACCGCCGCGCCGGTGGTGCGTCAGGTTTACCTCGATGCCCACCCGAAACTCGCCGAAGAGCTCAAGCCGCTGGCCCAACTGTTCGACGACGCCACCATGCGTGCCCTGAATGCGCGGGTCGATGTCGATCACGAAAGTCCTTCATCCGTTGCTGCAGATTTCCTGCGCCAGCACCCCATCAACTGAGGAGGAAAAGCCATGGAATTTCTGAACGCCTTTTCCCATCTCGATTGGCCGCAGGTTTTGCACCTGACCTGGCAGCACATCACCTTGGTCGGCATCGCGGTGACGTTAGCGATTGTGGTCGGCGTGCCGCTGGGCATCCTGATGACCCGCTTCCCGACACTGGCCGGCCCGTTGCAAGCCAGCGCCACAGTGTTACTGACCGTGCCGTCGATTGCGCTGTTCGGCCTGCTGCTGCCGTTCTACTCGAAATTCGGCCAGGGCCTCGGCCCGATGCCGGCGATCACCGCAGTGTTTCTGTACTCGTTGCTGCCGATCATGCGTAACACCTATTTGGCGCTGACCGGCGTCGAACCGGGCATTCGCGAAGCAGCGCGTGGCATCGGCATGACCTTCGGCCAGCGCCTGCGCATGGTCGAACTGCCCATCGCGGTGCCGGTGATCCTCGCCGGCGTGCGCACCGCCGTGGTGATGAACATCGGTGTGATGACCATCGCCGCGACCATCGGCGCCGGTGGCCTCGGTGTACTCATTCTCGCTTCCATCAGCCGCAGCGACATGTCGATGCTGATCGTCGGCGCCGTGCTGGTCAGTCTCCTGGCCATCTTCGCCGACCTGCTTCTGCAATGGCTGCAACGCACGCTGACTCCAAAAGGACTGCTCAAATGATCGAACTTCAAAACCTCAGCAAGACCTTCCAAAGCAACGGCAAAGATGTGAAAGCCGTGGACTCGGTAAGCCTGACCGTCAATGAAGGCGAAATCTGTGTGTTCCTGGGGCCATCGGGCTGCGGTAAAAGCACCACGCTGAAGATGATCAACCGCCTGATCAAGCCTACCTCGGGCAAGATCCTGATCAACGGCGAAGACACCACCGACCTCGACGCCGTGACCCTGCGTCGCAACATCGGCTATGTGATCCAGCAGATCGGTTTGTTCCCGAACATGACCATCGAAGAAAACATCACCATCGTTCCGCGCCTGCTCGGCTGGGACAAACAGAAATGCCACGACCGTGCCCGCGAGTTGATGAGCATGATCAAGCTCGAACCCAAGCAGTATCTGACTCGCTATCCACGTGAATTGTCCGGTGGCCAGCAGCAGCGGATCGGCGTGATTCGCGCACTGGCGGCGGATGCGCCGCTGTTGTTGATGGACGAACCGTTCGGCGCGGTCGACCCGATCAACCGCGAGATGATTCAGAACGAGTTCTTCGAGATGCAACGGGCGCTGAACAAGACCGTGATCATGGTCAGCCACGACATCGACGAAGCAATCAAGCTCGGCGACAAGATCGCGATTTTCCGCGCGGGCAAACTGCTGCAGATCGACCATCCGGACACGCTTCTTGCGCACCCGGCGGATGACTTTGTCAGCAATTTCGTCGGCCAGGACAGCACCCTCAAACGTCTGTTGCTGGTGAAAGCCGAAGACGCGGCGGACAACGCACCCTCGGTGAGCCCGGGAACTCCGGTGGCCGAAGCGCTGGAATTGATGGACGAACTGGACCGTCGCTACGTGGTGGTTACCTGCGCCGAGAACAAGGCCTTGGGCTACGTGCGCCGTCGCGACCTGCACCGCCAGACCGGCACCTGCGCGCAATACCTGCGCGAGTTCAACGCCACTGCGGTGTACGACGAGCATTTGCGCATCCTGCTGTCGCGCATGTACGAGTTCAACCGCTCGTGGCTGCCGGTGATGGATGCCGAGCGGGTGTTCCTGGGTGAGGTGACTCAGGAATCGATTGCCGAATATTTGAGCTCTGGTAAGTCTCGTGGGGGCAAGACCAGCATTGTTTCGCCGGCCGAGACTGCTGTCGCCTGATCTGACGTCTTCGTGGGCAAGCCTCGCTCCTACAGGTTTTACACAGTACCTGTGGGAGCACGGCCCGGTTTATTCAATCAGGAGGAGATCGCCTGATCGTCGGGAATGAACTGGAAGATCACATTAGCAGTGGTCGTTTGCGGAAGCGTGATACGGATCATCGGGATCCAGATGCCGGTTTGCGTCTTGAAATCTCGCTGGTCGTATTGCGCCCCCGCCTTGCCGACATCATTGATGTAGAAAACTGCCTCGACCGGGAGGGTTTTACCCATATTCTGGCCCCATTTGGCCAGCCTGAATTCGTTCTGCGTATTAAAGGCAAAGGTTCCGCCCATTCCCTGCGCTTTGATTGCTTCATTGAAGGCAGTGGTTGCACCCTGATTCAAACTGTCGCGCACATTGAACCCGCACAAGAGGGAATACTTACTCGGAATACTATTGTAATGCGCGATATATTGGGCGGCGGTGTTAATACCCTGAGACTGACACTCCCTACTTGAAGGATAACCGGGTCTTTCACCACAGCCTTGTTCGCCCCGATTATCAGTCCCACCGTCCACCGGAAAGAAACACAATATTTCCGGATCCACTTTATCAACTGGCGCGTAAAACACCGGATAAAAGATAAAGCCATTATTATAGCCAAACACCAGTTTACTGAACTTGGCATCCGCCCGCAGATAGGAAAACGATACCCCGGTAGCTGCAGGATTCGGGTTCCAGAAGTGGAACTGGGTAGAGTGTTGGGTCGCGCGCAGCAGCACGCCCGAACACAGGAACGCCGGCGCGGAAGGGTTGTTTCGGCACATGTTCGCCTTATTAAGGTAGCGCTCCGTGAGGTATTGTGCGGTCACCGGGCCAGAAGCGGCCCCCACTGTATTGACTGCGCGGGACTCAACGGCCTGCCCGTCGAAACCAGATACATTGACCGGTGCATCTTCGTGACTCGCACAGCCGGCAACAACCAATGCAATCAGCAAGACAACTATTCTGTTCATACTCACGCACTCCGATGGATTAATATTCAAAAAACAATAAACACGCACACAGTTCCGCCAGACGCAGGGACAGACAGACATCACTGCGACATCATCCAAAAATCTAACTTAATCGCGCAAACAGAAGAATGCATGCCAATTAAAACAACAAGTAGAACTACCTTAATGAAACTCTTGCCATCCGACACCTGTTAAAACTAACAGTAATGATGTTATTGCCATACTTTATCGAGATTAAAAATGTCAGTGTTATCACCGACCGAGGTTCTGCGCCCATCGAAAATCGACTGCACGGGGAACATCAACCTGTCATCTGGGTCGGTTACATCAGTGACAGAGCAGCACCGCACGACGGAAGCGTGCAAAAACGCGACATTTTTTGTTGATCTCGAGCTCCTCACGCCCTAAAGTTCGCGCCGAACGTCCATGCTGGAAACGATCCATCCGGCTCAAGTACTGACGACGAGACAGCAAGGCCAAGGGAAAGCACCGCCTCCCGTGGCCTTTTTGCTTTCGGCGACATGCCTTGGGAAGTAGGCGAACCAAAGTGGGGATACGGAGGGCGTTCATTTGCACCCATTGATAATTTCAGTTTGCCAGTAGGAGTTCCCAGCATGTCGATCAACGTCGAAGACTATTTCGCACGCGATACCTTCCAGAAAATGAAGGCCTTCGCCGACAAACAAGAAACCCCGTTCGTGGTGATCGACACCGCGATGATCAGCCAGGCCTACGACGACCTGCGCGCCGGTTTCGAATTCGCCAAGGTCTACTACGCAGTCAAGGCCAACCCGGCCGTTGAAATCATCGACCTGCTCAAAGAGAAAGGCTCGAACTTCGACATCGCCTCGATCTACGAGCTCGACAAAGTGATGAACCAGGGCGTCGGCCCGGATCGCATCAGCTACGGCAACACCATCAAGAAATCCAAAGACATTCGCTACTTCTACGAGAAGGGCGTGCGTCTATATGCCACCGACTCTGAAGCCGACCTGCGCAACATCGCCAAGGCTGCTCCAGGCTCGAAAGTCTATGTGCGCATCCTGACTGAAGGCTCGACCACCGCCGACTGGCCACTGTCGCGTAAATTCGGCTGCCAGACCGACATGGCCATGGACCTGCTGATCCTTGCTCGCGACCTGGGCCTGGTGCCTTACGGCATCTCGTTCCACGTCGGTTCGCAGCAGCGCGACATCAGCGTCTGGGACGCGGCGATCGCCAAGGTCAAAGTGATCTTCGAACGCCTGAAAGAAGAAGACGGCATCCACCTGAAGCTGATCAACATGGGCGGTGGCTTCCCGGCCAACTACATCACCCGCACCAACAGCCTGGAAACCTACGCCGAAGAAATCATCCGCTTCCTCAAGGAAGACTTCGGCGACGAGCTGCCGGAAATCATCCTGGAACCAGGCCGTTCGCTGATCGCCAACGCCGGCATTCTGGTCAGTGAAGTGGTGCTGGTGGCGCGTAAATCCCGTACCGCCGTCGAGCGATGGGTGTACACGGATGTGGGCAAATTCTCCGGCCTGATCGAAACCATGGACGAAGCCATCAAGTTCCCGATCTGGACCGAGAAAAAAGGCGAGATGGAAGAAGTGGTTATCGCCGGCCCGACCTGCGACAGCGCTGACATCATGTACGAAAACTACAAGTACGGCCTGCCGCTGAACCTGGCGATCGGTGACCGCTTGTACTGGTTGTCGACCGGTGCGTACACCACCAGCTACAGCGCTGTTGAGTTCAATGGCTTCCCGCCGCTGAAGTCGTTCTACGTGTAAGAACCACGCGCAGAAATGAAAAAGCCCATGACGTGTCATGGGCTTTTTTGTGTCTGAACTTTCTACCGCGAAAAGCAGTTGATCGTTTCCACGCTCTGCATTGGAACGATCATATGCCACTGACGACTTATCCTATTCAACTCTATTGGAGGGGCAACGGTAATGGATGATCAGTGCTCAAACTGTCTGCCCACGCCTGAACAATTTCATGGTCAAACACCCTTCCAGCATCAACGTCCGCCAAAGCCTCATGAGTAAGTCGACATTGCTCTGCGCCCAGTTGCATTGTCTTTTGACGGTACTCAATCGCCAAGGCGCGAATTCGCAGATCGGTTGCGCTCACCAGCGCCTTGCTCGCCACCCGCAAAAAATTCAGATTCCCGCCGTCCAGTGCCTTGTGCAGCCAACACAGCGCCTCGTCGATCTTGCCTTCATCCGCCAACACCGCTGCATAACTGAACTGCCCACGAAAATCCCCGCCGACCGCCGAGCGTCGATACCAGTCACGGGCTGCTTGCGGATCTGCCGGGCAAACCCGGCCTTCTTCCAGATAACGCCCCAGCAGGTTCATCGACTTCGCGTGGCCCAATTCAGCTGCTTGCCGATACAGACTCAGCGCTTGCACCTGATCCTCGATCACCCCACGACCAGTAGCCAGCAGATTGGCGTAGTTGTACATCGCCCAATCCAGTCCGGCTTCAGCGGCAACACGATAATGCCCCTCGGCTATCGAAGCATCGGCGGTGCAACCCCAGCCATGTTCATGGCAACGGCCGAGCATGTTGCGCGCCATCAGATGACCTTGTCCGGCAGCGATCCCGAACCAACGCACGGCTAGCGCTTGATCCTGAGCGATACCCCGGCCGTCCAGCAGGATCTGCCCGAGCAACGCCTGAGCATCGAGCACGCCTTCACGGGCGGCGATCAGGATCGCCTGAGCCGCTCGCGCCGGGCTTTCTTCGAGCATCGATTTGAGGCGGTCGCCGTCGAGGATTTCCTCGCGGTGCAACCGAAAGTCCGTCACTTACACCTCGACCCAGCGACGCAACAGGTTGTGATAGGTGCCAGTCAGGCGGATCAATGAAGGATGGTCGGGCATGTCCTGGGTCAACTGTTGAATCGCCCCGTCCATCTCGAACAGCAAGGCGCGTTGGCTGTCTTCACGCACCAGGCTTTGCGTCCAGAAAAACGAGGCGTAACGGGTGCCGCGAGTGACGGCGTTGACCTTGTGCAGGCTGGTCCCGGGATACAGGACCATGTCACCAGCGGGCAATTTCACGCGCTGGGTGCCGAAGGTGTCCTGGATTTCCAGTTCGCCGCCGTCGTAGTCCTCCGGTTCACTGAAGAACAGCGTCGCCGACAGGTCGGTGCGCACTCGCTCGATACTGCCCTTGGGCTGACGCACCGCATTGTCGATGTGGAAATCGAAACTGCCACCGGCCGTGTAGCAGTTCAGTAACGGAGGGAAGACCTTGTGCGGTAATGCCGCCGACATGAACTGCGGATTTTTCCACAATCGCTCGAGCATCGCCGCGCCGATTTCCTTGGCCAACGGATGCCCTTCCGGCAGTTGCAGATTGTGCTTGGCCTTGGCCGACTGGTAACCGGCGGTGATTTTGCCATCGGCCCAATCCGCTTGCATCAGGGCCTCGCGAATGCGCTGCACTTCTTCTTTCGCGAACACGCCGGGAATGTGCAGCAACATGGAAAGACACCTGAAGGCAAAGGGGCGCCAATGGTATTGATTCTTATTGCCCGTGTAAAACACGTGCGACGAATGAAACGGCAAAACCGTAAAGGTAAATTGTAAAGAATGTAAATTAGTCGCGAATAGCAACGTTTCGCAATTGATACAGATACGTGTTTACCCTATATTCCGCGGCCTCAAATCCTTGGGGAGGGGAATTCACATGTCACGCCAACAACTACAATTAACGGTCGGTTCACCGCGTTTGCTTGCGTCTGCAATTGGCGTGGCGATCACTGCCGGCTCTGCGGGACACATGGTTTTCGCGGCCGAGAAGACCGGCGAAAAAGCACCGAACAATGCGATTTCCCTGGACGCGACCAGCGTTGTGGGCGAGCAGAATGACACCTCCTACAAGACCGATACTTCGGCCTCCAAGAAGTACACCGCGCCACTGCGCGAGACGCCGAAAAGCGTCACCGTGATCCCGCAACAAGTGATTCGCGACACCGGCGCTACCAGCCTGGTCGACGCCCTGCGCACTACTCCAGGCATCACCTTCGGTGCCGGCGAGGGCGGTAACCCGGCAGGCGATCGTCCGATCATTCGCGGCTTCAACGCCGAAAGCGACACATTCGTCGACGGCATGCGCGACCCGGCGTCCCAGAGCCGCGAGATCTTCAACGTTGAATCGATCGAAGTCAGCAAGGGCCCGGGGTCAGCCTTCACCGGTGCCGGTTCCACCGGTGGCAGCCTGAACCTGGTGAGCAAGACTCCCAAGCTGGGCAATTCCTACAACGGCGGCTTCACTTGGGGCTCGGACCAGACCAAGCGCACCACCCTTGATCTGAACCAGCAGATGACCGACACCTCGGCCTTGCGCTTGAACCTGATGAAGCACGAAGCCAATGTCGCCGGCCGCGATACCGTGGATGTCAGTCGCTGGGGTGTGGCGCCGTCCTTCGCCTTCGGCCTGGGCACCGATACCCGTTTGACCGTCGGCTACTACCACGTCGAGACCGACGACATGCCCGACTACGGCATCCCGTTGACCTTGAGCCCCAACCGCAGCAAGTACAACGTCGATAAACCTGCACATGTCGATCGCGACAACTTCTACGGCCTCACCGATCGCGACTATCGCCAGACCACCAATGACAGCGGCACCCTCAAGATCGAACACGATCTGAATGAAGACCTGACCGTATCGAACAGCTTCCGCATGTCCCGTTCGACCCTGGACTACATCCTCACCAACCCGGACGACAGCAAGGGCAACGTAGTCAATGGCAACGTATACCGGGGTGCGAAGAGCCGTAACTCGACGTCCAGCGGCTGGATCAACCAGACCGACCTGAGCGCCAAATTCAACACCGGCTCCATCGAGCACAGCCTGGTGACCGGTCTGGAGTTTTCCTATCAGGACACCCACAACCGTCCGTACGTCCTGACCTCCACCGCCAGTGGCACCCGCTGCAACCGCGCCCTGTTCAACTCCGGCGATTGCACCAGTCTGTACAACCCGACACCTGGGGATAACTGGAACGGCAGGATCACCGACAGCGCCGCATTCACTGACACCAACACCAAAACCGCCGCGGCCTATGTGTTCGATACCCTGAAGTTCAACGAGCAATGGTCCCTGAACCTGGGCCTGCGTTACGACAACTATCAGGTCGAATCCAGCGGCCACGCCAACGCCAGCAGCACAGCGCCAGCGAACGATTTCTCCCGTGCGAACACCAGCGACCTGGTGAACTACCAGATCGGCGTGGTCTACAACCCGTTGCCTAACGGCAGCATCTACGCGGCCTACTCGACCTCCAGCAACCCGGCCGGCGAAACCAGCGGCAACGGTGGCCTGGAACTGGCGGCGAACAACAGCCGTCTGGACCCGGAAAAGAACCGTAATTACGAAATCGGCACCAAGTGGGACTTCTTCGGTGACGATCTGTCGCTGACCGCCGCGCTGTTCCGCACCGAGAAAACCAACGCGCGGATCAACGATCCGGACGGCGGCACCACGCAAGTGCTGGACGGCGAACAGCAGGTCAATGGCCTGGAACTGAGCTACGCCGGCAAGTTGACCCGTAACTGGAGAGTCTTCGGTGGCTACACCTACATGGACAGCGAAGTGGTCAAAACCACCCTCGCCGCCGATGAAGGCAACCACATGCCAAACACCCCACAGAACAACTTCACATTCTGGTCGACCTACGACCTGGTGCCGGACAAGTTGACCGTCGGTGCCGGTGCGACCTATGTTGATTCCCAGTTTGGCAACGTCGCCAACTCGGTGGAGATCCCGTCCTACTGGCGCTACGACGCAATGGCCAGCTACCGCCTGACCAAGAACGTCGACCTGCAACTCAACGTGCAGAACCTGACCGACAAGCGTTATTTCGACCAGATACTCCAGAACCACTACGCCCACGTGGCGGCGGGCCGTACCGCCCTGCTGAGTGCCAACTTCCACTTCTGATTACAGAAGCGTGAAGGCTAAAGCTCTTAGGCAAAAGCCCCGTTCATCGAAGTGAACGGGGCTTTTGCCTGTAAAAAAGAATGCTTCTCGACAACTCACGGCATAATGCGCGCCGTGATGATGACTTTTGAACGAACAAGGCGAGCGACGTGTTGAAGAAATCCCTGTTCCAGTTGCACTGGTTTTTCGGCATCAGCGCCGGACTGGTCCTGGCCCTGATGGGCATCACCGGGGCGGCGGTATCGTTCCAGGATGAAATCCTGCGAGCGCTGAACCCCTCTGTGCTGCACGTCGAGAAGCAGATTGCCGGCGTACTGCCGCCTGCCGAGCTGGTAGAAAAAATCGAAGGCGCTTCGGGCAAGACAGTCTCGATGCTCTGGGTCGAGACCGACAGCGGCAACGCCGCGCGGGTGATCTTCACCGCGCCACCCGGTGAACGTCGCGGACCGATGCGCTACTTCGACCCGTACACCGGCGAGTTCATGGGCGATGTCACGGGCCAGGATTTCTTTGGTCTGATGCTGCAACTGCACCGGATTCTGGCCATGGGCGATATCGGCCGACAGATCACCGGCGCCTGTACGCTGATTCTGGTGTTCTTCTGTCTGTCCGGCCTGTACCTGCGCTGGCCGCGTCAGTGGAAAAACTGGCGCGCGTGGCTGACCCTGGACTGGAATAAAAAGGGTCGCAGCTTCAACTGGGATTTGCACTCGGTAGCCGGTACCTGGTGCCTGATGTTCTATCTTTTGGCAGCGCTGACCGGGCTGACCTGGTCGTACGAGTGGTACAACAAGGGCCTGACGCGGCTACTTTCCGATTCGCCGCAAAACGAACGAGTGCGCAGTCGCGGTCCTGCGCCGAGCGGCCCGGCCCCCACTGCCGATTACGCCGCGATATGGAGCAGCATCTACAGCGCCGCCGGCCCTGGGCTTTCGTCCTACAACGTTCGTATGCCGCCTGTGGCCGGGCAACCGGCAACCGTGTTCTACCTGCTGAAGAACTCACCCCACGACCAGGCACGGAACCAGCTCACCCTCGATCCGGCAACCGGCATCGTCAGCCGTCATGACCGCTACAGCGACAAGAGCTTCAAGGCGCAGCTGCTGACCAGTGTCTACGCGCTGCACGTCGGTAGTTATTTCGGGATTATCGGGCGGATTATGGTGACGATCGCCGCACTGGCCATGCCACTGTTTTTCATCACTGGCTGGTTGCTGTACCTGGACCGTCGACGCAAGAAACGTCAGATCAAGGACGCCCGCAAAGGCCTCGCGCAACCGGGCAGTGATGCGCCGGCATGGCTGATCGGCTTCGCCAGTCAGAGCGGATTCGCCGAGCAACTCGCCTGGCAGACCGCCGGACAATTACAGGCCGCCGGGTTACCGGTGAAGGTTCAACCGTTGGCAAATGTCAGCGAACAGGACCTGCAGGATTCCAGCAACGCGCTGTTTGTGGTGAGCACCTTCGGCGACGGAGAAGCGCCGGACAGCGCTCGAGGATTCGAACGCAAAGTGCTGGGTCGTGCGCAGAGCTTCGACAGCCTTAACTATGCCGTGCTCGGCCTCGGTGACCGTCAGTATCAACACTTCTGCGGCTTCGCCCGCCGATTGCACACTTGGCTGGGCGAGCACGGCGGCAAGACCCTGTTCGCCCCGGTGGAGGTCGACAGCGGCGACCCTTACGCCCTGCGCCACTGGCAACAGCAACTCGGTCTGCTGACGGGTCAGGCGCCGGTAGATACCTGGCAAGCGCCAAGCTACGACAACTGGACCCTGACCCGCCGCGAATTGATGAACCCGGACAGCAGCGGTTCGCCCGTGTATTTGCTCGGCCTCAGCGCCCCCACCACCAGCAGCTGGCTGGCCGGTGATCTGGTGGAAGTGCTGCCGCGCAATTGTCCGTGGGCCATCGAGCATTTCCTCGACGGCCTGGGGATTGACGGTCGGGCCACGGTTGAGTTCGATGGCCTGTCGCAAACGCTGGAACAAGCTCTCGCCAGCCGCCAACTGCCCGAGAACCGCACTCATCTGGTCGGCCTGCACGCGCAAGCGCTGACGGACGCCCTGGTGCCGTTGGCCATGCGCGAATACTCCATCGCCTCGATCGCCGCTGACGGCGCGCTGGAATTGATCGTGCGTCAGGAATTGCACGCCGACGGCAGCCTGGGCGTCGGTTCCGGCTGGTTGACCGAACATGCTCCCGTGGGTAGCAGCATCAGCCTGCGAGTACGACGCAACAGTGGCTTCCATCTACCGAACGAACCGGTGCCGATGATTCTGCTGGGCAACGGCACCGGGCTGGCCGGGTTGCGCAGTTTGCTCAAGGCACGGATTGCCGACGGGCAGCAGCGTCACTGGCTGCTGTTCGGCGAGCGTAATCGCGAGCATGACTACCTGTGCCGCGCAGAGCTTGAGGAATGGTTGATCAACGGTGATCTGGCACGGCTGGATCTGGCGTTCTCCCGAGATCAGGCCGAGAAGATCTATGTGCAGGATCGCCTGCGCGAGTCTGCTGACGAGTTGAAAAAATGGCTGGCCGACGGCGCCGTTATTTACATCTGCGGCAGTTTGCAGGGGATGGCTTCAGGGGTGGATCACGCGCTCAACGAATTGCTGGGCATTGAAGAGGTCGACCGCCTGATCGAACAAGGCCGCTACCGCCGCGACGTTTACTGACACCAAACCATTAAATGTGGGAGCGGGCTTGCTCGCGAAAGCTATTTAACATTCAACAAAGATGTTGGCTGTCAGACCGCCTTCGCGAGCAAGCCCGCTCCCACATTGATCGAGTGTCGGCTTACTTCTTCTCACACCGGCGCCAACTTGCGCTCAAACACCCCCACCCCATCCAGATCCCGCAACACCACACTCATCTCCCCCGTCTGCCCGTCGATATTCACCTCGCCAAAAAACTGAAACCCGGCAAACGGCGAGGTGTTCTGCGCCGGTGGTGCTTTCTCGAACACCACTTCGGGGCCGAAGGTTTTATCCAGCGCATTCGGCCCGAAGCTCCCCGCATTCAGCGGCCCGGCGACAAACTCCCAGAACGGTTCGAAGTCCTGGAACGCCGCGCGGTCCGGATGGTAATGGTGCGCCGCGCAGTAATGCACATCCGCCGTGAGGAATACGAAATTGCGCACCTGCTGCGCCCGCAGAAAACCGAGCAATTCAGCGATTTCCACTTCACGACCCTGAGCCGGGCCAGGGTCACCATTGGCCACCGCTTCCCACCGCGCCACACCAGGGCGGACTTCACCGTCGGGGACGCCGAGGCCGATGGGCATGTCGGCGGCAATGACTTTCCATTGGGCCTGGGAGCCTTTCAATTCACGCTTGAGCCAGTCCAATTGTTCGCGACCAAGGAACGGTTTGGCGGCACCCAGGTTGTCGTCATTGGCTTCGCGATAACTGCGCATGTCGAGCACGAACACATCCAGCATCGGCCCATAACTCAGCTTGCGATAAATCCGCTCGCCATCATCGGCACTCTGCAAGCGCATCGGCGCATATTCCAGCCAGGCCTGGCGCGCACGACCCACCAGGCTGTGGATATCTTTGCTCTTGTAGCGCTCATCCAGCTGCTTGCCCGGCGACCAGTTGTTCACCACTTCGTGGTCGTCCCACTGCCAGATCTGTGGGACCTCGGCGTTGAAGCGGCGGATGTTCTCGTCCATCAGGTTGTAGCGGTAATTGCCGCGATAGTCGTCGAGGGTTTCGGCGACTTTGCTCTTGGCTTCGCTGGTGAGGTTGCGCCACACCCGGCCGCTCTCTGTTGTGAGCTGCGCAGGTACGGGACCGTCGGCGTAGATGGTGTCGCCGCTGTGGATAAAAAAGTCCGGCAGGCGCAGACGCATGGCTTCGTAGATGCGCATGCCGCCGATGTCCGGGTTGATGCCGAAGCCTTGGCCGACCGTGTCGCCACTCCAGACGAACCGAATATCTCGCCGGGCGGTAGGCACACTGCGCAGATGGCCGAACCAGGGCTCACTAGCGACACCGCTCTGGGCGTCTTCGAAAGTCACGCGATAGAAAATTGCCTGATCGGCGGGCAGGCCAGTGAGTTCGACCCGGGCAGTGAAGTCGGTGCGGGCATCGGCCAAGGGCGAGACGAATCGACGAGGGTTACTGAACAGGCTGCGGGTGTCCCATTCCACCACCATCCGCGCCGCACGGTCGCTACGACTCCAGATCATCGCCCGGTCGCCCAGCAAATCGCCGGACTGCACGCCATCGGTGAGTTGCGGCCGATCCTTGACCGAAGCAATCACCGCCGGCGCCAGGCCAGGCATCAACAGCCCAGCGCCAACGGCCTGCATGACACGACGACGGCTGAGGTCGAATTCGCTCATGGTGTTCTCCCTGAAAAAGGAAAACTTAAGCATGGCTGTATGACTGCGGCATGACACAAAAGTCTGCCGATCCCTGTGGGAGCGGGCTTGCTCGCGAAGACGGTTTAACATTCAACATTAATGCTGGCTGTCAGACCGCTTTCGCGAGCAAGCCCGCTCCCACAAGGGATTGGGGTCAGGCGCTGACTGGCTCTACTGCCAACTCCACCGTCTCAGGCCGTTTGAGCACCGAATACGTCACCGCCGTCAGCAAGCTCCCGGCCACGATCGCCAGCAAATACAACAGCGCGTGGTTGATTGCATTCGGAATCAGCATCACGAACAACCCACCGTGCGGCGCCATGAGTTTGCAGCCGAAGTACATCGACAACGCGCCGGTCAGCGCACCGCCGGCGATGCTCGCCGGAATCACCCGCAAAGGGTCTTTCGCCGCAAACGGAATCGCCCCCTCGGAGATAAAGCACAACCCCAACACCAGCGCCGCTTTACCGGCCTCGCGCTCACTCTGGGCGAACTTGCGCCGGGCAATGAACGTGGCGATGCCAAGGCCTATCGGCGGCACCATGCCGGCGGCCATGGTCGCGGCCATCGGTGCATAACTCTGCGACGCCAGCAGCCCCACCGAGAACGCGTAAGCCGCTTTGTTGATCGGCCCGCCGAGGTCGACGCACATCATGCCGCCCAGCAGCACACCGAGCAGAATGGCGTTGGTGGTGCCCATGCTGTCGAGGAAGTGCGTGAGCCCCGCGAGCATCCCGGCTACCGGTTTGCCGACCACGTAGATCATCACCAGACCGGTGAACAGACTCGCCAGCAACGGGATGATCAGGATCGGTTTCAGCGCCTCAAGGCTCTGCGGCAAACGCGCATAGCGATTGATCGCCTGGGCCGCATAGCCGGCGATGAAGCCGGCTATGATCCCGCCGATGAAACCGGCGCCCAGGGTGCTCGCCAGCAAACCACCGATCATCCCTGGCGCCAGGCCCGGGCGGTCGGCGATCGAGTAAGCGATGTAGCCCGCCAGCAGCGGCACCATCAGTTTGAACGCGGTGTCGCCGCCGATTTGCATCAGCGCAGCCGCCAGCGTGCCTTCCTCCTTGAACGCGGTGATACCGAACACGAAGGACAAGGCGATCATCAGTCCGCCCGCCACCACCATCGGCAACATGTACGACACACCGGTCAGCAGGTGTTTGTAGATGCCGGTCTTTTCTTGCTTGGCCGGGCCTTTGGCGCCGGTCGAAGCGCTTTCCTGTTTGCCTTCGGCCAGGGCTTTGTTCAGCGTCGCTTCGGCTTGTTTCAGCGCAATGCCGGTGCCACAGCGATAGATTTTCTTGCCGGCGAACCGCTCGGTGGCAACGTCGATGTCTGCCGCCAACAGCACCACGTCGGCATCGGCAATCGCCTCTGCGCTGAGTGGATTACGCGCGCCGACCGAGCCTTGGGTTTCCACTTGCAAGTCGTAGCCCAGACGTTTGGCCGCTTGCTGCAAGGCTTCGGCGGCCATGAAGGTGTGGGCGACGCCGGTCGGGCACGCGGTGACAGCCACCAGGCGTGGCGCATTTTTAACCACGGCAGCCGGCTCGGCGGCGGCTTCGGGCGCGACGTAAACCTCGGCCTCCTCCACCCCGCGACGCAGCACCGCTTCAACATCTTGCAGGGCCTGGGCCGGGGTGCTCTGGAATACGCGTTTGCCGACGAACCGTGACATATCCACCGGCGCGCTGGTGACCAGCAACACCCACTCAGCGGCCTCGATGGTCGCAGCCGACAGTTGACGTTCCGGATGGGCCGCATCAACGACTTCGACACTGGTGCTCCAGCCCTGACGCTGGGCCGCTGCATCGAGCAGACGAGCGCACAGCACACTGGTGACCATGCCGTTCGGGCAGGCCGTAACAATGGCTAACTTCATTGCAAACCCTCTTATTGTTCTGTCAGGGCGCGCAGGCGCACGCCCTGTTCGAGGTGCGCCAGTTGCGCGGTGTCGCCGATACCAAAACCGATCTGGGTAACGGCCATGGCGGCAATTGCGGTGGCGGTGCGCAAGGTTTGCTCGGGCGTATCGGCACTGAGCAAACCGTGCAGCATGCCCGCCAGCAACGAATCCCCCGCGCCGACAGTGCTGACCACGCTGACCTTGGGTGGCGTGGCGTGCATGGCCGAGCCGACACTGAACCAGTTCACCCCGTCGGCACCGTCGGAAATCACCACGTGTTCGATGCCATGCGCATGCAAGCGGCTCGCCGCCTCGGCTTGGGCGCCCACGGAAACCACCTCGCAACCCAGCGCTTCAGCCAATTCTTCGGTGTTGGGTTTGATCAGCCATGGACCGGCCGCCAGACCTGCGCGCAAGGCTTCACCGCTGGTGTCGAGCGCCACTTTCAAACCGCGTTTTTTCAAGCGCTGGATCAACTCCCGCAACCACTGAGGATTCACGCCACGGGGCAAACTACCGGCCACGACGACCGCGTCATGCCCAGGAGCAATCTGATCGAGTCGATCGAGCAAGGCCTGCTGCGCCGCTTCACTGACCCTCGGCCCCGGGCCGTTGATGTCGGTGATGCGCCCATCGCTTTCTGCCAGTTTGATGTTGCTGCGGGTCTCGCCGGGGACACGGACAAACGCGTCGGTAAAACCGCGTTTGGCAAACAGGGTTTCGAACGCCTGAAGATTGTCTTCCCCGAGAAAACCGCTGACGGTCAGCTGATGCCCGAGGTCGGCCAGCACCTGCGCCACGTTCACGCCTTTGCCGGCGGCGTGGGTGTGCATTTCGTCGCTGCGATTGACCTGACCGGGGGTAAGTAGCGGCAATTGGACGGTGAGGTCCAGCGCCGGGTTAAGGGTCAGGGTTAAGATCTTGGCCATTACAGGGCCTCCACTAATGCACGAACTTCGTTCGCGCTGCCCACGGCCAAGGCCTGTTGGGCAAGGGTTTGAGTCTGGGTCAGGCTGAGTTCACGAATGCGTGCCTTGACCTCGGCAATGCTGCGGCCCGACACGCTCAACTCATCCACCCCCAGGCCCACCAGCACCGGCACCGCCAGCGGATCGGCCGCCAGCTCACCGCACACGCCGACCCACTTGCCATGAGCATGAGCCGCACGCACGGTGATGTCGATCAGTTGCAGCACTGCCGGATGCAAGCCGTCAGCCTGGGCCGACAAGGTCGGATGACCACGGTCGATGGCCAAGGTGTATTGCGTCAGGTCGTTGGTGCCGACGCTGAAGAAATCCACTTCCTTGGCCAGCACCGGCGCCAGCAAAGCGGCCGACGGCACTTCGATCATGATCCCCAGTTGCAGGTCCGCAACCGGGATTTCCAGGCGCAGACGTTCGGTCATGTCCCGCGCCTGGCGCCACTCATCGACGCTGCCGACCATCGGGAACATGATTCGCAATGGACGGCTGTCAGCCGCACGCAGCAAGGCGCGCAACTGCGCTTCCATGACCTGCGGACGTTGCAGGGTCAGGCGAATGCCACGCACGCCGAGGAACGGGTTTTCTTCTTTCGCGATCGGCCAGTACGGCAGCGGTTTGTCACCACCGACGTCCAGGGTGCGCACGACCAGCGGTCGACCGGCCAGGCCATCGAGTACGCGCCGGTATTCGACTTCCTGAGTCGCCTCGTCTGGCGCTTGCGAGTGGGCCATGAAAATCAGTTCGGTGCGCAGCAGGCCAATGCCTTCGGCGCCCTGCTCCACCGCACTGGTGACGCCGGCGCTTTCACCGATATTGGCGAACACTTCCACCGCGTGGCCGTCCGTGGTCAGCGCCGGTTGATGGCGTTGTTCAGCGGCGGCTTTCAAGCGCAGTTCGCGGGTGTCGCGTTCTTCGGTGGCGCGCTGCAAGATCGCGGCATCGGCGTCCACGTGCAGGCGACCACGTTGACCATCGATCAATAGCGGCGTGCCCGGTTTCAACAGCAACACCGCGGCACCGGCGCCCACCAGCGCCGGAATACCGAGGGCACGCGCGACGATGGCGCTGTGGGCCGTGGCGCCACCACGAGCGGTGAGGATTCCCGCCACGCGTGCCGGATCAAGACGTGCCACGTCGGACGGGCCGACTTCGTCCATCACCAGAATGTACGGCTGCTCTGGTTCGGCCGGGGTTTCGACGCCACTCAATTGCGCCAGTACCCGACGGCCAATGTCGCGCAAGTCGGCGGCACGTTCGGCGAGCAAGGCGTCCTGAAGCGATTCCTGTTGTTTGGCGGCGGCTTCAATTACCGCCATCCACGCTGCTTCGGCGCTTTCGCCTTGCTTGAGACGGGTGTCGACTTCGTCAGTCAGTTCAGGGTCGTCGAGCATTTCCTGGTGGGTGATGAAAATCTCGCGAATCGCCTTGGACTTGCTGCGCTCGATCAGGCCTTCGATGTCGCGACGCACATCCGTCAGCGCTTGCTTGAGACGTTCGCGCTCGATGGCGGCGGACTCACCGCGCAGCGGGTACTCGATGACTTGCAGCACTTGAATATGCGCCGGGCCGATAGCGATCCCCGGGGCAGCAGCAATCGCCTGAATCAGACTGCCGGAGGCCGGTGCAAGCAGCACTTCGGCGACATCGGCGATCACTTCGCGATGTTGGCTCACTGCCGGCAGCGGCTCGACTTCTTCACCGAGGCCTTCTTCGATGGCCGCCAGCAAGGCCGGCAAGGCATCGGCGGCGATGGTCGGTTCGGCGATGAATTCCAGCACCTGACCGCGACGGGCGCCAAGGCTGAGCAGTTTGCTCAAACTCTTCACCGACACCGCGCTGTCGTGACCATCGACGATGCGCACGCGGATTTCGCCTTCAAAACTTTTCGCCAGTTGCGCGAGAATCTTCGCCGGGCGCGCATGCAAACCGTGGGCGTTGGCCAGGGCAATGCGTGCGCTCGGCCAATCCGCCGGCACCTCACCGCCGAGGACTTCCAGAACCGCGCGGCTGCTGGTGGCACGGCCCAGCTCATGACCACGGCCTTCGATCAGCAGCGCGCAAAGACGTTCGAGCAATGCCTGATGGGCTTCACCGAGGCTGGCCAGGCAGAACAGCCCGCTCAACGGCTGGCCGAGGTAGCGCATGGGTTTGTCCGGGGTAACGAACGCCAGGCCCGGACGCTTCACCGTTTGTTCGCTGTGCAGCCACCACAGGCCATCGCCCAGCGGCAGCGCGTCGACCTGCTGCAAGACGCCGGCAAAACCGTTACTCACGCAATCGGCCTGACGCAGCAAGCGGGCACCGCGCCAGACCAGTTCTTCGAAGTCATCGGCGGAAACACCAAGGCCGATCATCTGTGCGTCCAGCGCCAATTCTTGCGGTGCGCCTTGCAGCAGTTTCAACAAGGCTTCGGCGGAACTGGCGCGGCGCAGGGCCTGGCCCAGATCGGTTTCACCGAGGGCGCGGGTCAGCAGTTGCAGCAGGCGCAAGTGTTCATCGGATTTGGCAGCGATACCAATCGCCAGATAAACGATCTGACCATCGCCCCAGTCCACGCCGTCAGGAAACTGCATCAGCCGCACACCGGTGGCGAACACCTGATCACGGGTTTCCGGGGTGCCGTGTGGGATGGCAATACCTTGGCCGAGAAAGGTCGAGCCCTGGACTTCCCGGGCCTGCAAACCCGCAAGGTAACCATCCGCCACCAGGCCATCGGTCACAAGTCGGTCAGCGAGTAATTGCAGGGCGGTGGCTTTATCCACAGCCGACTGGCCCATGGATATCTGCTCTATGGTGAGCTCGAGCATGCTTTCTCCTTTTTGGCGCCGTGTGACGCCAGGTATTGTTTTGATTGATTCAGCTTAGGCCCTTGGGAGCGCCTTTTCAGGGGCAGTTTTGGCGGTTTCGCGGCAGAACCGACCAAAGCGACCTTTAACGTAGAAAATACGCCTGCTGAAACGTTTAATCTAGAATGTTAGGCACGTTACTCGATAATGTCTCATCCTTGAAGTCCAATTGTCGGATCTGCTGCGACAATGGTCGCCTGCCCGAATCGGGTAGGATTGGCGAAAATGTCGGGCAAGCTCGAACAAATAAGGAAAACCCGGGTTGAAACTCAGTGATATTGCACAGTTGGCCGGCGTCTCCGTGACTACCGCCAGTTATGTCATCAACGGCAAGGCTGAACAGCAACGCATCAGCAGCGCCACCGTCGAACGCGTGCGGGCGGTGGTCGAACAACATGGCTTCACACCCAACCCTCAGGCCGCCGGGTTGCGCAGTCGGCACACCCGCACTCTGGGCTTCATTCTGCCGGACCTGGAAAACCCCAGTTACGCGCGAATCGCCAAACTGCTGGAACAAGGCGCCCGGGCTCGCGGCTATCAACTGCTGATCGCCAGCTCCGACGATGCGCCGGACAGCGAACGGCAATTACTGCAACTGTTCCGCGCCCGCCGCTGCGATGCGCTGATCGTCGCCAGTTGCCTGCCGGCCGGCGACGACAGTTATCGGCAATTGCAGGCCAAAGGCATTCCGATCATCGCCATCGACCGGGTGATGGAGCCTGAGCACTTTTGCTCGGTGATCAGCGACGACCGCGAAGCCAGTCTGCAGCTTACCCGCAGCCTGCTGAACCCATTGCCCAAGCAGATCGCGCTGATCGGTGCCCGTCCCGAATTGAGTATCAGCCAGGAACGGGCGGCAGGGTTCAAGGAAGCGCTGAACGGTTTCAAAGGCGAGGCGCTGATCGAACACGGCGAGTCGTTCAGTCGTGAGTGCGGTAAACAATTGATGGAAGAATTGCTTCAGCGCCTGGGTCATTTGCCGGATGCGCTGGTGACCACCTCCTACGTGTTGCTTCAGGGCGTGTTCGATGCCTTGCACGACTTCCCTCTGAAGTCCCGCCCGCTACGTCTGGGCACTTTCGGTGATACGCAGTTGCTGGACTTCCTGCCACTGCCGGTCAACGCCATGTCCCAGCAGCATCAGCTGATCGCCGACAAGGCGCTGCAACTAGCGTTGGCAGCCATTGAACAGGCCGATTACCAACCCGGCGTGCAGGCCATCGCGCGGACCTTCAAGCAGCGAATTCATCAGGACTGAGCCGTGGAACTGATCGACACCCACACTCATCTGGATTTCCCGGATTTCGACGTGGATCGTCAGGCGCTGCTGGCCGAGAGCCGCGCCCTCGGCGTGCGGCGGATGGTGGTGCTGGGGGTTTATCAGGCCAATTGGCAGCGGGTCTGGGACTTGGTGCAAAGCGATCCCGATCTGCATGCCGCGTTCGGTTTGCACCCGGTGTATCTGGATGACCATCGCCCTGAGGATGTGACCGAACTCGGTGACTGGCTGACGCGCCTGGCGGGCCATCGACAGCTATGTGCGGTGGGCGAGATCGGTCTGGATTACTTCATCGAGACCCTGGATCGTGAACGCCAGCAAGCGTTGTTCGACGCCCAACTGCAACTGGCGGCGGACTTCAATCTGCCGGCGCTGATTCATGTGCGACGCAGCCATGCGGCGGTGATTGCCACGCTCAAACGGTTTCGCTTGAAACGGGCGGGGATCATCCATGCCTTCGCCGGTAGCCAGGAAGAGGCGCGCGAATACATCAAGCTGGGTTTCAAACTCGGCTTCGGCGGCGCCGCGACCTGGCCGCAGGCCCTGCGCATGCACCGAGTGCTCGCCGGTTTGCCCGTTGAATCGGTGGTACTGGAAACCGACTCACCGGACATGGCCCCCGCCATGTTCCCCGGTCAACGCAACAGCCCGGCCCATTTACCGGCGATCTGCGAGGCACTGGCCACCCTCATGGCGATCAGCCCCGAACAATTGGCTACCGCCAGCACCGCCAATGCGTGTGAGGTGTTTAACTGGTAATCCACTGATTCACGCAATACCTGTGGGAGCGGGCTTGCTCGCGAAAGCGGTTTATCAGTCACCTCAATGTTGAATGTGACGACCTCTTCGCGAGCAAGCCCGCTCCCACATTTGTTCCGGGGTGCTTTTTAAACCCGAAACGCGCTTATCAATTGTTTGAGTTCCACTACCTGCGCCGACAACGCTCGGCTGGCATTTTCAGTCTGGTGCGCGCCGTCGGCGGTACGCTCACCAGCGCGGTTGATCTCGACAATATTCTGGTCGATGTCGTGAGCCACGGCGGTCTGCTGCTCTACGGCGGCAGCGATCTGCTGGTTCTGGTCGACGATCATGCCGACGGCGCCGAGGATGTTTTCCAGCGCCTGCTGGACCTTTTCCGACTGCCCGACCGTGCCATTGGCCATCTGATGGCTGGTGCCCATCGCCTTGACCGCCGCCCCGACACCGCTGTGCAGCTTGGCAATCATCTGCTCGATTTCTTCGGTCGATTGCTGGGTGCGTTTGGCCAGGGTCCGGACCTCGTCCGCCACCACCGCAAAACCACGGCCCTGCTCGCCCGCGCGCGCGGCTTCGATGGCCGCGTTGAGCGCCAGCAAGTTGGTCTGTTCGGCGATGCTTTTGATCACTTCCAGCACACGACTGATGGACTGGCTGTCGCTGGCCAGTTGATTGATCACCCGCACCGACTGATCGATCTCACTGGCTAGTGCAGCGATGCTGCCCTGCTGGGACTCCACCAGGCCGCGACCGCTAATGGTCTCGTCGTTGACGCTGTGGGCGCTGCTGACGGCCGCCGCGGCACTGCGCGCCACCTCCAGGGAAGTGGCTGACATCTGATTCATCGCGGTGGCAACCTGCTCGATCTGCGTGCGCTGCCCCGCCACTGCCTGATTGCTCTGGGCGGACACGTTTTCAACCTGGCCGGCTTGGCGCTCGACCTCGCTGACGGTCTGGCCCACGCGCTCGATCAGGTCATGGATCTTCTTCACGGTGCCGGTGAATACCTCGCCCAACTCGCCCAATTCATCGCGGCTGTTGGCGCTGAAGGTCACGGTCATGTCGCCTGCCGCCACCTTGTCCATCACCGCACCAAGACGCTTGAGGGTGGTGCGGGTCGAGGCGTAGAAACCGCCATAGAGGTAAAAAATCAACACAAACACCACCGCCAATGCCACCGCCTGCAAAATCATGTGGGTGCGATGTTGCTCCAGCCGCTGCTGCAACTGGGTACCGAGAAACTTCAAGGTGGCTTCATTGAGTTGGTAGGTCTGGTCGATCAGGCCCGTAACCTGATCGTAAAAGGCCTGCCACGGTGCATCGAGGGTGTCAGCCATCACCACTTGTTCTTCGAACAGTTCACTGGCCTTTTTCAGAGAGGCCTTGCTGCTTTCGGCCTGAGCGGCCAGGGTTTCGTGCGCCGCTTTACTGGAGCCCAGAGCATCCTGCAATTTCAGACCATATTCGGCCTGAAGCTTTTCGATCTGCGCCAGCAACTCATCGAAACGGGTGCTCGACGCCGAATTGAGGAAGCCCTGCCCCAACGAGTAAGAACCCATCGCCCGGCCGTCGCCGAGCGTCTGGGTGACGGCCGGCGTGACGTTGGTAATGAGCTCGCTCAGCTGACGCATGTCGCTCTGGCTGTCGCGGCTCAGGCCGGCCTGACTGGCAATGATCTGGCTGAAAATCTGCGCATTACCGAGCAACTTGCCGATCAGCGCACTTTTACTTTGCAGGGAGGTTTCCGTTTGCTGGGCCTTGAACGCGGCAATCATTTCATCGCGCTTACCATCGAAAAAGGTGATTTGCTCCGGGTCAGTGGTCATCGCCGCCAGCCCTTGCAAACGGGTCAGAACGCTTTGCTCCAGAGCACTGATATTCGACTCGACATGACCCGCCTTGCCGGACTGGCCAAGGATGACGTTGATCTGCACCAGGTTGTTCAGGGTTTCCAGATCCCGGCGCAGGCTCAGGCCGCTGCCCAACAGGTCGAGGCTTTGCAGCTCGACCCGTGTGCCCTGGAATTCGCGATAGGAATCGCGCACCAGATAGAAGTTGGTCACCAGCATCGGCACGAGGAATAGCACGCTGATCAGGCTGAACTTCATGCCGAAGCTCAGGCGGTTCATCAGCGCGACGGCGGGATAGAGCAAGCTCTTCACTGTGAAGTCTCCCTTTGAATTCTTATTTTTATGGCAGGCGCACAGAGACAGCAGATAGCCACTATTGGCGCTATCTCTGTATAGCCTAAATCGGCGGAGGGTTTTGTAACTTAAGGTTAACGAAAAAGATCGCAGCCTTCGGCAGCTCCTACAGATTCACACGATCCCTGTAGGGGCTGCCGAAGGCTGCGATCTTTTCAATTCAAAGCAGAAATCAGGACAAAACAGTCCACAACGCGAACCCGGCGTACCAAAGCACTGCCGCGCGCAGCAGCAGTTCCCAGATCCGGTCGAGGCTGTTGATGCCGTCCGGCCCGACTACCGGCGCCGGAATTTCACCGGCCACCAAGCCGACCTTCTCGATCAGTTGGGCGGCGCTGATGTTCCAGTTCAGCAGCTCGTGCAGCATCACCCGGCCGACCGCGACAAAGTTGCCGACCAGCGCAAAACTTGCCGCCAGCAGTCGCACCGGTACCCAATCGAACGCATGACGCAGCTGTGCCGCTCGCTCGACCACGGCCGGGTTCTGCCCGTGCTCCTCGGCCAGCGCCAGCAGTCGATAGCTCAACGCAGCAACCGGGCCCAGCAGGAAGTACCAGAAGATCACCGCGAAAAAGCTCTGATAGGCCTGCCACAGCAGATGCCCTTCAACTCGCTCCAGCAGTTGCTCGCCGTTGTCGGCGCAAATATTCAGATCGCGTTTGGCCACATGGGCGGCGGCTTGCAGGTCTTCCCGGCGCCAGGCATCGCGGAACGGCCCGAGGCCGGCCAGCAGATCACCTCGGCCTAGACTGTAAATCACCACCAGCAGGTGCACCGGTAACGCCAGTAAACCGTAGGCTACCGGCTCCAGCACTACCAACAGCAAACCCAGCAGCGCCACCGGCAACAACACCAGCACCACCAGTATCAGCCACGGACGGTTTGTCATGCGTGGGTTGGCTTCAAGCTTGTGCAGCTCGCGCACCCAACCGCCATCACGTTGAACCTGATGGCGCAGGGCCGAGAACTTCTCGATCCACACCGCCAACAGCAGCACCAGAAAACTCATTGTTACTCCTTTTTTTCCAGAGCAGCGTTTGCCAGAGCCGCGCGATAGCGTGCCCAGTCAAATGCCGGTCCCGGATCAGTCTTGCGCCCGGGTGCGATGTCGCTATGCCCGCAGATGCGTTGTGCGGTGATACCCGTAAAGGCGCTTTGCAGCTGTCGGGTCAGGGCCGTCAACGCTTGATATTGTTCGTCGGTGAACGGCAGATCATCCGTGCCTTCAAGCTCGATGCCCACGGAGAAATCATTACAGGTTTCCCGTCCTTCGAAACACGAGACGCCAGCGTGCCAGGCGCGCTCAAGACAAGAGACAAACTGAGTGACGGTGCCGTCACGTTCGATCAGAAAATGCGCAGACACCCGCAGGTCGGCGATCCCTGCAAAGTAGGGATGTTCCGTGACATCCAGACGATTCTGGAAAAATTCCTGCACCTTGCCGGTCAGAAACTGCGCTGGCGGCAGACTGATGTTGTGGATCACCAGCAGGGAAATTTCGCCCTCGGGGCGCGCATTGAAGTTGGGCGAGGGGCATATGCGCACGCCCTGACACCAACCGCTCGCGGGGTCCAACTGCATACAGGTTCCTTCAACGACGACTGTGTTGGTGCCCAGTATGCCGCGATAGACCCTCGGCGCGCGATCACTTGCCGCGATTGAGACGCCGCAGGTTGCCCAGCACCGACTCCAGCGCCCGGTCGAACAGCAAGGTGTCGTCCAGCGTTCGCACCGCGCCACGCCGGAACTCCAGAGCCAGACCGGTACGGCTGTGCTCCAGCACTTTCATCCCGGTACGGTTGACGAAGATGTATTTGTCGGTGGCTTCAATGATCGCCGCCAGCTTGCAGCGCAGGGTGTTTTCCTCGTCCTCCTGAAACTCGACCCAGCAGCCCAGGTGCAGCTGATCTACCTGAAGCAGAGCAACATCGTCCTCCGGCAAACGCATTGATGCCGTTTCGACCGGGCCTTCGTCAGCGGTGCGAAGCACGATTTCCTGCTGCACTTCGACCATCATCGGTGCGTCAACAGCCGTGCTTTTCTGGCCCGGGCGTTCGAACAACTGAAGGTGCAAAACTTCCAGCTCGCTGAAAAACTCGCCGGTGGCGAACGGGTCGAATGCCGAGCTGTTCAAGCCATCGCGCAACGACTTGAGCAACCCCGGCACCAGCGACAACAAGCGCAGGCTCGCGTCGGGTTCGTCATGGCGTTGCACGCTCCAGATCAATTGCGCCATGGTCTGCACATCGGCATGCCATTCGGCGGACTGATCACCGTGCTTGAGGCAGGTCAGCAACAGCACTTTGCTCCAGGCTTCCTGGACAAACGCCACCACGCTGTGCGGCAGTACCTTGCCCACCAACACCTGATTCAGCACCTGCTCGACGCGCTGACGCGCCAGATCCGTCCTGGCACGGCCTTCTTCGGCGTCGCGGGTGCGTTGCTCGAGTAATTCGCTACGACGGCGTTCGTCACTGGTGAAGGCGAGAAAATCCGCCAGCAATTCGGAAAAGATCGCCGGGTCATCGACAAAATCGTTCAGCAAACGCTGCACCACTTGCTCGATGCGCAGGTACAGGCTGTCGCGCTCATGGTCATCGCACTCGCCCCAGCCCATGGCCGCAGCGGCGATTTCGTTGAGTAAACGCCGGGCCGGATGGCTGCTACGACTGAAGAAGCTCTTGTCGAGCACCGCGACTTTCAGCATCGGGATCTGCAAACGGCCGATCAGCGCCTTGAGGGAGTCCGGCAGGTTACGGTCATCGAGGATGCATTCGAAGAGCATGGCGATCAGGTTGATCACGTCTTCGTCGGCCACCCCCACCACGCGCGACTTGCCGCTTTTGACGCTGACGCGGGTCAGCAGTTGTTCAAGCTGATTACGCAGATCGAAGTCGTCCGGAGCGGCCAGGTCCGGTACGTATTGCTGCAAGTGCGAGAGCAGGCGCAGCAGGTCGCGGGTGGAAATAGGCTGGGTCTGGGCACTGACTTCCAGGGTCGGCGCAACGCTGCCACGCACGTGGAACAGCAATTCCTGCAAGGCGGCGAAGACTTCCTGCACGCCCTCGTCGATCTGTGTATTGCCAGTCCTCACGCCTGTCTCGGCGGGGTCAGCACGAACACTCGCAGCCGCCCGATCGGTGGCACGCCGCGCCGGGGCGGGCTTGAGGTCCGGCAGCACGCCGGTGGCGATCAGCAGTTGATTGGCTTCGGCGTAAAGCTGATCAACATTGCTGAGCACATAGCGTTCGAACAACTTGAGGATGATCAGCTTGACCTTGATCTCCATGCCCAGGTTGCGCCCGGCCTGCAAGAAATACTCGCAGAGCAGCGTCGGCCCCAAGGGGTTGTGCTGTTCGACCAGTGTCTTGCTCAACAGTGTGCTGAGTCGGGCGGTGAGCTGGTCGAGGGCGAAACCGTCGCGATTCAGCACTTTGCCGACCATGGCCTCCACCGCCACGTTGCGCTCCATGTCGTCATCGGGCATCGACGCCGAGGCATCGAAAGCCAATGCCCGGGGCAAGCCAGCGTGAGAACTGTCGTACTGCGCGAGGCTGACGAAGGCCTCGAAATATTGCTCGAGAAATCCCCGTTCAATGCTTTTGCGCTTGAGGCGCAAATCGCGCATGGCCTCGAAGAAGATGTTTTGCTCGACATTGTTTCGGGCCCGGTCGGCCATTTCAAACAGGGTGTCGTCGGCGTTATCGAACAGCTCTTGCAAACCTTGCTTGAGCTGTTGAGCGGCCTTGTCGCGAACCTGAAGCAGAATCACGGGCAGGCGGGCGAGCGGCGAGTGAGTCGCCTGGTCGGTAGCGGCCTTGTGCAAAGGCACTACATTCCCGTCGTTGTGCATCCAAGCCTCCTGAAACGGTGATTCTTCGGTTCGGTTCGGTAAGAAAGATCGAGTACGCAGGCCACACAGCCGACGCTCAACGGGGACAGTCACCACCCGTTGTCATTCAATAATCGGGAATCCAAAGCTACGTCAAAGCTATGACGTCAAATGCAAGGCGAATTATCTGCAAAAGACTCTCCTTGTGCCAGCAGACTCTGCCCTTCCCCAAGAAATAGACGTTTATGAGAGCCCCTTGCTTAGCACTGATTGCTCGCGCGAATCGACCAAATGCAGGTTGGCGAACGATGGAATGGCCGTTGATGCCTTGGGTTGCCTCGCAGCATGGCCCTATAATCGGGCCACTTTGTTTGTGGAGCCCGTTATGCCGAATCTACGTCTCGCCGATTTGACCGCCGAAATCGAAGCCAACGTGCGCCGTGCGTTGCTCGAGGACATCGGCAGCGGCGACATCACCGCGCAACTGATCCCGGCCGAACGCCTGGCCAAAGCCACCATCATCACCCGCGATGAGGCTGTCATTGCTGGCACCGCGTGGGTGGATGCGGTTTTCCGGCAATTGGACCCGCGGGTTGCCGTTCATTGGCAGGTGCGCGACGGCGAACGGGTGAAACCCAATCAGGTGCTATTCCATCTCGAAGGCCCGGCGCGCTCGCTGCTGACGGGTGAACGCAGTGCTCTTAATTTCCTGCAAATGCTGTCCGGCGTGGCCACTCGCGCGCAGCACCTGGCCGACTTCGTCGCCGAGACTCAGGTGAAGTTGCTAGATACCCGCAAAACCCTGCCGGGGCTGCGCCTGGCCCAGAAATACGCCGTGACCTGCGGGGGTTGCCACAATCACCGCATCGGCCTGTATGACGCCTTTCTGATCAAGGAAAACCATATCGCCGCCTGCGGTGGCATTCCTGAGGCTATCGCAGCCGCGCACAAGATCGCCCCGGGCAAACCGGTGGAGATCGAAGTGGAAAGCCTGGCGGAGCTGAAGGAAGCACTGGCGGCCGGTGCCGACATCATCATGCTCGATGAACTGAGCCTGGATGACATGCGCGAAGCCGTGCGTTTAAACGCCGGCAAGGCAAAACTGGAGGCCAGTGGCGGTATCAACGAAAGTACATTGCTGCCAATCGCCAAAACCGGGGTGGATTATATTTCGATTGGTGCGATGACCAAGGATGTGAAGGCTGTGGACCTGTCGATGCGTTTAAGCCTCTGATCACGCCTTTGATAATAAAAAATGCCAGCCTGATGAAGGCTGGCATTTTTTTAGACCACCAGATTGTTCATCTCGCAGTACTCTTCCCACTCCACGCCCAATACCTCGGCCGCCTCCTTGTGCAGCGCCAGGCGCGCGGCCTCGAACTCTTCCGGGGTTGTGGTGTATTTGAGCGTCAATTCCCACGGCTGCAAGCCCTGAGCTTCCGCCTCATCCTCGAACGCCCATTGGATCTGGTCTCTCCGATCGTCGGCTGGCAAGTCCTTGATCTCTTCGGCCAACTGAGGCGACTCAAGCAGGTACTTTTTAAGTGCTTCTTCGTGTCTGGCTTCTTGGGTCAATTCTTTAACGGTCATGGCGTTCTCGCTGATCTGGGGAATGGAAGATGGATCTGGATCATCAAGGATCTCTCTGACGCAAAAAACCGTTTGAAGCCCGGTTTGTCTGGCCTTCAGAACCATTCGGGATCATCTGAAAACTGCTGGGCGATGCTCATGCAGACAACGAATATAGGACGTTTTGTCGAGGATGCACACGGGTCTTTACATCTATCCCACAAAAAGCCACGAACATAAGGTGCAGGAGGCCTTGGAACATAAGTCGAAATCCCAAGTCGTAGCGATGTGCCATATCGTCACTTCACAAGGAACCCCAGTGATGCGCAGTTTTTCGAAGCTTTCGTCTGCCCAGCTTGCCACCGCTGCCCTGCTGCTTGGCAGCCTGACATTGGCCAGTGCCGCTCAAGCGGCTGTCGAAGTCACCTCTGACCCTTCGATGTACTCCGACAAAATCTCCGCCCTCCACAATTCATTCGGTAAGGACACGCTCGTCAGAACCAGTGTCAGCATCGATGATCTGGAAAACCTGCAAAAAACCGTGAAGGCCAATGCCACCGAACTGGAAAGCCAGAAGCGCACCCTCAGCGAGCAGGCCCGTCAGATCGAAGAACTCACACGCAACAGCGGTTCCAGCTCAAACTCCAGCAGCAAGGAGATTGACGATCTCAAGCGCACGATCAATGAGCAGGAGCGCGATCTGAACAACCTTGGCAAGCAAGTGGAAGAGCTAAAGCGCAACAACGGCTCCAGCTCAAGCTCGAACAACAGCGAAATCTCCAGTCTCAAACGGGAGATCAGCGATCAGGATCGCGCGATGGATCAACTCAAGCGCACCGTCGAGGACCTGAGCAGAAAGGTGAAGTGAAGAAGAGAATGGTGCCCGAGACAGGAATCGAACCTGCGACCTTCGCGTTACGAGTGCGCTGCTCTACCGGCTGAGCTACACGGGCTGTGGGCTAAACCTAGCACTGGCTTCGGGGTCCGGCAACTTGTGGCGAGGGAGCTTGCTCAGATATTTTTCTGTACACAAAAAAATGCCCCGCCGCTTTCACGGTGGGGCATTTTTTATAACGTTGAAGCGGTCAGGCGAAGGGGGTGATTAAACGCCCGAAGCCTTGGCTGCTGCTACGTCTTTGATGGACAGCTTGATACGGCCGCGGTTGTCCACGTCCAGTACCAGTACTTCCACTTCCTGGCCTTCTTTCAGGATATCGGTCACTTTCTCAACGCGAGCATCGCTCAGCATGGAGATGTGAACCAGACCGTCCTTGCCCGGCAGGATGTTGACGAATGCGCCGAAGTCGACGATGCGCTCAACCTTACCAACGTAGATCTTGCCGATCTCGGCTTCAGCGGTGATGCCCAGAACGCGCTGACGTGCTGCTTCAGCCGCTTCCTTGGTTTCGCCGAAGATCTTGATCGAACCGTCGTCTTCGATATCGATCGAAGCCTTGGTTTCTTCACAGATCGCACGAATGGTCGCGCCACCTTTACCGATGACATCACGGATTTTGTCGGTGTCGATTTTCATCGCGATCATGGTCGGAGCGTTTTCCGACAGCTCGGTACGCGACTGGCCAATGATCTGGTTCATCTGACCGAGGATGTTCAGGCGCGCTTCCAGGGCTTGGCCCAGAGCGATTTCCATGATTTCTTCGGTGATGCCCTTGATCTTGATGTCCATCTGCAGCGCGGTAACACCTTTGGCGGTACCCGCTACTTTGAAGTCCATGTCGCCGAGGTGATCTTCGTCGCCCAGGATGTCGGTCAGGACGGCGAATTTCTCGCCTTCTTTAACCAGACCCATGGCGATACCGGCAACCGGTGCCTTCATCGGAACGCCGGCATCCATCAGAGCCAGGGAAGCGCCACAGACCGAAGCCATGGAGCTCGAACCGTTGGACTCGGTGATTTCCGACACAACACGAATGGTGTACGGGAACACGTCGGCAGCAGGCAGCATGGCCTGAACCGAACGACGGGCCAGACGGCCGTGACCGATTTCGCGACGACCAGCGCCACCCATGCGGCCACACTCACCTACCGAGAACGGAGGGAAGTTGTAGTGCAGCATGAACGGGTCTTTTTTCTCGCCTTCCAGGGTGTCCAGCAGCTGTGCGTCACGGGCAGTACCCAGAGTCGCGACTACCAGGGCCTGGGTTTCGCCACGGGTGAACAGTGCCGAACCGTGGGTCTTGGGCAGAACACCGACTTCGATGTTCAGCGGACGTACGGTCTTGGTGTCGCGACCGTCGATACGTGGCTTGCCGTTAACGATGTTTTCGCGAACGGTGCGGTATTCGATTTCACCGAAAGCCGCTTTGACTTCAGCGGAAGTCGGCTGACCTTCTTCACCGGACAGGTTGGCAACAACCTGGTCTTTCAGCTCGCCCAGACGTGCATAACGGTCGGCTTTGACGGTGATGGTGTAAGCCTGGGAGATCGCCTCGCCGAACTCGGCACGGATAGCGCCCAGCAGTGCGGTGGCTTCTGGCTGAGGAGCCCAGGTCCAGGTTGGCTTGGCAGCTTCAGCGGCCAGTTCCTTGACGGCGTTGATCACCACCTGGAACTCGTCGTGAGCAAACAGTACAGCGCCCAGCATCTGGTCTTCAGTCAGCTCTTTGGCTTCCGATTCAACCATCAACACGGCTTCCGAAGTACCGGCAACGACCATGTCCAGGCTCGAAGCTTTCAGCTGTTCGTAAGTCGGGTTCAGCAGGTAGCCGGTGCTTTCATGGAACGCAACGCGGGCAGCGCCGATCGGGCCATCGAAAGGAATGCCGGAGATGGCCAGGGCAGCCGAGGTACCGATCATCGCAGCGATGTCCGGATCGGTCTTTTTGCTGGTGGAAACGACGGTGCAGACAACCTGCACTTCGTTCATGAAGCCTTCTGGGAACAGCGGACGGATCGGACGGTCGATCAGTCGGGAAGTCAGGGTTTCTTTCTCGGAAGGACGGCCTTCACGCTTGAAGAAACCGCCAGGGATCTTACCGGCAGCGTAAGTCTTTTCCTGGTAGTGAACGGACAGAGGGAAGAAGCCCTTGCCTGGATCGGCTTGTTTGGCACCAACGACGGTCACCAATACGCTGACGTCGTCGTCAACGGTGACCAATACTGCGCCGGAGGCCTGACGGGCGATACGGCCAGTCTCGAGGGTAACGGTCGACTGACCGAACTGGAATTTTTTGATTACCGGGTTCACGGTGTCCTACCTTCTTTTGTGGCTCTTGGGGAACTTGTCTTCTTGCGAAATTCTTGGGCAATGTCGGGAATCGGCCCAACGCCTGTCCAGGGTAAAACGTATATCCAGATAAAACTTGAGGCTGGGAGCCTGCCATGCGCCAGCGGGAAACCCACTGACGCACGACAGACAACCAACCTCTAGCGCAATCGCTTATTAGCGACGCAGACCCAGGCGACCGATCAGAGCCTGATAACGACCCAGATCCTTGCCTTTCAGGTAGTCCAGCAGCTTACGGCGCTGGTTTACCATGCGGATCAGACCACGACGGGAGTGGTGATCTTTACCGTTGGCCTTGAAGTGACCTTGCAGTTTGTTGATGTTGTGGGTCAGCAGTGCAACTTGCACTTCTGGCGAACCAGTGTCACCAACAGCTTGCTGGTAGTCAGCTACGATTTGAGCTTTTTCTTGAACGTCGAGAGCCATGAGGCAATCCTTTTATCAGGAAACTGTTTCAAAGAAACAGCTTCAACAGGCCAGGGACAAATCCCTGTATCTAAAAATGAGTAGTGACCGTGCCTGTTAACAGCCACACTCGTTCGGTCATTCTGACCGAATCAGTCGACGTGGCGCGATGCGCCCGTCTTCGCTCACTTCACCGATACCGATGAAGCGACCGTTGTGATCCTGTACCCGTACCATGCCGAATTTCGGTGCATCCGGGGCGCGTACCGGTTGGCCGTTAAGCCAGTAGAACGCGCTGTGCTCCGAGAAATGCAACAGTGGCCAGTCCAGCAGGCCGCTGTCCGATGGCATCAGAAAGCGGTCGACCGCTTCGTTGCCGCCTTCGGCATGTACCGCTTCAAGCTCTTCCAGAGTGACTGTCTGTGCAAGCGTGAAAGGCCCGGCCTGGGTACGTCGCAATTCAGCCACGTAAGCGCCACAACCGAGTTGCTCACCGATATCCTCCACCAGGGTGCGGATATAGGTGCCTTTGCTGCAATCCACCGCAAGCCGCGCAGTATCACCCTCGAAGGCCAGTAATTCCAAGCGCGCAATAGTAACAGAACGCGGTTCGCGCTCCACTACTTCGCCTGCACGGGCCAGCTTGTACAGTGGCTGGCCATCACGCTTGAGCGCCGAGTACATCGGTGGTATCTGACTGATTTGCCCACGAAATTTCGGCAGCACAGCTTCGATATCGGCGCGACCAACGGTCACCGGGCGCTCCAGCAAAACTTCACCTTCGGCATCGGCCGTGGTGGTGGTCTTGCCCAGTTGCGCCAGGGTTTCATAACCCTTGTCGGAATCGAGCAGGTATTGCGAGAACTTGGTGGCCTCACCGAAGCACAACGGCAGCACGCCGGTGGCCAGCGGATCAAGACTGCCGGTGTGCCCGGCCTTCTCGGCATTGAGCAACCAGCGGACCTTCTGCAACGCGGCGTTGGAGGTAAACCCCAACGGCTTGTCGAGCAGGATGATGCCGCTGACGTTACGACGGATACGTTTGACCTGAGCCACCGATTACTCCTTGGCGTCTTCGGGTTCAGCCGCTACCGGGTGCTGATTGTCTTCAGCCACCGCACGCTCGATCAGGGCCGACAGGTGCGCGCCACGCACGACGCTTTCGTCGTAATGGAAGTGCAACTGCGGAACGCTGCGCAACTTCATTTCGCGAGCCAGCTGCATACGCAGGAAACCTGCGGCGGAGTTGAGCACCTTGATGCTTTGCGCGATGTCTTCAGCGCTGTCCTGGCCCATCACGGTGATGAAGATCTTGGCGTGACCGACGTCACGGCTGACTTCAACAGCGGTAATGGTGACCAGGCCGACGCGCGGGTCTTTGACTTCACGACGGATCAGCTGTGCCAGCTCACGCTGCATCTGATCGCCGATACGTTGGGTACGGCTGTATTCTTTTGCCATGTCTTGTTACCTGTTACTGCCCCACGGTGAAACCCGAGGGGTCTGAAAGCGGCAAACGCCCGGCCTGACAAAAGCCAGACCGGGCGTTGCGTTTAGAGTCCGGACGTTGCGCCGCGCATCTGCATGCGGCGGCTCATCGTGGCCCTTGAAGTGCGCGAGTTAGAGGCTGCGAGCAACCTGCACCTTCTCGAAGACTTCGATCTTGTCGCCGACTTTGACGTCGTTGTAGCTCTTCACGCCGATACCGCATTCCATGCCGGCACGTACTTCGGAAGCGTCATCCTTGAAGCGGCGCAGGGATTCCAGCTCGCCTTCGAAGATAACGATGTCTTCACGCAGTACACGGATTGGACGGTTACGGTGAACAACACCTTCGATAACCATGCAACCGGCGATCGCGCCAAACTTCGGCGAGCGGAACACGTCACGCACTTCAGCGGTACCCAGGATGTTCTCGCGAACATCGCTGCCCAGCATACCGGTGAGGGCTTTCTTGACGTCTTCGATGATGTCGTAGATCACGTTGTAGTAACGCATATCCAGACCTTCCTGCTCGACGATCTTGCGAGCGCCAGCATCGGCACGCACGTTGAAGCCGAACAGTACAGCGTTGGAGGCCAGTGCCAGGTTGGCATCGGATTCGGTGATACCACCGACACCGCCACCGACCACACGCACTTGCACTTCGTCGTTACCCAGGCCGTTCAAGGCACCGTTCAACGCTTCCAGCGAACCACGGACGTCGGATTTGAGGACGATGTTGAGCGTCTTCTTCTCTTCCTGACCCATGTTCTCGAAGATGTTTTCAAGCTTGCCGGCGTGAGCACGGGCCAGTTTGACTTCGCGGAACTTGCCTTGACGGAACAGAGCCACTTCACGGGCTTTCTTCTCGTCGGCAACAACGCTCATCTCGTCGCCAGCGTCCGGGGTACCGTCCAGGCCGAGAATCTCGACAGGGATAGAAGGACCGGCTTCCTTGATTGGCTTGCCGTTCTCGTCGAGCATGGCGCGAACGCGGCCATAGTTCGAACCGACCAGCACCATGTCGCCTTGGCGCAGGGTACCGTCTTGAACCAGAACGGTTGCAACCGGGCCACGACCTTTGTCGAGACGCGATTCAACCACAACGCCACGGCCAGGAGCCGAAGGGGTCGCTTTCAGTTCGAGAACTTCAGCTTGCAGCAGAACAGCTTCGAGCAACTCGTCCACGCCAGTACCGACTTTCGCCGAAACCGATACGAACGGGGTGTCGCCGCCCCACTCTTCCGAAGTCACGCCGTGAACCGACAGTTCGCTACGGATGCGATCGAGATCGGCGCCCGGCTTGTCGATTTTGTTCACTGCAACAACCAGCGGAACACCAGCAGCCTTGGCGTGCTGAACGGCTTCAACGGTCTGCGGCATTACGCCGTCGTCCGCTGCAACCACCAGGATCACGATGTCGGTCGCCTTGGCACCACGGGCACGCATGGCGGTAAACGCGGCGTGACCAGGGGTGTCGAGGAAGGTGACCATGCCGCGTTCGGTTTCAACGTGGTACGCACCGATGTGCTGGGTGATACCGCCGGCTTCGCCAGCAGCTACCTTGGCACGACGGATATAGTCGAGCAGCGAGGTCTTACCGTGGTCAACGTGGCCCATTACGGTCACAACCGGTGCACGGGAGAACGCTTCACCTTCAAACTTCAGGGACTCGGCCAGGGAATCTTCCAGGGCGGTGTCGCTGACCAGGGTCACTTTGTGGCCCAGCTCTTCGGCAACCAGTTGGGCAGTTTCCTGATCCAGTACCTGGTTGATGGTCGCTGGAGTACCCAGTTTGAACATGAACTTGATGATTTCAGCAGCCTTGACCGACATCTGCTGGGCGAGATCGCCAACAGTGATGGTCTCGCCGATCTTCACTTCGCGCACAACAGGGCCGGTTGGGCTCTGGAAACCGTGGGCGTTGCGTTTCTTCAGCTTGGCCTTGCCGCGACCACCACGACGGAAGCCATCGCTTTCTTCGTCGGTAGTACGTGGCGCAACACGTGGAGCAGGCGCTTTTTCCTTGACCGAAGCACGATGCGGAGCGTTTTTGCGCTCGCCATCGCCACTGCCACGACGATTGCTATCGTCGGCACGTGGTTTGTCCGGACGACGCTGCTCGTCGCGTTTGCGAGTGTCGGCCGCAGGTGCTGGTGCAGCTGCAACAACAGGCGCGCTTTCACGCACTGGTTCGGCAACTGCAGCAGGCGCTGCAACGGCATCGTTAGTAGCGGTTTGCGCAGCAGCAGGCTGGCGACGCGCTTCTTCTTCGGCGCGACGCTTGGCTTCTTCTTCAGCCTTCTGACGTGCAGCATTTTCTACTGCGCGGCGTTCTTCCTGTTCGCGTTTGCGCTCGGCTTCGATTTCTTCCGGGCTGCGTTGTACGAAGACTTTCTTCTTGCGTACTTCAACGCTGATGCTCTTGCTACCAGCAACACGCAGGGTGCTGGTGGTTTTGCGCTGCAATGTAATCTTGCGCGGTTCTTCCACTTTCGCCTTGTGGCTGCTCTTCAAGTGAGTCAGCAAAGACTGCTTCTCACTATCGCTCACACCTTCATCGGCGGCGGTGTGCGGCAGACCTGCCTCACGCATCTGCTGCAACAGGCGCTCTACCGGTGTTTTGACCTCATCGGCCAGTTGTTTCACCGTGACTTGCGTCATGCACTTCTCTCCTCAGGCCGCGCCTAATTACTCGAACCAATGGGCTCGGGCGGCCATGATCAACTTGCCGGCACGATCATCGTCAATGCCGTCGATGTCGAGCAGGTCGTCAATAGACTGCTCGGCCAGGTCTTCGCGGGTAATTACGCCGCGCACCGCCAGTTCCATCGCCAAATCCTTGTCCATACCCTCAAGCGAGAGCAGGTCTTCGGCCGGATGGGCGTCTGCCAGCTTTTCCTCAGTAGCGATGGCTTTAGTCAACAAACGATCCTTGGCGCGAGCGCGAAGCTCGTTGACGGTTTCTTCGTCAAAGCCGTCGATGTTGAGCATTTCTTCCAACGGTACGTAGGCAATCTCTTCCAGGCTGGTAAAGCCTTCATCTACCAGCACCTGTGCCAGGTCTTCGTCGACTTCCAGCTCGTCGATGAAGTTGCGCAGGATGTCGCCGGTTTCTGCTTGCTGCTTAGCCTGGATGTCCGATTCGGTCATCACGTTCAGGGTCCAGCCAGTCAACTGGCTAGCCAGACGCACGTTCTGACCACCGCGACCGATGGCCTGAGCAAGATTGTCTGCGCCAACGGCGATGTCCATTGCATGGGCATCTTCGTCAACGATAATTGCCGCCACTTCAGCCGGCGACATTGCATTGATCACGAACTGCGCCGGGTTATCGTCCCACAGGACGATGTCCACACGCTCACCGCCCAATTCGCCCGACACTGCCTGGACGCGCGAACCGCGCATACCGATGCAAGCGCCTTGCGGATCAATACGTTTGTCCTTGGAGCGGACCGCGATCTTGGCGCGCGAACCCGGGTCGCGGGACGCAGCCATTACTTCGATCAGGCCTTCAGCGATTTCCGGCACTTCGATGCGGAACAACTCGATCAGCATTTCCGGCGCGGTACGCGACAGGATCAGCTGAGGGCCGCGGTTCTCGGTGCGGATTTCCTTGAGCAGCGCACGCAGACGCACGCCAACCCGGAAGGTTTCGCGAGAAATGATGTCTTCACGGGCCAGCAACGCTTCAGCGTTATTGCCCAGATCGACGATCACGTTGTCGCGGGTGACTTTCTTCACGGTGCCGGAGATGATTTCTCCCAGGCGCTCGCGATAGGCGTCAACGACTTGAGCACGCTCGGCTTCGCGAACTTTCTGCACGATGACCTGCTTGGCGGTCTGTGCAGCAATGCGGCCGAACTCGATGGATTCGATCTTTTCTTCGACAACATCGCCGACCTTGGCGCCAGGATGCGTTTCTGCAACCTTGCTCGGCCAGGTTTCGATGGCCGGATCGTCCAGGTCTGCTTCTTCGACGACCGTCCAGCGACGGAATGTCTCGTAAGCACCGGTGTGGCGATTGATTTCCACACGCAGATCGACTTCGTCCTCAAAACGCTTTTTGGTAGCAGTGGCCAGGGCCAGCTCCAGCGCTTCAAAAATTACGTTTGCCGGTACGCCCTTTTCATTGGATACCGACTCAACAACCAGCAGTACTTCTTTGCTCATCGTACGCCTCGCCTTTCGCAAGCCATTGGATCCGCGGGATCCGCGTCTCAGTCAAAACTGGGAATAATGTTGGCCTTGTCGATCATATCGATCGGCAACAGGAACTCATGGTCTTCAACCTGCACCACGACGTCCTGCTCTTCTACACCGCGCAGAAGGCCCTGAAAGTTGCGCCGACCTTCAAAAGGCGAGCGCAGCTTGATCTTCACTTGTTCACCGGCAAATTTTGCAAACTGCTCAATAGTGAACAGTGGGCGTTCCATGCCAGGCGAGGAAACTTCAAGGGTGTATTCAACGGCGATCGGATCTTCAACATCCAGTACACCGCTGATCTGACGGCTGACGATGGCACAATCGTCCACCAGCACGCCGCCCTCTTTATCAATATAAACGCGCAACATTGAGTGGCGACCTTGAGCCGAAAACTCAATACCCCAGCATTCATAGCCTAGGGCCACGACCACCGGGGCCAGCAAGGCCTGCAACTCTTCTAGCTTGCTCGACACCTGAACCCCCTCGTGCATGTATGTGCATGCTGTGCAAAATAAAAAAATGGGCGAAACGCCCATCCTTGAAACGCCGTTGAACAGCGGCGTTGAAAGTGTCCAGCTAACAAAAAGCCCCTTAAAAGGGGCTCCTTAAACTGGTTGCGGGGGCCGGATTTGAACCGACGACCTTCGGGTTATGAGCCCGACGAGCTACCAGACTGCTCCACCCCGCGACAAAGCTGGGGCGGAAGTATACGACCGATCCCTGACAGGGTCAATGTAACCTTCCACCTACAAGAAAGCCCGCAACAGCGGGCTCTCCTGATAATTGGTACCGAGAAGGGGACTCGAACCCCTACACCCTATGGGCACAACCACCTCAAGGTTGCGTGTCTACCAATTCCACCACCTCGGCAATACTACGTTTGAAACCCTTCTTACTTCTGCTCTTGAGCTGGAGGTACGTCAGTCGCTGGAGTAGCCGACTTTTGCTCTTGAAGCACCGGAACATCATCAGAAGCCGGTTGTTGCTTTGGAACTTCCAACACTGCTGGGTTTGGCAAACCTACTTGAGTCAGCTGGTGAGCCTTCTCTTTAGCAAAGTAACCTAACCCCAAGCTGGTTATGAAGAAACCGGCGGCAAGTATAGCAGTAAACTTACTAAGAAAGGTAGAGGAACCTTGGCTTCCGAACACAGTATTTGAAGCACCTGCTCCGAAAGACGCGCCAGCATCCGCACCTTTACCCTGCTGCAGCAAAACCAGAGCAACTACGCCCAATGCACCCAGCAGATGAAAAACGACTACGACTGTTTCCAGCATTTTTTCAGTTTCCCGCGGCGCGACAAATCGCACCGAACTCATCTGCATTCAGGGAAGCTCCACCAATGAGCCCCCCATCGATATCCGGCATGCCGAACAGTTCGACCGCATTGGCCGCCTTCACGCTGCCGCCGTATAGAAGCCGCACACCTTGCGCGACTTCAGAATTCTCTGCCGCCAACTGAGCGCGAATGGCTGCATGCACATCCTGCGCCTGTTGCGGCGAAGCAGTCAGCCCGGTGCCAATGGCCCAGACCGGCTCGTAAGCGATTACTGCCTTTGCAAAGACACCTACACCCAGCTCCTCAATTATGCTGCCAAGCTGACGCCCGACAACCTCAAGAGTTTTTCCAGCTTCGCGCTCTTCGAGGGTCTCCCCTACGCACAACACCGGAATCAAGCCACATGCCTGTGCCGCTGCGAACTTGCGAATCAGCATTCCATCCTGCTCGCCCATTATCTGGCGGCGCTCGGAGTGCCCGACAAGTACCAGGGAACAACCTGCATCCACTAATTGACTCGGCGCAATTTCACCAGTCAATGCACCTTGCATGGATTCCACTGCAGAATTCTGCGCGCCGATCGAAATCGACTTGCCTTTCAAGCCATCAATCACTTGATTGATATGCAAGCAAGGCGGGAATACCGCGACATCAACACCGCTTGGCAAGGCCAGATGACCAAGGCCGTTGATCAGCTCAGCGACGCTGGCGCGGGTACCGTGCATCTTCCAGTTACCAGCTACCATAGGGCGACGCATGCTGTACCTCGTCGGTCAAAGTGGGCGCAGATGTTACCCAACACAATCATGGCTGGCAAGCCGAAATCAGGCAGAAACTTCAGTTACCAGTTTTGCGAGCTCTTCGGCGTAACCGCGAACCTGCGTTTCGTCCTCGCCCTCGACCATGACCCGCACCAGCGGCTCTGTCCCGGACTTGCGTAACAGTACACGCCCACGACCGGCCATCGCCTGGGTGACACGGTCACTGGCCTCCTTGACGGTCGGATGTTCGATCGGATTCGCACCACCGCCAAACCGGACATTGATCAGCACCTGAGGACACTTGCGCAGCGCCTGACGGGACTGAGCCAGGCTTTCTACGCGCCTCTTCAGCGCCATCAACACCTGCAACGCGGCAATGATTGCATCACCGGTGGTGGTGTGACTGAAGCAGACAATGTGCCCCGAGTTTTCTCCACCCACCTGCCAATCGCGCTCCAGCAACTCGGAGATCACGTAACGGTCGCCAACGTTGGCGCGCACAAAAGGAATCGCCAGATCCGCCAGGGCCAACTCCAGCCCCAGGTTACTCATCAGCGTACCGACCACACCGCCCTGCAACTTGCCGCGCTCTTGCAGATCGCGAGCAATGATAAACAACAACTCGTCGCCGTCGACGACAGTGCCAGTGTGATCGACCATCTGGACCCGATCACCATCACCGTCAAAGGCAATACCCAAATCGGCGTGCTCGGCCAATACGGCAGCTTGCAGCGGTTCCATATGGGTCGAACCGCAATTCTCATTGATGTTCAGGCCATTGGGATGAGCAGAAAGCACAACGACATCGGCCCCCAGCTCACGGAACACACTAGGCGCCACTTTATAGGTCGCACCGTGAGCACAATCGATCACGATCTTCAGCCCAGCGAAACTGGTGCCGGTCGGAACGCTGCTCTTGCAGAATTCGATATAACGGCCCGAGGCATCGTTGATTCGCGATACTTTGCCGATCTTGCTCGACTCAACCACGGTCATCGGGGTGTCGAGCAACTCTTCGATCATCAGCTCGACCTCATCCGGAAGCTTGGTGCCCCTCCCGGAGAAAAACTTGATGCCATTGTCGTCATGAGGGTTGTGCGAAGCGCTGATCACGATGCCGGCTTCGGCATGAAAGGTGCGTGTCAGATAGGCGATGGCCGGCGTCGGCATCGGCCCCAGAAGCATCACATCAGCACCTGCCGAGGTCAGCCCGGCCTCAAGCGCCGACTCGAACATGTAACCGGAGATCCGGGTGTCCTTGCCCACGAGCACCTTGCAGGCACCCATGCTGCGAAATGCCATGCCTGCCGCCCAGCCAAGCTTGAGCATGAAATCAGGAGTAATCGGGTATTCACCGACCCGACCACGAATGCCATCGGTGCCAAAGTATTTTTTGCTCATAAGTACTCCATCATTCTTATTCGGCTGATTCTACTGCGGCAATCATTCGCACTACGTCGACCGTTTCAGCCACATCATGGACGCGCAATATACGCGCCCCCTTGATTGAAGCCAGTGCCGCGAGCGCTAAACCGCCATGCAAGCGCTCTCCCACCGGCCGATTCAAGGCTTGCCCGATCATGCTCTTTCGCGAAACCCCGACCAACAGGGGCCGCCCCAAGGCATGCAAGGCCTCCATATGTTTAAACAAGCTCAAGTTGTGCTGCAAGGTTTTCGCGAAGCCGAAGCCCGGATCGAGGATGATCCGCTCGGCAGGGATGCCTACCGACGCACACTGGAGCATCCGCTCGGCGAGAAACTCGCCAACCTCTTTCGTCACATCCTGGTACTGCGGATTGTCCTGCATGTCGCCCGGTTCACCGAGCATATGCATCAGACACACCGGCAAACCGGTGGCTGCAGCTGCATCCAGGGCTCCGTCTCGGCGTAACGAACGCACATCATTGATCAAACCCGCCCCCAGTCTTGCGGTTTCACGCATAACTGCCGGTGTGGAGGTATCGACCGAGATAATCACATCGAGTTCACGATGAATACGCTCGACGACAGGCGCTACACGCTCCATCTCCTCAAGGGGAGAAACCGCCCTTGCGCCGGGCCGGGTCGATTCACCACCGACGTCAATCAGTGTCGCGCCAGCCGCCACCATCGCCTCGGCGTGGCGCAGCGCCGCATCGAGCTGACTGTATTGGCCACCATCAGAAAAGGAGTCGGGAGTGACATTGAGAATGCCCATGACATGCGTCTGGGCCAAATCAAGAACCCGGTTGCCGCAAGGCAACCGGGTCGAGGACTGAACAGAAGTCATTTCAAACCTTATACGTCAGCAGCCGGGCCACCGATTGGTGTTTCCGGACGCCCATCCTGCACCGCCGGAGGCGTACCGGATGTATCACTACCGCCAGACCAGTCGCGAGGTTCGCGAGGGGTACGACCCGCCATGATGTCATCGATCTGATCGGCATCGATCGTCTCGTACTTCATCAAGGCATCAGCCATGGCATCGAGCTTGTCGCGGTTATCCGTGAGGATCTGCTTGGCCGTGCCGTAGCACTGGTCAATGATGCTGCGTACTTCGGAATCGATCAGCTTGGCTGTCTCGCCGGAGAAGCTGGCATGTTGACCGCCGCCGCCACGACCGAGGAACACTTCGCCCTCTTCTTCGGCGTACATCAATGGGCCGAGTTTTTCCGACAAGCCCCACTTGGTCACCATGTTCCGTGCGATCTGGCTGGCACGCATGATGTCATTGGATGCACCAGTGGTGACACCGTCGAAGCCCAGGGTCATTTCTTCAGCGATACGACCACCGTACAGCGAGCAGATCTGACTGATCAGCGCACGCTTGGACAGGCTGTAGCGATCTTCTTCCGGCAGGAACATGGTCACACCGAGCGCGCGACCGCGCGGGATGATCGACACTTTGTAGACCGGATCATGTTCAGGTACGACGCGACCGACGATAGCGTGGCCAGCTTCGTGATAAGCAGTGTTCTGCTTCTCTTTCTCGGACATGACCATGGACTTGCGCTCGGCACCCATCATGATCTTGTCTTTGGCCAGTTCGAACTCTTTCATCTCGACGATGCGCTTGCCGGCACGGGCTGCGAACAACGATGCCTCGTTCACCAGGTTGGCCAGGTCGGCACCAGAGAAACCAGGAGTACCACGCGCGATCACGGCCGGAGCGACGTCGTCACCCATTGGCACTTTGCGCATGTGGACTTTGAGAATCTGCTCGCGACCACGGATATCCGGCAGACCGACCACGACCTGGCGGTCGAAACGGCCCGGACGCAGCAATGCAGGGTCTAGCACATCGGGACGGTTGGTCGCTGCAATGACGATGATGCCGTCATTCATTTCGAAGCCGTCCATCTCTACCAGCAACTGGTTGAGTGTCTGTTCGCGCTCGTCGTGACCGCCGCCCATGCCGGCACCACGGTGGCGACCGACGGCGTCGATTTCATCGATGAAGATGATGCATGGCGCGTGCTTCTTCGCCTGCTCGAACATGTCACGAACACGACTGGCACCGACACCGACGAACATTTCGACGAAATCGGAACCGGAAATGGTAAAGAACGGCACTTTGGCTTCGCCGGCAATCGCCTTGGCGATCAAGGTTTTACCCGTACCAGGAGGACCGACCATCAGCACGCCACGAGGAATGCGACCGCCCAAACGCTGGAACTTGCCCGGATCACGCAGGAACTCGACCAACTCGCCAACTTCTTCCTTGGCTTCGTCGCAACCGGCAACGTCAGCCAACGTGGTTTTCACCTGATCTTCGGAGAGCAGGCGCGCCTTGCTCTTGCCGAAGCTCATCGGCCCGCCCTTGCCACCGGCACCGCCCTGCATCTGCCGCATGAAGAACATGAAGACGGCGATGATCACCAGGATCGGGAAGCTTGCGACCAGGAGTTGAGTCCAGATGCTTTGCTGCTCAGGCTGTTTGCCTTCAACTACCACATGGTTATCCACGAGGTCGCCGATCAGGCCATTGTCCTGGATTGCCGGACGAATGGTCTTGAAGCTGTCGCCATCGTTGCGCTTGCCGGTAATCACGTAGCCATCAACCGCTACGCGCTCGACCTTGCCATCCTTGACCTGCTGGATGAAGTCGGAATAGTTGAGGGTCTGCGGCTCGTTAGGGCTGGAGAAGTTGTTCATCACCGTCACCAGGACAGCCGCGATGATCAACCACAGGATCAGATTCTTTGCCATATCGTTCAATTAACTACCCTCTGAAGCAAGCTCCGCTAATGGCGCGTGCTTCGCATGATATTCACCGGCCTAACTTACTACATTACCTACGGCTCTGGCAGGCGCCGTCTGTAACCCTTTGTGAAACACTTTCTACACAATATTCGCTAATGCTCACGGGACGAAATACGAAAAACCTATCGACCCGCAAAAAAACCTCGATTTACTCACTACGGCCGCGGTAGCCCCAAGCCAGCATGTATTGCTCGCGGGAACTGCCACGGGAAGAGTCCGGCTTGATCATCTGGACCTTGTCGAACTTCTGACGAGCGTCCTTCACGTAAGCATCAAACCCTTCGCCCTGAAACACCTTGATCACGAAATTACCACCCGGCTTGAGTATCCGAGCCGCCAGATCAAGAGCCAGCTCACATAGAAACATGGCTTTTGGCATGTCCACCTCAGGCGTACCACTCATATTGGGGGCCATATCGGAAATCACAAGGTCCACCTGCGAATTACCCACGGCTTCAAGGATCTGAGCGAGCACTTCGTCCTGGGTGAAGTCACCCTGGATGAAAGTCACGTCCGGAATGCTGTCCATTTCCAGGATGTCCGAGGCGATCAGACGCCCCTGACCACCGATCAGCCGACTAGTGACCTGCGACCAGCCGCCGGGCGCCGCACCCAGGTCGACAACGCTCATACCCGGACGGATCAGCTTGTATTTCTCCTGGACCTCCAGAAGCTTGTAACTCGCACGCGAGCGATAACCATCCTTCTGCGCCTGCTTCACATAGGGATCATTGACATGTCTTTTCAGCCAACCAAGGCTTGTCTTGGAACGCGCCATTGGGCACCTCGATGATAAGGGTCGTGATTAATTGGGCGGATCCACGAACCCTCGGGTAAAATGGCCGCCATTTTACAGAATCCAGACTAAAGGGTCAGATTATGCCGCTCACTCAAGAGCAGAAGAAACAGTACAAATCCATTGGCCACCATCTGAAACCAGTTTTGATTGTGGCTGACAACGGTTTGACTGAAGGTGTGTTAGCCGAACTTGAACGCGCTTTGGCGGATCACGAGCTGATCAAAATCAAGCTCAACATCCTCGATCGCGAATCGCGCCTGGCAGCCATTGCAGAACTCTGCAAGGCCGGCAAAGCCGATCTGGTTCAGGTCATCGGCAAGATGGCTCTGATTTACCGCAAGAACTTCAGCGTCAACAAGCAGCTGTCGAACGTCCATCGCTTCAAGTGATGACAAGGGTCAAGGGTGTGCTTCGCGCACCCTCACACTCCATCCCGGCACCGGTTGCATCACCAGCACCAGCCCGGAAAACCCCAGAACAAGATAGCTGAACAGCTGCCAATGCACCGCCTGCGGCCAGCCGACGTGGACTGCGAAATACATCGCGCCCCCAAACAGCGCCATCATCAGCAGTTGCCCACGAATATCGCGCCATAGACTGGCAAGGCCCTTGGCCTGAACCAGCACCAAAGCCTGAAAACCCACACACGCCGTGGCAAATCCCACCATCAGCGTATTCAGCATGCCTGCGATTTCGTCGATCAGCAGCGGTGCCAGGCCTATTCGCCCCAGCACCGGCAGCAGACCAACGTGCAACAGCCACAGGCCGCCAACCCACAACATTTGGGTTAGTTGCCAAAGCATGGCGCCCGCACGTAGCGGGCGCCTTCTTTCAGAGGTGGCGAACTTCGACAATCTCGTACTCGATAACGCCACCCGGCGTTTTCACGGCGACCACATCCCCCTCTTCCTTGGCAATCAAGGCGCGGGCCAGTGGCGAGCCCACCGAAATCTTGCCGAGTTTGAAGTCAGCCTCATCCTCACCCACGATGTGGTAAGTGACGCGCTCATCAGTCTCGACGTTAGCGATTTCAACGGTGGTGCCGAAAATCACTTTGCCGGTATGAGGAATGGTCGTGACGTCGATGATGACCTGATTCTGAATCCGGCCTTCGATGTCACGAATCCGCGCCTCGACCATACCCTGCTGCTCGCGAGCAGCGTGGTATTCGGCGTTTTCCTTCAAATCACCCAACTCGCGGGCCGTACCGATGTCCTGGCTAAGCTTCGGACGGACGACCTTGGTCAGGTGAGCGTGTTCTTCTTCCAGGGCTTTCGCGCCCTGGACGGTCATTGGGTATTTGATCATGCCTTCAATCCTGCGTGTAGATCCTGCAAGCGGCGCACGGTCTTCTCGGGACCGAACTTCAGCGCTTCGCAGATAGCTTCGCCAGCAGCAATGGTAGTGGTGCAGTAGATCTTGTGCTGCAAGGCATTACGACGAATGGAGTAGGAATCGGCGATCGACTGGCGACCTTCGGTGGTGTTGATGATCAGAGTGACTTCGTCATTCTTGATCATGTCGACCACGTGCGGACGACCCTCGGTTACCTTGTTCACACGACGCACTTTCAGGCCTGCGGCTTCGATCAGCTTGGCAGTACCGGCAGTGGCGACCACTTCGAAGCCCAAGTTGATCAGATCACGGGCCACGCCTGCAACCAGTGGCTTGTCATCGTCACGCACGCTGATGAACGCGGTGCCGCCAGTCGGCAGTACTTCGCTGGCACCCATCTGGGCTTTGGCAAAGGCTTCGCCGAAGGTGTCGCCCACGCCCATCACTTCACCGGTGGACTTCATCTCTGGGCCCAGGATCGGGTCCACGCCAGGGAATTTGGCGAATGGGAACACCGCCTCTTTCACGCTGTAGAAGTTCGGAATGATTTCTTTGATGAAGCCGATTTCCTTCAGGGTTTTACCGGCCATCACGCGAGCCGCGATCATTGCCAGGGAAACACCGATGCACTTGGACACGAACGGAACGGTACGGGAAGCGCGCGGGTTGACTTCGATGACGTAGATGTCTTCGCCTTGCAGCGCCAACTGAACGTTCATCAGACCGACAACGCCCAGTTCCAGGGCCATTTTCTTGACCTGTTCGCGCATCTCGTCCTGGATGTGAGCAGGCAGCGAGTACGGCGGCAGGGAGCACGCAGAGTCACCGGAGTGAACGCCGGCCTGCTCGATATGCTGCATGATCGCGCCGATCACCACGTCGGTGCCGTCGCAGACTGCATCCACGTCCATTTCGATTGCGCAGTTGAGGAAGTGATCGAGCAGCACCGGGCTGTCGTTGGACACTTTCACCGCATCACGCAGGTAGCGCTTGAGCTCTTCTTCTTCGTAGACGATTTCCATCGCGCGGCCGCCCAGTACGTAGGACGGACGAACCACCAGCGGGTAACCGATCTTGGCGGCGGCACGAATTGCTTCGTCTTCGCTGCGCACGGTGGCGTTTGGCGGCTGACGCAGGTTCAGGCGCTCAACCATTTGCTGGAAGCGCTCACGATCTTCGGCACGGTCGATGGCGTCAGGGCTGGTGCCGATGATTGGCACGCCGGCTTCTTCCAGGGCTCGCGCCAGTTTCAGCGGGGTTTGGCCGCCGTACTGGACGATCACGCCTTTCGGCTTCTCGACGCGGACGATTTCCAGTACGTCTTCCAGGGTCACTGGCTCGAAGTACAGACGATCGGAGGTGTCGTAGTCGGTGGAAACGGTTTCCGGGTTGCAGTTGACCATGATGGTCTCGTAACCATCTTCGCGCAGGGCCAGTGCCGCGTGTACGCAGCAATAGTCGAACTCGATACCCTGGCCGATACGGTTTGGACCGCCGCCGAGGATCATGATCTTGTCGCGGCCCGACGGCGCGGCTTCGCACTCTTCCTCGTACGTCGAGTAGAGGTAAGCGGTGTCGGTAGCGAACTCGGCCGCGCAGGTGTCAACGCGCTTGTAAACCGGGAAGATTTCCAGCTTGTGACGGTGGCGACGCAGAGCCTTCTCGGTCACGCCCAGCAGCTTGGCCAGACGCATGTCGGAGAAGCCTTTGCGCTTGAGGCGGAACATCAAGTCGTGGTCGATGCTGGCCAGACCCAGGGTCTTGACCTTCTCTTCTTCCTTGATCAGATCTTCGATCTGCACCAGGAACCACGGATCGATCATGTTCATGCCGAAAATATCTTCGACCGACAGGCCGGCGCGGAACGCGTCAGCGACGTACCAGATACGCTCGGCGCCCGGCACGGTCAGTTCGCGCTTGAGGATGCTCATGCTTTCCGGGTTGCTCAGGTCGAGCTTCTCGTCCAGGCCGCAAACGCCCACTTCCAGACCGCGCAGGGCTTTCTGCAGGGATTCCTGGAAGGTCCGGCCGATGGCCATGACTTCACCGACCGACTTCATTTGAGTGGTCAGGCGCGCGTCGGCTTTCGGGAATTTCTCGAAGGCGAAGCGTGGCAGCTTGGTCACTACGTAGTCGATGGAAGGCTCAAAGGATGCAGGAGTAGCGCCGCCGGTGATTTCGTTCTGCAGCTCGTCCAGGGTGTAGCCGATCGCCAGCTTGGCAGCGATACGCGCAATCGGGAAACCAGTGGCTTTCGAGGCCAGTGCCGAAGAGCGGGATACACGCGGGTTCATCTCGATCACGACCATACGGCCAGTGTCCGGGCAGATGCCGAACTGAACGTTGGAGCCGCCGGTTTCCACGCCGATCTCACGCAGTACCGCCAACGAGGCGTTACGCATGATCTGGTATTCCTTGTCCGTCAGGGTTTGTGCCGGAGCAACGGTGATCGAGTCACCGGTGTGCACGCCCATCGGGTCAAAGTTTTCGATGGAGCAGACGATGATGCAGTTGTCCTTCTTATCGCGGACAACCTCCATCTCGTACTCTTTCCAGCCGATCAGCGATTCGTCGATCAGCAACTCTTTGGTCGGCGACAGGTCCAGACCGCGGGCGCAGATTTCTTCGAACTCTTCACGGTTGTAAGCGATACCGCCACCGGTGCCGCCCATGGTGAAGGACGGACGAATGATGCACGGGAAGCCGAGACGCTCGAGAACCGCGTTGGCTTCTTCCATGCTGTGGGCGATACCCGAACGCGGGCAGTCCAGGCCGATGGATTTCATCGCCTTGTCGAAACGCGAACGGTCTTCAGCCTTGTCGATGGTGTCCGCGTTGGCGCCGATCATCTCTACGCCGAACTTCTCCAGAACGCCTTCGCGCTCCAGGTCCAGTGCACAATTCAGAGCGGTCTGGCCACCCATGGTTGGCAGCAGCGCGTCCGGACGCTCTTTCTCGATGATCTTGGCAACGGTCTGCCACTTGATCGGCTCGATGTACGTGGCGTCGGCCATGTCCGGGTCGGTCATGATGGTCGCCGGGTTGGAGTTCACCAGGATGACGCGGTAACCCTCTTCGCGCAGGGCTTTACAGGCCTGGGCGCCGGAGTAGTCGAATTCGCAGGCCTGGCCGATCACGATCGGGCCAGCGCCGAGAATCAGGATGCTTTTAATGTCTGTACGTTTTGGCATGGGTTGTCACTCAAATCCGCAGGTCAGTCGGCAAGCCGTCTTGTTCAATCTCTGAAGCCTTGAGGGGGCCACCGGTTTCGGGACCGCCCTCAGGCTTCGCTACATCAGGGCGAGCGATTAGCGTCGCTTGGCCATTTCGTTGATGAAGCGATCAAACAGTGGCGCTACGTCGTTCGGGCCAGGGCTGGCTTCAGGGTGACCCTGGAAGCTGAAGGCGCTCTTGTCGGTACGCTCGATGCCTTGCAGGGTGCCGTCGAAGAGCGATTTGTGGATCGCCCGAACGTTGCCTGGCAGGGTCGCTTCGTCTACCGCAAAACCGTGGTTCTGGCTGGTGATCATCACCACACCGCTGTCCAGATCCTGGACCGGGTGGTTGGCACCGTGGTGGCCGTGGCCCATTTTCAGGGTCTTGGCGCCGGAGGCCAGAGCCAGCAGTTGGTGACCGAGGCAGATGCCGAACACCGGAATCTCGGTTTCCAGCACGTCCTTGATTGCCTGGATCGCGTAGTCGCATGGCTCAGGGTCGCCCGGGCCGTTGGACAGGAACACGCCGTCAGGTTTCAGTGCCAGCGCTTCGGCGGCCGGAGTCTGTGCAGGCACCACGGTCACGCGGCAACCGCGCTCGACCAGCATGCGCAGGATGTTCAGCTTGACGCCGTAGTCGTAGGCCACAACATGGTATGGCAGCTCGGAGGCTTCGATAGTTGCGTGGCTGTCGGTTTTCAGATCCCAGACCGTCGAGCGCCACTCGTACTTCTCTTTGGTGCTGACGACTTTTGCCAGGTCCATGCCTTTGAGACCAGGGAAACCCTGAGCAGCGGCGATGGCGGCTTCTTCGGAAATGTTGTCACCGGCCATGATGCAGCCGTTCTGTGCGCCTTTCTCACGCAGGATGCGTGTCAGGCGGCGAGTGTCGATACCGGCGATTGCCACCACATTGTTGGCTTTCAGGTAGTCGGACAGTGACATCGTGTTGCGCCAGTTGCTCGCAACCAGTGGCAGGTCACGAATGACCAGGCCAGCGGACCAGACGCGGTCGGACTCGGCGTCTTCCGGCGTGGTGCCGGTATTGCCGATGTGCGGGTACGTCAGGGTAACGATCTGTTGGGCGTAGGAAGGATCGGTAAGGATTTCCTGATAGCCGGTCATGGCGGTGTTGAACACCACCTCACCAACGGTTTGACCGTCGGCTCCAATGGCTTCGCCGCGAAAAATGCTGCCATCAGCAAGGGCGAGTATGGCTGGCTTAGTCAAGAAGACCTCCCGTAAATAAAGCCTGAAAGGGCGATCGCAGGTTGTAAAAAAGCGGAGTGACGTATGGACACGTCACCCCGCTTCTTCATCGAATTATTCTGCGCGCTTTTAGTGGACACACTAAAGCTGTAGCTTACAGAAAAAGGCATTTTTGGTCTACCGCCAATGAGCCCTAAAGGCCGGAGAATGCGACAGGACGTCGCTTGGCGGAATAAAACCGGGCCCAAACGCTGAGTTTGAACCCGATTTCGGGCACATCTTACCGCAGGTCGAGCACGTCTTGCATGTCGTAAAGGCCTGGCTCACGACCATCCAGCCACAAAGCTGCACGTACCGCGCCCTTGGCGAAGGTCATGCGACTGGATGCCTTGTGAGTGATTTCCAGTCGCTCGCCTTCACAGGCGAACAGCACCGTATGATCACCGACCACATCACCACCGCGAACAGTCGCGAAGCCGATCGTTTCGCGCTCACGCGCACCGGTGTGTCCTTCACGACCATAAACCGCAACCTTCTGCAGATCAAGATCGAGTGCATTGGCGATCACTTCGCCCATGCGCAGAGCCGTGCCTGAAGGCGCATCGATCTTGTGCCGATGATGGGCTTCGATGATTTCGATATCCGCGTCATCGCCCAGCACACGGGCCGCCATATCGAGCAGCTTCAGCGACAGGTTTACCCCGACACTGAAATTGGCCGCGAACACAATCGCAATATCTTCGCTCGCCTCGACCAGCAACTGCTTCTGCGCGGCGTCCAACCCCGTCGTGCCGATCACCATGGCCTTGCCCGCCTTACGGCAGAACGCCAGGTTTTTCAGCATGACTTCAGGGAGCGTGAAGTCGATCAACACATCGAACTCATCGGCCACCGCATCCAGCTTACCGGACAGCGGCACACCGATTCGTCCCAGCGATGCCAGCTCACCGGCATCCACGCCAATCAGCGTGCTGCCGGGGCGCACGATGGCTGCCGTCAGGCCGGTCAGCGGCGCGCGTTGCTGCACTGCCTCGACCAGAATCTTGCCCATGCGCCCGGCAGCGCCCATCACAGCTATACGTCGCATGCCGACTCCTTACAAATCGCCGAAGAAGCGCTTCACGCCTTCGAACCAACCGGTGGTTTTCGGAGAATGACTGTTGTCACCCGCCAGGGAGCTGCGCAACTCCTCCAGCAATTCGCGCTGACGACGACCCAGGTTGACCGGGGTTTCGACCGCCACGCGGCACATCAGGTCACCAGCACCGCCACCACGAACCGGCGCGACGCCTTTACCGCGAACACGGAACTGCTTACCGGTCTGAGTCCCTTCAGGGATCTTCAGCTTGACCCGACCATCGAGGGTCGGAATCTCCAGCTCGCCGCCCAGCGCTGCGTCGACGAAGCTGATTGGCACTTCGCAGAACAGGTGCTTGCCGTCACGCTGGAAGATTGCGTGCTCGCGCACATTGATCACCACGTACAGGTCGCCAGTCGGGCCACCCTGCGCACCCGCCTCGCCTTCGCCAGACAGACGAATGCGGTCACCGGTATCAACACCGGCCGGCACTTTCACCGACAGGGTCTTGTACTCTTCGACACGACCTTCGCCGTGGCAGGAATCGCACGGATCGGAAATGATCTTGCCTTGGCCATGGCAGCGCGGGCAGGTCTGCTGCACCGAGAAGAAGCCCTGCTGCATGCGCACCTGACCAATACCGCCGCACGTCGGGCAAGTGATCGGCGAGGAGCCTTTCTTGGCACCCGAACCATCGCACGGCTTGCAGTTGACCAGTGTCGGAACGCGGATATTCACGGTCGTGCCGCGCACCGCCTCTTCCAGGTTCAGCTCCAGGGTGTAACGCAGGTCGCTGCCGCGCTGAGCGCCGCCACGAGCACCGCCGCGGCCGCCACCGAAGAAGTCACTGAAGACATCGCCAAAGATGTCGGAGAAGTTCTGACCGCCAAACCCGGCACCGCCGCCACCCATGCTCGGGTCGACACCGGCATGACCGTATTGGTCATAAGCCGCGCGCTTGCTGGAATCGGACAGCACTTCGTAGGCCTCGTTGGCCTCCTTGAACATATCTTCCGACGCTTTGTCATCGGGATTACGGTCCGGGTGGTGCTTCATCGCCAGGCGACGGTAGGCCTTTTTCAGGTCCGCTTCGCTTGAACCACGCTCAACACCCAATACTTCGTAATAGTCACGCTTTGCCATAAGTCTTTGCACTCTTAAGGACGTTCGACAAACCTCTCCTGAGCCTCGCCAAACTCGTTGAGCCCCAATACAGGCCCGGACCCAACTCACGTCAATTCAACGATCCTGGTCTTTGATTCGATGCGGTACTTTCGACTCGAAAAGCAGGAGCATTTCCGGTCATACCGCCAACATCCGAGCGTTGTCGCATGCTGTAAAAATTCGCTTACTCCAGACACGCCAACGCGGGAGCAAGCTCCCGCGCGGCGACATCCTACCAGTCACCGCCTGAAGGCAGTCAACCGGGCGACCAACAACTTACTTGTGGTCTTTGACTTCTTCGAACTCGGCATCGACAACGTCGTCAGCCTTTTCAGCCGATTCGTCTTTCGGCGCCGCGCCTTCAGCTGGCTGAGCCTGATCAGCGTACATTTTCTGAGCCACTGGCGCAGAGACCTTGGACAGCTCTTCAACCTTGGCTTCGATAGCGGCCTTGTCGTCGCCTTTGATGGCGGTTTCCAGGGCAACTACAGCTGCTTCGATTGCAGTCTTCTCTTCAGCGCTCACTTTATCGCCAGCATCAGCGACCATTTTGCGCGTCGAGTGAACCAGGGCATCGCCTTGGTTACGGGCGCTGGCCAGCTCTTCGAACTTGCGGTCTTCTTCAGCGTTCACTTCAGCATCGCGAACCATCTGCTGAATTTCTTCCTCGGACAGACCGGAGTTGGCCTTGATCACGATCGACTGAGTCTTGCCGGTAGCCTTGTCTTTCGCGCCGACGTGCAGGATGCCGTTGGCGTCGATGTCGAAGGTCACTTCGATTTGTGGCACGCCACGTGGTGCTGGTGGAATCTCGGCCAGGTCGAACTTGCCCAGGGACTTGTTCTGTGCGGCTTGCTTACGCTCACCTTGCAGTACGTGAATGGTCACTGCGCCCTGGTTGTCGTCGGCAGTCGAGAACACTTGCGATTTCTTGGTAGGAATCGTGGTGTTTTTCTCGATCAGCGCGGTCATCACGCCGCCCATGGTTTCGATACCCAGGGTCAGCGGGCTAACGTCGAGCAGCAGAACGTCTTTCACGTCACCGGCCAATACCGCGCCCTGGATAGCAGCACCCATGGCAACAGCTTCGTCAGGGTTGACGTCTTTACGTGCTTCTTTACCGAAGAAATCGGTCACCAGCTTCTGAACCAGTGGCATACGGGTCTGACCGCCGACCAGGATCACGTCGTTGATCGAACCAACGTCGATACCGGCGTCTTTCATCGCGATGCGGCAAGGTTCGATGGTGCGCCGAACCAGGTCTTCAACCAGCGCTTCGAGCTTGGCGCGGGAGATTTTCACGTTCAAATGCTTAGGACCGGTAGCGTCTGCAGTGATGTACGGCAGGTTCACGTCGGTCGACTGGCTCGAGGACAGTTCGATCTTGGCTTTCTCAGCGGCTTCTTTCAGGCGCTGCATGGCCAGCGGGTCACCCTTGAGGTTCATGCCGCTTTCTTTCTTGAACTCGTCAACGAGGTAGTCGATCAGACGAATGTCAAAGTCTTCACCGCCCAGGAAAGTGTCACCGTTGGTGGCCAACACTTCGAACTGGTGCTCGCCATCGACTTCAGCGATTTCGATCACGGAAACGTCGAAAGTACCGCCGCCCAGGTCGTAAACGATCACGGTGTGATCGCCTTTCGCCTTGTCCATACCGTAGGCCAGTGCGGCTGCGGTTGGTTCGTTAATGATACGTTTAACGTCCAGGCCCGCGATGCGGCCGGCGTCTTTGGTGGCTTGACGCTGGCTGTCGTTGAAGTAGGCCGGAACAGTGATCACCGCTTCGGTCACTGGCTCGCCGAGGTAGTCTTCGGCGGTCTTCTTCATTTTCTTCAGAATTTCAGCCGAAATTTGTGGCGGCGCCATTTTCTGGCCGTTCACTTCAACCCAGGCGTCGTTGTTGTCAGCCTTGACGATCTTGTAAGGGACCATCTGGATGTCTTTCTGTACGACTTCTTCGTCAAAACGACGACCGATCAGACGCTTCACCGCGTACAGGGTGTTATGCGGATTGGTCACTGCCTGACGCTTGGCCGACTGGCCAACCAGGATTTCACCGTCGTTGGCATAAGCGATGATCGACGGCGTGGTACGCGCGCCTTCAGCGTTTTCAATCACTTTGGCTTTGCCGTTTTCCAGCACGGAGACGCAGGAGTTGGTAGTCCCCAGGTCGATACCGATAATTTTGCCCATGTTCACTCTCCCGAAACTTTGGATTTGGATGCCGCAGTAGTGGTGGCTGACTGCGGTAGCACTTAAACGCTTGACTTCTAAATGGGGGCCTTGCGGCTAATTTCAAGCCTGCTCGTCAATCGAAGGCGAAACCGGTGCAGGTGCCTTGCTGACCACGACCATGGCCGGGCGCAGCAGGCGACCGTGAAGCTGGTAGCCCTTCTGAAACACCTTGAGCACGCTGTTTGGCTCGACGTCGGCGCTTTCCTGCATGGCCATTGCCTGGTGATGCGAAGCGTTGAAGGGTTCGCCTTCAGGATCAATCGCTTCCAGGTGATAGCGTTTCAGGGTGTCCTGGAACATTTTCAGGGTCAGCTCGATCCCTTCGCGCATCGGACGAATGTTTTCGTCGTCAGGGTTGGATAGCTCCAGACCGCGCTCCAGGCTGTCGATGATCGGCAGCAGGTCGCCAGCGAACTTTTCCAAGGCAAATTTGTGAGCCTTTTCAACGTCCTGCTCGGCACGGCGGCGGACGTTCTGCAGATCGGCGGCTACACGCAAAGCCTGATCCTGCGCACCAGCCAATTGCTCTTCGAGCACTTGCACACGAGCCGCCAGGTCTTCACCCGAAGCCTCGGGGCCCTGGTTGGCGTCTAGATTTTGCGTATCCACTGTCTGTTCGTCAGCCATAGATTTCTCCTTCCAATATCGTCCGCGAGCTCAACTCGCGCTTCTGCCCGGTATATGGGGCCGCAAAATTCAGCTTCAAGGGCTATTTGATGATTAACCCTACAAAAAACAGCTGCATTGTCATTCCTCATCGCACTAAGGATTTCCTTCAATCAAGCAAATCGACCTAAGAGGGGGCATTGTCAGCCCGAAACAAAACACTGTATAAATAACCAGACCTAAAGCCTGGGAGCGGCCTTTATGCTGGTGCACCTGTCCGTACACAACTACGCCATCGTTGAACATCTCGATCTCGAACTCGATCGCGGGATGAGCGTGATCACCGGGGAAACCGGCGCCGGCAAGTCGATCATGCTCGACGCCCTCGGCCTGACCCTGGGCGATCGCGCCGACAGCGGCGTGGTCCGCCCGGGCGCCGACAAGGCCGATATCCTGGCCACCTTCGATCTGGTCGACATCCCGGAAGCCAGCGCTTGGCTGGCCGAACGAGACCTCGAGAACGACGGCCCGTGCATCCTGCGTCGAGTGATCACCGCTGAAGGGCGATCCCGCGGCTATATCAACGGCACCCCCTGCCCCCTCGGCGACCTGAAAGCCTTGGGCGAGTTGCTGATCGATATCCACAGCCAGCACGAACACCAATCCCTGCTCAAAACCGATACTCACCGCCGTCTGCTCGACGAATACGCCGGTGCCACAGACCTGGCCCGCCAGGTGCAATTGGCTGCCCAACGCTGGCGCCAGACCCGCCAGGAACTGGAACGCCTTTCCAACTCCGGCGACGAACAGCGCGCCCGCCATCAGTTGCTCAGCTACCAACTCGAAGAACTGGAAAACCTCGGCCTCGGCGAAAACGAGCTGGAGCAGCTGGAACAGGAACACAAGAACCTGACCAACGCCGAAACCTTGCTGGGTATTTGTCGGCAAGTGGTCGAACAATGCAGCGAAAGTGATTCCGGCAACGTACTGAACGCGCTGACCGCCAGCCTTAACCGCCTATCGAGCGTGAACAATTCGATCGGCGCCTTGGGCGAAGCTAGCAGCCTGCTGACCAGTGCGCAGATTCAGGTTGAAGAAGCCGTAGGCGAGTTGAACCGCTTTCTCGACAACTTCGACGCCGACCCGGCACGTCTTCAGTACCTGGAAGAGCGCCTCGACGCCATCTACACCCTGGCACGCAAACACCGCATCCAGCCGACCGAAGTCGCCGAGATGCAGCAGAAGCTACTCGATGAAATCGAAACCCTGAACGCCAACGATGAATCCATCGAGCGATTGAGCGATGAGCTGGCCTCCTACGCCCGCCATTATCAGGAGAAGGCTCGGGATCTGAGCGATCTGCGGCACCAAGCCTCGAGCAGCCTGGCCAGTGCCGTGGAACAGGAAATCCAGCGCCTGGGCATGCCCGGCGGCCGCTTCACCATCGAACTGCGCCCCAACAGCAGCGACGAACTGCTGCCCAATGGGCTTGAACAGGTAGAACTGCTGGTGAGCGCCAACCCGGGGCAACCGTTGAAAGCCCTGGCGAAAGTGGCGTCGGGTGGAGAACTGTCGCGTATCAGCCTGGCGATTCAGGTGATCACTGCGCAGACCTCGCGGGTGCCAACCCTGGTGTTCGACGAAGTGGACGTGGGCATCGGCGGCCCGACCGCCGAGATTGTCGGCCAGCTGCTGCGGCGCCTCGGGGAGCGTGGGCAGGTTCTAACCGTGACTCACTTGCCGCAAGTGGCGGCGCAAGGGCATCAACATTTATTTGTACACAAGGTTCGCGGTGAAGACGCCACGCATACGGCAGTCTCCAAACTGAGCAAGACCGATCGTGTCGAAGAAGTGGCACGGATGCTGGGGGGCATCGACCTCACCAAGGAATCACTGGCTCACGCGAAAAAGATGGTCGTTACCGCGAAAATTTAAGAACGGTAGAAAGCACGAAGGCGACCCTGGGGTCGCCTTCGTTCGTTTCGCGAACCTGAAGTTCGCGCGACATGCTTACTTTTTCTTGCGTACGTACAGTACAAGATTGTGATCAACCATCTCGAAGCCATACTTGTCGACGATTGCTTTCTGCAGCCGCTCGATTTCTTCGTCGAAGAATTCGATCACTTCACTGGTTTCGACGTTGACCATATGATCGTGATGCTTGCCGTCGTCCAGCTCGAAGACCGCATGGCCTCCGTCGAAGTTGTGCCGCACCACAAGGCCAGCTGCCTCGAACTGGGTCAGAACACGGTAAACCGTGGCCAGACCGACGTCCTCACCAGCCTCCATCAGCGCCTTGTAGACATCCTCGGCACTCATGTGGCGTTGCTCGGCGGAATCGAGCATTTGCAGAATTTTGACCCGTGGAAGGGTCACTTTGAGGCCGGCTTTGCGTAGTTCGCTATTTTCAACCATGGTCAGCTTTCTCGCGATGCTGCTTCGCAGCTTCTCTTAATGCGGGTATGATCGGCGTTTACGTTGTCCCAGCCAAGATAGTGGAAGTCGCCCACCGATGCAAAACACCAAGCTCTTGCTAACCAGTTTCACCTTTGTGGGACTGCTCGCACTCGCCGGTTGTTCATTCCCCGGGGTTTACAAAATCGACATCCAGCAGGGCAATGTCGTCACGCAGGACATGATAGACCAGTTACGCCCGGGAATGACCCGCCGGCAAGTACGGTTTATCATGGGTAACCCTCTGCTGACTGACACGTTCCATGCCGATCGCTGGGATTATCTGTACAGCCTGCAACCGGGTGGCGGTGAACGCCAACAGGAACGCATTAGCGTTATCTTCAACCCAAATGATCAACTTGTCAGCCTCTCTGGCGATTTCATGCCAGGCGTGAGCCGCGACGAAGCGATTCTCGGCAAGGACAGTGACACTACCGTGACCACGCCTGCAGAAAACGCCGAGAAGCCGAAGCCAGAAAAACCGGTCAAGCCAGGCTCGTTGCTGGACCAGATCCAGAAGGACGTGGACAACGTGGAAACCGTTCCAATCCCGACGCCAGAACCGCTGGAAACCTCGCCGCAATAATTTGCGACGCAATAAAAAACCCGGCATGTCCGGGTTTTTTATCGTCTGGCGTTTAACCGGATCACTGATTCCGGGCTTTGGCCTCGGCCGCTTTGGCGGCGCGCAACCGGCGAACTTCTTTCGGATCGGCAAGCAACGGCCGGTAAATCTCGAGGCGATCCCCGGCCTGAACCGGACGATTGGCCGGTTCAGCGATCACTTTGCCAAAGATCCCAACCGGACAACTGGCTAGATCCAGCTCAGGGAATTCGCTGTTCAGGCCGGATTTGAGCAACGCATCTCGCACCGCTGCACCCACCGGCACCGTTACGGTCAGCAGTACCTGACGATCAACAGCGGCATACACCACTTCGACCTTGATCATTGCCTCAACCATGCATCTGCTTCGCACGCTGGCAAAACGCGTCCATCAGCGTATTCGCCGCCTGATTGAACAAAGGCCCCAACGTCGCACGCACCAGCGGCCCCGAATAGTCGAACGACAAGTCCAGACTGATCTTGCAGGCCTTCTCGCCCAACGGCTTGAACACCCAGACGCCGTGCAACTGGCTGAATGGACCTTCCTCGAGGTTCATCTCGATCGAACGTCCTGGCACCAAGGTATTACGCGTCACGAAGTGCTGACTCAGGCCACCCTTGGCCACGCCGACGCGGGCACGCATGAGCTCAGGAGTACTTTCCAGGACTTCCGCCGACGAGCACCACGGCAGGAACTCCGGATAGCGGGCCACGTCGTTGACCAAGTCATAAAGCGCTTGTGCCGGATACGGCAGCAGGGCCGAACGTTGAATGTGTGTCGTCATGTCAGCGTTACTTCCACAGCTGGGCGGCAAACACTACAAGAATGCCGATGGGCGCCACATAGCGCATCAAGAACAGGGACAAGGCGAACAGCACCGGACGGCGGATCGACAATTCGTCGCGCACCGCTTCACGCCCCATCACCCAGCCCGCAAACACCACGAAACACAAACCACCGAGTGGCAACATGATCCGCGAGGTGAAGAAATCGATCACACCAAAGAAGTCCAGACCACCGGCTGCCTCCCATTGATAGAGGTGGAACATCCCGCCTTCGTTCACGAAAAACTTGGCTTCCTTCCAGATATTGAAGGAAAACACGGTACCCAGACCGACGAACCAGCAGATGAATGCCAACCAGAAGGTGACCCAGGCGCGGCTGATCTTCGTGCGTTCAACCAGGTAAGCCACCATCGGTTCGAGCAGGGAAATCGCCGAACTCCAGGCCGCAATCGCTACCAGCACGAAGAACACTACGCCCATCAACTGGCCGAACGCCACGTTACCAAAGGCAAACGGCAGGCTGACGAACATCAGCCCCGGTCCTTCGCTCGGGTTCAGGCCCGCGGCAAACACAATCGGAAACAATGCCAGACCGGCCACCAGAGAGACGAATGTATCGAGCAGTGCTACGCCGACCACAGTCCCGGAAATCGACGAACTCTTCGGCATATAAGCGCCATAGATCATGATCGAGCCGACGCCCACGCTCAGGGAAAAGAAAGCGTGCCCCATCGCTGGCAGCAAGCCGTCGAGCACTTTTTCCGGATGAAAGTCGAACATGAAATGCACGCCTTCCATGAAGTGACCGGTGGTCATGCTGTAACCCAGCAGCACCAGGATCATCACGAACAGCAGCGGCATCATGATCCGCAGGCTGCGCTCCAGACCGGCGACCACACCTTTGGCGATCACCACGGCGGAGAGGAGCATGAAAATCGTATGCCAAAGTGTCAGGCGCCATGGATCAGCAATCACATTGCCGAAATAAGCGCCGACCTGGTCTGCCGTCACACCCTCGAAGTCGCCACGGCCCATATCAATGATGTAGTCCAGCGACCAGCCGCCGACCACACTATAGAAAGACAGAATCAGCAGCGCCGTGATCATCCCGGCAAATGCGCCCCAGGACCACTTCGCCGAATGCCCCGCTTCCAGCGCCAGGACCTTCAAGGCATTCGCCGGGCTCTGCCGCGCGCGGCGGCCGATCAGGGTTTCGGCCAGCATGACGGGCATACCGATCAGCGCGATACAGGCGAGGAACATCAGCACGAAGGCTCCGCCACCGTAGACGCCGACCATGTAAGGGAATTTCCAGATACTACCCAGCCCCACGGCCGAACCGGTCGCGGCGAGTATGAAGACCCAGCGGCTAGCCCAACTGCCGTGGACAGAAACCTTGTCTGTCGACATCGTTATCACGCCCAAGCGTTCAAAAAAGAGGCCGCATTGTCCGGGATTCAATCAACCTGCTCAAGCACGTAGCGATACCGTAGCCGACTCGCTTGCAACTCCCTATAATGCCGCCCCTATGGCTAAACAGAAGAAACACCCAACAGGGACCATCGCGCAGAACAAAAAGGCGCGACACGATTACTTCATCGAGCATAAGTTCGAGGCTGGTCTGGTCCTGGCCGGCTGGGAAGTAAAAAGTTTGCGGGCAAGCAAGCTACAACTGGTTGACAGTTACGTACTGCTCAAGGATGGCGAAGCCTGGCTGCTCGGCAGCCACATTACGCCGCTAATGACTGCCAGTACCCACGTCATCGCTGATCCGACCCGCACCCGGAAATTGCTGCTCAATCGGCGCGAGCTGGAAAAGCTGGCCGCTGCCGTGCAGCAAAAAGGTTACGCCTGCGTATGCCTTTCCTGGTACTGGAGCAAGCACATGGTCAAGTGCGAGATCGCTCTGGGCAAGGGCAAGAAGGAATACGACAAGCGTGATACCGAACGCGAACGCGACGCCGGTCGTGAGTTGCAGCGTGCGGTGCGCAACAAGGGCAAGGAAGATTAACTCTTTACCTTGAGATCGCCTTCGCGGGCACGCCTCGCTCCTACACCGGACCACGCAATCCTGTAGGAGCGAGGCTTGCCCACGAATGTCTCACCGCAAACACCCGCCTGACTACATCCCCTTGCGCCGCTCCGCCCGAGCCACGCGCTGCACTTCCTGACGCACCTCTTCCAGCACTTCCTGCACATACAAAATGTGCCGACTGGAAACTTCCCGCGCTTGCTCTGCCCGACCTTCGATAATCGCCAGATACAATTCTCTGTGCTGCGCGATCAACATGTCGCGTGTTTCGGAGCGCTGTTTGTACATACCGCCGATGTTGGTCACCACGTTGCGCTTGAGCAGGTCGAACAGACCACGAATGGTGTGCAGCAACACCGCGTTATGACTGGCTTCGGCGATTGCCAAATGAAATCTTGCATCCGCCGCCCCCTCTTCCACCCGACTCACTTCGTCATGGCGCGAATAGCAGTCCTGCAATTCATCGAAGGCTGCAGTCAGCCGCTCGCGATCCACGTCTGTGGCACGCAATGCCGCGTAGTAGGCACAGGATGCTTCCAGCGTATGACGAAACTCCAGCAAATCGCGCTGGGCCTCGGGGTTGCTTTCCAGCAGATGCAACAGCGGATCGCTGAACGTCGAGCCCAGGGATTCCACCACGTAGTTACCGCCGCCCTGACGGCTCACAAGCAACCCTTTGGCCGCCAGTTTCTGGATCGCTTCGCGCAACGAAGGGCGTGACACGCCGAACTGCTCGGCCAACGCACGCTCTGCCGGCAGGCGTTCGCCGGCCTTCAATGTGCCCTCGAGAATCATCCCTTCGAGCTGCTCGACAATATCGTCAGACAAACGGCGCTGCCGAATCTGATCAAACCCCATCACTCAATTCTCCACGATCCCGGCGGCTCGCCGGGCTCTCTATTCTGGCCTATCGGCGCTGCATCAGCACCTACCAGACGACGCTTGATCGAACAGATCAGATGCGTTCTGCACCGCTCATTCGACAAAAGTTTTAGGGCGGCAAATTGACACACCGCATACAAGGCTTTTACCCTAGCCAACAGCGATTGTAAATTGGTATTACCAATTATCCAAGAACGCTGACCAGTGCCTGACCAACAACAATTAGGGGCCACCCCATATGCAAACCTGGCAACAGCTCTACAGCCCGCTCGGCAGTCTCGGCGTGTCCGCACTCGCGGCCGTCATCCCCATCGTATTTTTCTTCCTGGCCTTGGCCGTGTTCCGCCTCAAAGGCCACGTGGCCGGCAGCATTACCCTCGCGCTGTCGATTGCCGTGGCAATCTTCGCGTTCCAGATGCCGGTCGATATGGCCTTCGCGGCAGCCGGATATGGCTTCGCCTACGGCTTGTGGCCGATTGCCTGGATCATCGTGGCAGCGGTGTTCCTGTACAAACTGACGGTTAAAAGTGGCCAATTCGAAGTGATCCGCAGCTCGGTGCTGTCGATCACCGACGACCAACGCCTGCAAGTGCTGCTGATCGGTTTCTGCTTCGGCGCGTTCCTGGAAGGTGCAGCCGGTTTCGGCGCACCGGTAGCGATTACCGCCGCACTGCTGGTGGGACTGGGCTTCAACCCACTGTACGCCGCCGGCCTGTGCCTGATCGCCAACACCGCGCCGGTAGCCTTTGGCGCATTGGGGATTCCGATCATCGTCGCCGGGCAAGTCACCGGCATCGACGCGTTCAAGATCGGCGCCATGACCGGTCGCCAGCTGCCATTGCTGTCGCTATTCGTGCCGTTCTGGCTGGTGTTCATGATGGACGGCCTGCGCGGCGTTCGGGAAACCTGGCCCGCGGCACTGGTGGCCGGCTTGAGCTTCGCCATCACCCAATACTTCACCTCGAACTTCATCGGCCCGGAACTGCCGGACATCACCTCGGCGCTGGCCAGCCTGATTTCCCTGACACTATTCCTGAAAATCTGGCAGCCAAAACGTGCCGCAGGCGCGCACATCGTCGGCGCAGTCTCGGCTTCCGTGGTGGCCAGCGCAGGTGGTTTCGGCCAACCGCGCACCACCGTGGCTTCGCCCTACAGCCTGGGGGAAATTTTCAAAGCCTGGTCGCCGTTCCTGATCCTCACCGTACTGGTCACCATCTGGACGCTGAAACCGTTCAAGGCGATGTTCGCTGCAGGCGGCTCGATGTATGGCTGGGTATTCAACTTCGCGATTCCGCATCTGGATCAAATGGTGATCAAGGTCGCCCCGATCGTAACCGCCCCGACGGCGATTCCGGCGGTGTTCAAACTCGATCCGATTTCCGCGACCGGCACGGCGATTTTCTTCTCGGCGCTGATCTCGATGCTGGTGCTGAAGATCAATTTAAAAACTGGTCTTACCACTTTTAAAGAGACCTTCTACGAACTGCGCTGGCCGATTCTGTCCATCGGCATGGTGCTGGCCTTCGCCTTCGTCACCAACTACTCGGGCATGTCGTCGACCATGGCTCTGGTACTGGCAGGCACGGGGGCGGCATTCCCGTTCTTCTCGCCGTTCCTCGGCTGGCTCGGCGTGTTCCTGACCGGCTCCGATACTTCGTCCAACGCACTGTTCAGTTCGCTGCAAGCAACCACCGCGCACCAGATCGGCGTCAACGACACCTTGCTGGTGGCGGCGAATACCAGCGGCGGCGTGACCGGCAAGATGATTTCACCGCAATCGATCGCCGTGGCCTGCGCCGCGACCGGGCTGGTGGGCAAGGAATCGGATCTGTTCCGCTTCACCCTCAAGCACAGCCTATTCTTTGCAACGATCGTCGGCCTGATCACGTTGGCTCAGGCTTACTGGTTCACCGGCATGCTGGTGCACTAAGAACTACACGCGGCACGGAAAAAACCGACACTGGGTTACGCCCCGGCGTCAGCTATTCACAACCGGGTCTGCAAGGCTGCTGAAAGCTTCCCTCTCTATATTCAGCAGCCTCAGCGGACGGATAACCGGGACCACCCGGAGACACGCCTGATGAGCGAGCTTTTTTACAACGCAGTGCCGAACGCGACCCGCGTCGCCCCGCCACTGCCCGAGCCTCGGCAATACCCCAGCGAAAAACCGTCACGGGTCTACCTGTTCGGGACTTGCGTGGTGGATCTGTTCTACCCGGAAGCCGGGATGGACGCGATTCATCTGCTGGAACGCGAAGGCATTCGTGTCGAATACCCGCAAGGGCAAAGTTGCTGCGGGCAACCGGCCTACACCTCGGGCTACACCGAACAGGCCCGGACCGTGGCACGCTCGCAACTGGCGTTGTTTGCCGGCGATTATCCGGTGGTGGTGCCGTCGGGGTCTTGCGCGGGCATGTTACGCGAACACTACGCCGACTTGTTCAAGGACGAGCCGCAAACGTTGAAACAGGTTCAGGCCCTCGCGGCACGGACTTATGAGCTGGCCGAATTCCTGCTGTTTGTCTGCAAGGTGCAGCTCAAGGACAGCGGCGAACCGGTCAAAGTGGCGTTGCACACGTCGTGCTCGGCACGTCGAGAAATGAACACCCACCTGCACGGCCGTGAGTTGTTGGCGCAGCTAAGCAATGTGGAACGAGTCGACCACAGCCACGAAAGTGAATGCTGTGGCTTTGGTGGGACTTTCAGCGTCCGTATGCCAGATATTTCCGGCGCGATGGTGGCTGACAAGACCCGGGCGTTGAAGGAATCCGGCGCGCACAAGGTACTCAGTGCCGACTGCGGTTGCCTGATGAACATCAATGGCTCACTGGAGAAACAGCAGGAAGCGTTGCGCGGCCAGCATCTGGCCAGTTTCCTGTGGCAGCGTACCGGAGGTGCCCGATGAGCACCTCCACGATTATTCCTACGGTCACAGTAGAAGAAGATTTTCGCGCCCGGGCTCACGAGGCTTTGGCTGATACGCAACTGCGAAACAACTTTCGCAGCGCGATGGATTCACTGATGAGCAAACGGGCAGCGTCCTTCAGCGATGCCCATGAAAGAGAACATCTGCGAGTGCTGGGCAATGCTGTCCGCGCCCGTGCTTTATCCAAGTTGCCCGACCTGCTTGAGCAGCTTGAACAGAACCTGACCCGCAACGGTGTGACAGTGCACTGGGCGGAAACGGTGGACGAGGCCAATGGCATCGTCTTGGCGATCATCCGCGCTCACGAGGCGCGGCAAGTGATCAAGGGCAAATCGATGGTCAGCGAAGAGATGGAGATGAACCATGTCCTCGCGGCTCAAGGCATTGAATGCCTGGAGTCGGACATGGGTGAATTCATCGTCCAGCTCGACCACGAGAAGCCTTCACACATCATTATGCCGGCGATCCACAAGAATGCCGGTCAGGTCGCGTCCTTGTTCCACGACAAACTTGGCGTGGAGTACACCAAGGACGTTGACCAACTCATTCAGATCGGTCGCAAAGTCTTGCGACAGAAATTCTTCGAAGCAGACATCGGCGTCTCCGGCGTCAACTTCGCCGTGGCCGAAACCGGCACTCTGTTGCTGGTGGAAAACGAAGGCAACGGGCGCATGTCAACCACCGTGCCGCCCGTACACATTGCCGTCACGGGCATCGAGAAAGTCGTCGAAAACCTGCGGGACGTTGTACCGCTGTTGTCGCTACTGACCCGCTCGGCACTCGGCCAGCCGATCACCACCTACGTCAACATGATCTCCGGGCCGCGCAAGGAAGATGAACTCGACGGCCCGCAGGAAGTGCACCTGGTATTGCTCGACAACGGTCGCAGCCAGGCGTTTGCCGACAGCGAATTACGCCAGACCCTGAACTGCATCCGTTGTGGCGCCTGTATGAATCATTGCCCGGTCTACACCCGAATCGGCGGCCATGCCTATGGGGAGGTTTACCCTGGGCCTATCGGAAAAATCATCACCCCGCACATGGTCGGCCTGGCGAAAGTCCCCGACCACCCAAGTGCGTCTTCGTTATGTGGTGCTTGCGGTGAAGTTTGCCCGGTAAAAATTCCGATCCCCGCATTACTTCGTCGCCTACGGGAAGAGAACGTCAAAGCGCCGGACAGCCCACATCAGGTCATGCGCGGTCAGGGCAGCAAGTACTCGCGCAAAGAACGGTCTATCTGGAACGCCTGGGCGAAGCTCAACAGTTCGCCAACGCTCTATCGCCTGTTCGGTTTCTTCGCCACTCGCCTGCGCGCGCTGACGCCGAGCAACGTCGGCCCATGGACCCAGAACCACAGCGCACCGAAACCCGCCGCCCGCTCACTGCATGACATGGCCCGCGAGCATTTGGCCAAACAGGGAGACCGCTGATGAGCGCCAAGCAAAATATCCTCGCCAAATTGCGCAACAGTCTGACGGGTACCACGCCGGTGCCTGACAACTTCGATATCGAACTGGTGACCGCGCCCTACACCTACACGCCAGAGCAACGCATCCCGCAACTGCGCAAACTGATGGAAGCGGTGCACACCGAAATTCATCTGACGTCCGCAGATGGCTGGCCCGAATTGCTGGCGCAATTGCTGCAGGATCGCCAGCTGCCAAGCCTGTTGATTGCGCCGACGACACTTCACGGTCAACGCATCACTCAGCATTGGGCGAAAAATCCTGGCCTGCCCGCGCTCAAAGCCTACGAGCGTCCGGTCGAGGAATGGAAGGCCGAGTTGTTCAACGACACCCCGGCCAGCCTGACCACCACCCTCGGCGCGATCGCCGCGACAGGCAGCCTGATTCTCTGGCCGACGCGGGAAGAACCGCGCCTGATGAGCCTGGTGCCGCCGGTGCATTTCGCCCTGCTCAAGGCCAGTGAAATCCGCGACAACTTCTATCAGGTACAGCAGGAATTCGAATGGGCCCAAGGCATGCCGACCAACGCCTTGCTGGTCTCCGGCCCGTCTAAGACTGCCGACATCGAACAAATACTGGCCTACGGCGCCCACGGCCCGAAAGACCTGGTCGTTCTAATCCTGGAGGATCAATGAGTCTACCGGCGGCTTTCCTGCGAGATGCGCAGCAACTGATTCCTCAGGCACGACGGTTCGACGACCCGCTGTCGACTTTGGCCTTCGGCACCGACGCCAGTTTCTACCGGCTGATTCCGAAACTGGTGATCCGCGTCGAGTCCGAAGACGAAGTGGTGGCGCTGCTCAAACTGGCGCAACGGGATAAAGTCCCGGTGACCTTCCGCGCCGCCGGCACCAGCTTGTCTGGCCAAGCCATCAGCGATTCGGTGCTGATCGTACTGGGGGATAACTGGAACGGTCGCGAGATTCGTGGCCAGGGTATGCAGATCCGTCTGCAACCGGGCGTGATTGGCGCCCAGGCCAACGCCTGGCTGACACCGTTCGGACGCAAGATCGGCCCAGACCCGGCATCGATCAACGCCTGCAAAATCGGCGGCATCGTCGCCAATAATGCCAGCGGCATGTGCTGCGGCACGGCGCAGAACACCTATCACACACTGGCCGGGATTCGTCTGGTGTTGGCTGATGGCAGTCGTCTCGATACCGAAGACGCCGCCAGTGTGGCGGCCTTCCATGAGAGCCACGCCGAACTGCTGGAACGTCTGGCGACGCTGGGCCGCGAGACCCGCGCCAATGCCGAACTGGCTGCGAAAATTCGCCACAAATATCGTCTGAAAAATACCACCGGGCTGTCACTCAATGCGCTGGTGGATTTCGACGAGCCTGTGGATATCTTGAGCCACTTGCTGGTGGGCTCCGAAGGCACGCTCGGATTTATCAGCGCGGTGACTTACGACACGGTGATCGACCACCCGAACAAGGCGTCGGCGCTGATCGTGTTCCCGGATGTAGAAACCTGCTGCAACGCCGTCACCGTGCTGAAAAGCCAACCCGTATCGGCGGTGGAATTGCTGGACCGTCGCAGCCTGCGCTCGGTGCAGGACAAACCCGGCATGCCGGCTTTCGTACAACAACTGTCGACCAATGCCTGCGCCCTGCTGATCGAATCCCGCGCCGCCTCTTCCACTTTGCTCCAGGAACAACTGACGCAAATCATGGCGTCGCTGACCGGTTTCCCGGTAGAGAAGCAAGTCGACTTCACCGAAGACCCGATGGAAAATGCCCGGCTCTGGGCGATCCGCAAAGACACCTTCCCTGCCGTCGGCGCGGTGCGCAAAACCGGCACCACGGTGATCATCGAAGACGTGACCTTCCCGGTGGAACAGCTGGCCAGTGGCGTCAACCGCTTGATCGAGCTGTTCGACAAACATCACTACGACGAAGCGATCCTTTTCGGACACGCCCTGGAAGGCAATCTGCACTTTGTCTTCACCCAAGGCTTCAACAGCGCGGAAGAAGTCGCACGCTACCAGGCGTTCATGGACGACGTCGCGCAGTTGGTGGCCGTTGAATTCGGCGGCTCGCTGAAGGCTGAACACGGTACCGGTCGCAACATGGCGCCTTTCGTCGAGCTGGAATGGGGCAGCGATGCTTATCAGTTGATGTGGCAACTCAAACGCCTGCTCGACCCTAACGGCATTCTCAACCCGGACGTGGTGCTCAGCGACGATCCGCAGATCCACCTCAAGCACCTGAAACCGCTGCCCGCCGCCGATGAGATTGTGGATAAGTGCATCGAATGCGGCTTCTGCGAACCGGTGTGCCCATCGAAAGGCCTGACCTTGAGCCCACGCCAGCGCATCGTGATCTGGCGTGACATTCAAGCGAAGAAACGCGCCGGCACAGACACCAGCGAGCTGGAGCAGGCCTACGAATACCAAGGCATCGATACGTGCGCTGCGACAGGCCTGTGTGCACAACGTTGCCCTGTAGGAATCAACACCGGCGAGCTGGTGAAAAAGCTCCGAGGCCGTAAGGCAACCCATACGAAAACCGCCAACTGGATAGAGGGAAATTTCGCCACCGCGTTGCAAGGCGCGCGCTTCACCCTGCACGTCGCCAACGGTGCGCGGATGCTGCTGGGGGCACCACGCCTGGCGAAGCTTTCGGCATCGCTGACGCGGCTGTCCAAGGGTCAGGTTCCGCAATGGACCAACGCCATGCCACAGCCGGAAAGAGCCATTCGTTTCAGCCCGACCGTGTCGGACGAGCGGCCTCGGGTGGTGTACCTGGCGGCCTGCGTGTCGCGGGTCATGGGCCCGGCAGCGGGTGATAAAGAGCAAATGTCGCTGTACGAAAAAACCCGTGGTCTGTTGGAAAAGGCCGGTTACCAGGTAGTTTTTCCGGACAATCAGGACAACCTCTGCTGCGGTCAGCCATTCGCCTCCAAAGGCTACGCCGAACAGGCCGAACACAAACGCCAGGAACTGATCGGCGCCCTGTTGCACGCCAGCCGCGGCGGGCTCGACCCGATCTACTGCGACACCAGCCCCTGCACCTTGCGGCTGGTTCAGGACTTGGGCGACGTGCGACTGGACCTGTACGACCCGGTGCGCTTCATCCGTACTCACCTGATGGATCGTCTCGATTTCACCCCCCAGGATGCGCCGATCGCGGTACACGTCACGTGCAGCACTCAGCATCTCGGTGAGAGCCAGGCGTTGATTGATCTCGCGCGCAAATGCAGCAATAACGTGGTCATCCCGGAAGGCATTCACTGCTGCGGTTTTGCCGGTGACAAGGGCTTTACCACCCCAGAATTGAATGCCCATTCGTTACGCACGCTCAAGGACGCGGTACAGCAATGCAGCGAAGGGATTTCCACCAGCCGCACCTGTGAGATTGGTCTGACACAACACGGTGGAATTGACTACCACGGGCTGGTTTATCTGGTGGATCGAGTAACGCAGGCCAGGGCGACCTGAAGAAAAATAGAACCCTGACGCATCGTCGCAGTCCACCGATCAAGTCCCGCAAACGTGGGACCTTTCCCAAAATTGGCAGCCTGTCCTGATGGCCAGCGATGCCTGGACCCTCAGTTCAAGGAGATACACATGAAACGCTCTGTACTGTTAGGTCTGTTCGTTACTGCCTCAATGCTGGCCTCCTCCTCGTTTGCCGCCAGCGATGATCTCTGTGCAACCAACCTGCAAGCCATCGCCAATGCCAAGTCCGAGACCTTGGCGCCGGAAATCAGAACTCGCGTCGAGGCCAGCGTCCAGCAAGCCAAGGCCTACCAGGCGCAAAACACCGAGGAAGGCACCAAAAAATGCATCTCTGAAACAACTCAAACGCTGCAAGAGATCCAGAATGCAGGCAAAGACGGTAAAAGCTCATAAGCGTGAGGGCCAACCTTCGGGTTGGCCTTCTGAGCCCTGTAAACCCTAAGCTTGCGGAGCATCAGACAGACGACTGCTTCGCAGCCGAACGCAGCCTCGCAAGCTCGGCAGCTGCAACAGATTGCATTTCGTCTTAACTGACTGGCATCAGGCGTTTCTTGTCCCTTTTTCGCTCCCGTCTCCCGGAAAAATCTTTCACCCTAACGCCCGCAAAAACAGAACCCTTGCACGCCATCACAGTCCATTTGTTAAGCCCCAATCAGCGTGGCCCAATTCCCCCCGTTCCAGGAGATACCCATGAAGCGTTCCGCCCTGGCTGGACTGCTCATCGCTGCAACAATGCTGGCCTCCTCCGCATACGCCTCAAACGATAGCGATCAATGCGTAATGAAGCTCCAGGAAGTCAACAGCAAGCTGTCCAGCGCAGCCACGCTGGACGCCGCCACCAAAGGCGTCGTCATCACTAAAACCGAACAAGCCAAGGCCGCCCACGCCGCCAACAATGACAGAGAGTGTGTATCCCTGACGCAGCAGGCTCTTCAAGACATTCAAAGCCACATGAATAGCCATTAGGGCCGGGCCAGAGCCAATCCGACGCTGGTCCCGATGCGCAGGTAAGGACAGAAGGTCGACTCGCCGCGCGCATTGGCGTACACTGCGCTTGCCTGCTGGTTACACACAGCAGGTTCGGGGCCGTTTAGGATTCGACGCCGGTTGCGAAACTTTAGGTGCATGCCGAGTTGGTAACAGAACTCGTAAATCCACTGTTGCAACTTTCTATAGTTGCCAATGACGAAACCTACGGGGAATACGCTCTCGCTGCGTAAGCAGCCTTAGCCCTTCCCTCCTGGTACCTTCGGGTCCAGCAATCATCAGGGGATGTCTGTAAACCCAAAGTGATTGTCATATAGAACAGAATCGCCGTGCAGTACGTTGTGGACGAAGCGGCTAAAACTTACACAACTCGCCCAAAGCACCCTGCCCGTCGGGTCGCTGAGGGTTAACTTAATAGACACGGCTACGCATGTAGTACCGACAGCGGAGTACTGGCGGACGGGGGTTCAAATCCCCCCGGCTCCACCACTTCAACATCTAAAGACGTCCACGGACGTCTTTTTTTGTGCCTAAGATTCAGTGAATACGGGGTTTCAGGGCTTTTTGGGGCTTTGGAGGTTTTTTGAGTTCCAGGCGCTTTGGTATCCCAGGTGGTATCCCGGGCTACCAGGTGCTATTTTCAGGATACCAAAACGGTGCTGGAGGTAGCCCCATGCCTACTAACGCAACCCGCCTCTCTGATCGCCAGCTCAAGGCAGTCAAGGCAACTGGTAAAGACTTCGTCCTCAGCGACGGCGATGGCTTGCAGCTTCGAGTACGCGCCAGCGGCTCGATGATGTGGAATTTCAATTACCGCGAGCCGTTAACCAGAAGCCGTATCAATATGGCGCTCGGCCCATACCCCGACCTCTCATTAGCGAATGCTCGGAAGAAAGCAGTCGAGGCGCGAGAGCTACTTGCTCAAGGCATCGATCCCAAAGCCCAGCGCGATGAGCAAAGGCAAGCCAGACTGGCTGAGACCGAACACACCTTCGAGAAGATAGCCACTGCCTGGTTCGAACTGAAGAAAGACTCAGTGACGCCAGCGTATGCCGAGGACATTTGGCGTTCACTCACGCTGCATGTTTTTCCGAGCATGAAATCGACGCCGCTCTCTGAAGTCAGTGCTCCTATGGTGATCAAGCTCCTTCGCCCGATTGAGGCCAAAGGCAGCCTCGAAACAGTGAAGCGTCTGAGCCAACGACTCAACGAGATCATGACCTACGGGGTCAATTCAGGACTGATCTTTGCGAACCCCCTCAGTGGCATTCGGGCGGTGTTCAAGAAACCCAAGAAAGAGAACATGGCCGCGCTACGACCTGACGAGCTTCCGGAGCTCATGATGGAAATCGCGAATGCCAGCATCAAGCGAGTCACGCGCTGTCTGATCGAATGGCAGTTGCACACGATGACCCGCCCTGTCGAGGCGGCCACCACTCGGTGGGCAGACATCGATTGCGACAAACGCATTTGGAGCATCCCACCGGAGCGTATGAAAAAGCGTCGCCCGCATACCATCCCGCTGACTGAACAAGCACTCGCGCTACTGGAGACACTCAAGCCCCACAGCGGCCACAGAGAATACGTGTTCCCGGCAGATAGAAACCCGCGTACCCACGCTAATAGCCAGACAGCCAACATGGCGTTGAAACGAATGGGCTTTCAGGACCGCTTGGTCAGCCACGGCATGCGCTCCATGGCCAGCACAATCCTGAACGAGCACGGATGGGATCCGGAGCTAATCGAAGTCGCGCTGGCGCATGTCGATAAAGACGAAGTTCGAAGCGCCTACAACCGAGCGGATTACATCGAACGCCGGCGTCCGATGATGGCTTGGTGGAGTGACCATATCCAGAAGGCGGCCACCGGCAGCCTCTCGGCATCTGCCATCAATCAACCCAGGGACCGCAACGTCGTGCCTATACGCTGAGAATCCAAAGATTGGCGACGCCGACGACAATCCGTGTCGCGCAGCAAGGCGACAGAAGTGACGACTGTCGCCAAATCTGTCGTATGCCTGCGCTTCTTTGGCCAAGCCCCTGAGTATGGGAAGGCTCCGCATTCCCATACTCAGGGGCTCACGCTTAAAAGCGTCTATCAGATAACAACGAATTGCGCCTTTCTGCGGCGGATTAGCCCTGCTGTTAATTCGTAGTAGTAGACGGTCGCTGGAGCTGAGCAACGCAGAGAGTGTTCGAAAAACCATTTCACGTGCTTCTCCTTCCAGGACCAGGGAGTTGCGCAACTCCAGCGTTCACGAATTACTTCGTGCATCCTTTCTGCTTGCCTGATGTGCCGCTGCCGCGTGGCATGCGCACCTTTGAGCACGGGGCTCAGAAACAACGCCATATCGAACTCGGACGTCATCGCCGACCTCCGATGTAGGCACTCACCACATCGATGCGGTTATGTCCCAACTCGTGGCTGATCTGACGTCGTGCACGCTGATCAAGCTCTCGATTTTCTCGGTGATCACGGCCGCCATTTACCGGTGCAGGGAAGCCGGTCAGTTGCTCATAGCGCTCACAGGCGTAAGCCGCTCTCAGTTCATGAAAGCCTTTCAAACCCTGCTCATGCAGGAGGTCCCGTGCCGGCCGCACGACTTTTTGTATGAAGTCTTTGTAGCTTTCATCGGGTGCCAACAAATTCCGACTGCCACTGGGTGACGCCTCGCAGGCCCTAGCCAGGGCGCCGCGGACTTGATCAGTGACTGTAATCCAACGCGGTGCGGACGCGCCTGATCGACCGCCTTTGGTGCCGTCCTGGATATTGATCTTGCCCAGTCGTTGGGCTTCTCGTTGCAACCGTGGCAGGTCCGCCAAGATCGCTTCACGCAGGCGCATACCAGTCTCACGGGCTATGAGCACGATGGCATTCACTCTCGATTGCTGTCGCTCTGTCAGCGCTTGCGCAATCAGCCTGACCTGCACACGGTCTTGGCCTTGCGGGGCCTCACTACGCACGCTTGAGCGCTGCAAGCCCAGCGCCTTGCTCGGACTGGGGATTTTGACGCACTGATCACCGCGCAGAGCGGCCATCGTTCGGTTAACGCTGGACAGGCGGTTTTGCGCGGTGGCGATGCCGACGTTGCCCTGATCGACCTGCTCCCGCATGTGAGCGGCGTACCGCATGAGGATCTCGTGGTCGATCTGTCGCGCGTCGTTGAGTCCCGGTCCTTCATTGGATCGACACCACTGCACGAATGCCTGCCAGCGATCGCTATGGGCTTTGACGGTAGCAAAATGGCCGTCGCCAAACAGATCTTTCAGGGCTTGCGGCCCGGCATAGCTGAGCTGGCGACCGAAGCCAAAATTACACCCAGTTCGCTTACCGACCCGAGCCATTTTTCTGCTCCTGATCGACTGCAGTGAGAGCATGCAAAAGGGCTCGCCAGTGAGCACTCACGATGGCGAACTGGTCCCAATCAGTCGGGCGAAAACACAGCCTGTTGTCGGTGACGTAGAGATGCGCGCCCTCCTCTTTTAACCATTGGATGATGGCTGTCGTCGAGGCAATAGTTTTGTGGGTGGTGGCGACAGCGGCGACAGCGGCGACAGCGGCGACAACCCTTGTCCTGCCTGGCTTTAAGTGTGGCGACAAAGTGGCGACGGTAGCGGCGACAAATCGCACTTTCGGCTCCTTTTGGCGCTGAGCCAGATGGTTACGCAACGCTTCATCAAGATTGAACATGGCGCACCTCGAAGGTGTGGCCGTCGGTGATCAGCCACTGATGATCAATCAACTCGACCAGCAGCTTGGCGGCGTGACGACTGCTCTTACGGGCAAAGCGGGGACCGTTGCGGTTCAGCTCCCGAATACTGAAGCGTTTCCAATCCTTGACCTGCAGCCAGCGCAGCAGCCGGTCCGCCTCCTCCTTTACCCGGCACACCGGTTCCTGTTCGGTCAGGCGCTGGATCTCGGTGAGGTAGTAGCCGACTAAAGCGGAGGCCCGTTGGATATGGTCGACCTCTACCACACCGCTCTCCTCCACGACTGCCAGGATGCCAGCGACGCGCAGCAGGTTATCGGCGGCCTTCGATCCGCTAGGCCGTACGCTGGCCAGCTCGCCAAACTCACCCAACTGGGCTTCGATGGCATCATGTAGATCAATCCAGCGACGGCGGGCCAACGGACTGAGGCTAAGCGGTGATAGCTGCAAGGCACCGTCAGTGGAAAGTGACCAGGGCTGATAAAACAGGGCCGAAAGGCGGCGGTGATATCGCTTCAGGGCGGCGTCTTTGGATAAGTCGACAGCCTGGTAGCTGCGTTGTCCGGCCAGGCTGGTGGGCCAGGTCATCAAGCAGCGACCGAGGATGCCTTGCCCCTGCAGCAACGGGTCACTGAGTAACTGCATGGCCAAGTACGGTTGCAGCATGAGGTGCAGGCTCAAGCGCCGGTCATAAGCCCGCAGGCTTTCACCGGCCATGGAGCGAGCACGATCAATCGGGCTACCGTCCCAGAGCGACGATAAGGTCGTCACGGCTTTCAAACGGTTATCCCGATTCATGGTGCTGCTGCCGAGGAACTGCCCCCCTTCATCACAGAACAGCCCCATGCTGGGCAGGTCATGGCAGAGCCCCTTAATCAGGGCCTCGATAGTCGGGTCCGTGGTGATCAGCCGAGGGGCCGAGGGCTCAGCTTCGAGCGGTATGCCGTTTGTGGGATTGGCATCGGCAGGATTGATACGCTGCGCCTGTCGCTGTGCGGCACGGTACCGGGAGAGCTGTTCGCGGTGGCGCTGCCACTGTTCACGCTCCCATTGCCGTGCTGGCAGCAACGCAAATCGGTCTGCCGCCGTTTTACGATCACCGGACGCGGCCACCGTGATCAGGTACAGCGACAGCGGATAATTTCTCCCGTCGAGCTGTAAGCCCGCATGACCTTGAGTGGCCAGCGCCGAGGCAGCCAAGATCGATTGTGCAGCCAGTGCCTGAGGCACGCCAATCACTTCGGCCATGCGCTCCACCGCAGGCCCAAGAATTCCACCCAACGCCTTAACTGGATAAGGCTCGGCCGCGGGATTCGACTCGATTAACGGTCGAGGGGATCGTGGTAGTTCAAGCTTCGGATCTAACTGCTGCATGGGCCCTCTCCTCGGTGATTGCTGGTTGTCCTCACGTGCTCCCGCCACTGCTGTTGAGTGTTATCAGGGATCAAGGCCCCTGCGGCCTGTGAGGTGTTCACTGACGCGGAACGAACGGCTCCTTACGACCGGGAGCGAGGGCATGAACCCATGAATCTGGCCTCCTTAGTCGCATCCGAAGATGCGGGCGGGTGAAGGCTGTGCCGAGTGACGAGTTCGGCACCTGGAGATCCTGAGCAGGAGAAGGCAACGACATGGACACCTGGGGCATGCCTGACTGTCAGTCAGGTGCAGCCTTTCCAAAGGCTGCGGCACCGGTGCCTGTGTCGATGCGGATGGCGACGAATCGGATTTGTCAGGCCGATTGTCACGAGGAGAGTTGCGGCAATGCCTTGTAAGACGTGGCTTGCAGCAGTGGTACGAGCGCCCGTCTCTTTCCAGGAGAAAGAGACGGGCGCGGTCTGGCGCAGCGAGGTGTACCGAAAGGTGAGGTTGCTGCAGCGCAGCGAGGTAGGTCCATCGTCTGCCGCAGTGGACAGATAAGTCGAGTAGGCATCCATCACTCTTGGGGAGTGACCGTGCGAGCCGCCGGACGCTGTATCGCACTTGGGGGGAACCACCACAGAAGTGGCGTAGCCTTAAAGGTTCTGGCTACCTGGGCTGGTGCTGTCAACGACAGCGATCCACGCGCCAATTGTTATACCGGCTCGAAAAGACGGTCAAGCATTCCGGGTAAAGTGGGCAAGAAGTGGCGACTGTCGCCACTTTGTCGCCACGCTCCAGACCCCGTCCTACTTGGGTTGTCGCCGGTGTCGCCAGTGTCGCCACTTCTCTGGCCATGGCCCCACGACAAGATCCGCTCTGACACAGGAACTGCACTGCGCTCGATAACGATCGCGAGTAATTTCTGACGGGTAAACGACGGTGTGACGCTAATCAAATTTGAAATGGGAGGGTGGAACGAGGCGGCTTCAAGAAAGAGCGAGTGAACCCTCCGATCGGCGCGATCAAAGATCGCTGGATCGGAGGGTTTGGCGGGAAAAGCAAATCTCAAACGTCAAATACAGCCTCAAGCATCAAAGTTGGTTGATTGGGAGATGGCGGCTTCACGCCGTGTGATTAGCGTTTGCTGCAAACGCAGCAGAAAACCGGCCTCGAACGCTTCCTGAGAATCACCTGGGCGATGACGCTTTCGGTTCTGCGCCAGTGCCCACCACAGCGGCAGTGATGAGCCGTCAAGCCAAGTCTCCGCACAACGAACGCCGTCCTCAATCATCGGGCCAAACTCATTGCCCCACGGGGTTCGGATAATCAGACTATTCGAGTCAGAAGAGCACCGCCCATTTAAACTTCATTTTTATTTGAGAGAGCAAACTCGTCCATCCACGCAACTACTCGACTATGGCCTTTAAGAAAGCATCTCGCGCGTCCTGATAAAACTGAATGTCGATTTTGGTCGCCATATCATCAGAAAGATCGTGCAGTTGGCGACGACAGGTGACAGGCATAAGCAGTGTGCTTGCGCCCTTTTCAACCGCCAACTCAGCAATAGTCACCGGGTTATGGACAGGCTCGATGGATCCACCCAGATTGATCTCGCCAACCACAATAAGCCCGCCACGCACGGACTTTTTCAGCAGCCCGCTACACATGGCAATCAGTGCCGCGACGCCCAACTTTGATCCGCGCTTTGCAGCATCGAAGGCACGTAGCTGGATGGTAAACTCGTGAGCACGAGGATCACGATCACCTATTAACTGAGCAGCCCTAGCGTACAAGTTCTGCTCTGCGTAACGCACCGACTCCTTAAAAGGCGCGGGCACCGGGTTATTGAGAATTTTTACTCCTGAACCAGGCCCTTCATTGACTTCAATTCGATAGAGTCCCACGTTATCGTCAACGTCGGCACCACCTTCGCTGATGGTCCAGATCTGACCAGGCTCTAGGGGATCACCGCCAATCTCGTTATCGGCGCGCAGTTCTGGAGTGGCCACAAACTTCTCTACACCATCGTCACCGATGAAATAGCTGAAGTGGGTGTTCCTAAATTCGGCCGAACCTATACGTTTTTGCTGCTCCTTGACCCGGCGACGCACCTCAAGCGCCAGCCGAACGGCCCACTCAAGATCTTCATCCGAAACCTCCATGGAGGCATCAGGATAGAGCAGCTTGAGCAGACCGGAGACCGTCTTGTTCACTGCATTGGTGTCGCGGCCGCTAAGCGCCCCGCCCAAGTGCACTCGGTTTTGCATGACACTGACCCGGCTCTCATAGCGCAAACGGCTCAGGCACTCGGAGAAGAAATCGCTGACCAGGCCGAAATGGTCGGTGGTCAACTCACGATTCATCTTCGGTACGTCCCAACCTGGCAGAAAGCAATGAATCCGGTCCATCCAGGCGGTATCGTCACGCATCTCCGGAGGCAACGGGCCGAACAGGTGTCCGACACGTTGCTGATGCTCCACATCGACATCGAAGTTGCCCACGAACACCAGTGAACCATCAGCGCGAATGCTTTCCTTGCCGCGGCTGAACTCACCAGACTCCATATAGCCCTTCATGATATTGATACCTTCCTTCGAGTCGAAGGAAATACCGCTGATCTCGTCAAAGCAGACTACGTCGTATTGGCAAACCAGGCCGCGCTGGCCGCTAGCATTGTTGACGAACATCTTGGCAATGGTCGCCTTCCCCCCAGAGATCAGGTGAGCGTAAGGCGAAACCTGTTGAAACAGGTGGCTTTTACCCGTTCCACGAGGACCCAGCTCAACCAAGTTGTAATTGCGCTCTACAAAAGGAACCATGCGCAATAACAAAGCATCCTTCGCCCGCGGATTCAGATTATCCGGCTCAAGACCAATGGAGCGTAAAAGGAAATCTTTCCACTCAGCACTGCTGAATACCTTGCGCGCCTCACCCAGGCTGTCCAACACATCACGCTTGGAGAGCTGAATTGGCCGCAGATCCTGAACACCGAATGGATTGCCTCGCTCTTCTGCAATGGCTGCGTCGTACTCCAGCGTGATTTCAGCGTAAAAGCCACCGGTCAACAGACGCTCATTGTCATCCACCAGCTTGTCTGCGATACGCACATTGTTAAGTTGTACGCTGGGCAGACTTACCAGATAGCCATTGTCCTTCTGACTAAAGCGGGCACTCACCAAGTCAATCAGCTTAACCGTACCATTCTTATAGGCACGAGCTTTGAACAGCTCCTCTTCGCCAGCCTTGACGGTACGCGAGGAGAGTTGGCGTTCAACGATTTCGATGCCTTCCTCGATCTCCTCCGGATCGGTACTGGCGCAATAACGCCCCAGCAGAAATTCAACCACGTAAGTAGGCACCGGAAATTGGCGGGCAAAGGTACGGACGAGGTCTTTGCGCACGATATAACCCTCGAAAGCTGTCGCGGCCTTCGAGTCGAGGACATCTAGTTCAATCACGCTTCATCTCCCACCAAAGTCGCCTGTCGTGCCAATACATTACCGGCCTCATCCAGAACCACCACCACAGATGCTGCACCTACCTGCTCATCGTCCTCCACCAGTAAGCTGCATTTACCCCCCTTCAGAGCCTTGGACCGCACAATCGAGCTCGCCGCATCAGCGGGACTGCTGCGCAAATCCACTTGGAGATTTTCAGCGCTACTCTGCGCTTCAACTCGGCAAGTCAGCCCCAACCACTGAACCTTGGTAATCGTCGCCAGAGCGAGGTTCTTGGCTGGGGCTACGGTGTTGATCACTTCCAGGATTGGGGTCAGACACTCCTGTAGGCTCAGACCGCCATGGTCGTAGTAACGACCAGCCAGGAATGCACTGGCGCCAGGCGCCACTGCAATCGTTTGTGCAGGACTCCAATACCAATTGACCGTAGGCAGACCTGTCTGCACGGTATCTTTGATTTCCGCGCAACGTGCCCAGCGGATCTCTGTGAGATGCTTGGGCAGGTCAACTTTGCTCATAGGCAGGGGTGTCAGCAACCACCCATGGTCAGTAACGATCCGTACTTTTCGCCAACCTGCTTGCAACAACTCCTGCACCCGCAAGTACACATCCTGCAGGAGTGAATCAATGCGGCCAGCCAAACGCAGCTTATCTGTGTGTCCAGCCTCGTCGATATTGCCAGTCTGTACCCAAGCACGCCCTTTAGGATCACCGTTTTCATCAGCTGCAAGCACCTGCCAACCACTCTCTTCCATCAGCTTGCGCAAGTAATATCCACTAAAGGGCTTGTCTTCGTTTTTCAGGCTGGGCTGAAAATCGCTGTCAGTATCGCGCCCTGTAAGCTGTTGGTGAATTGGCAAGATCGCTGCTTTTGCTGTAGCCGTGACCGAGGGCAATGCCGACCAGTTATAGCCGTGCCTAACCTCTCCCAGCGCCTGTAACTGCAAGGCAAAGCGCTGTGCCACGTCGTAGCGCAGACCATCAACGAAGAACACAACCTCACCAGCAGTCTGGTAGGCCGCAACTGCTTCGTTAACCCCTCGACTACCGGGATACCCTTTAAGCCTCACTAATTGCTGAAAGTTGAGCGCTGTCTCATGCAACCAAGGGGTATATAGGTTATTCAGCAACTCTTGCACCACAGCCTGCAACGAAGGCTCACGAGCCATTGCCAAGGCGCGTAGCATCGCATCATCAACCTTCCAGTAATTGTGACGGTAATGCTCAGCCATCTCTTCAGGACTTGTTCCTGAGAGACCGCTATCGCCAACCAGCCCGGCAATCAACACCAGAGGTTCAAGCAGACGAGCCAAAGGCGCTAACCCCATTTCTGCCCACACCCAACTCCGGCGCACGCCATGATGCTGTTCAAGCGTGATTAGACGCTGACGTAACACGGACGATCCTTGCCCAACTAGAGAATTGAGCTGTTTCAACAACTCAGCTTCTTGCTCGTGGTTGTAGCTTGGGAAACTCGACACATCAGCTGCCAAATCAGGCTGACAGCGCATTAATAAGGCTGGCAAACGAGAATAAGCCGCCGTATTTTCGGCAAAGCGCTCCCAGACCCTCGCCCAGGCCCCCAACCGACCACAGAAGTTTTCTGCAGCGACTAGGTCTCCGTCGCGCTCAGGGTGGACCTGAAACTCGCTATGACAGATCCCTACAAATGCTTCCCAACGCGGCCCAGCCCAGTTCTCTTGTACGGCCTTGGAATCGGACATCCAGGTCAAGACGTCTCGCACCGCATCGGTACTGAGCAACTGATTGAAATCACTGGCCTCAAGCCGATGGTTCTGTAATTGCGCTATCTCACTGTCCAATAACGGCTCTAAAGCACGCAACAAAGCCGCTTGGGTCTTGCCATCTTGAGCCACATCCAACGCCAGACCGCCATTGCGAGAAACAAGAAATGCATTAAGCGTCCAGTCCTTGGCATTTATCTGGCTCCATAAGGTTCCGCGATATTGCAATTCAGCCAAAGGCTGCAAATCGGGTGGACAGGCTGCAATTGCTCGAAGATCCTGACGACTGACGCCAGGTAAATAGATAATTGGAATGAGACCAGTAGGCAATGAAACTTCAGGCAAGGCATCAGCAAGCACGCATTTGAGCCAGATGGCCGGACCTTGCCGACGCTCTGGCTTATAGCTACCTAGACAGAAAAGCTCGGGTAATGCGCTCTGCAACTGAGTCATTACCGGTAGCCACTCACGCTCCTTGTCAGTCCAAAGGATTGCCGCTGGCGCAACCTGAGCACTCGCGTTGTACTGCGCTGCTGAACGCAGGCTTTTAATCAGGGCTTCAATTACTTTCATTACTGTTGCTCGCAATCCATATGTACTGGCCGGTCGTCAGCATCGTCAGATCCTGAGGGATGATCCATTGCGCTTCAAGCTTTCAAAACACCAGTTATCCTCGGGGCAAGCGCCACATCTACAATCCAAGACCCAAAATCTGAAGCGGAGCCAGGCGATCAAAACACTTCCACCAGCCACCTTTAATGACTCGAAGTATGCCGATAGCTTTTTCTCGTGACGTTTGCATTCCAGAGCGAATACGTTGCTCACCAACCCACATTGAACGTGACCGTATTCAACTTCACCAGGGTTCGGAATCCGTCCCTTATTCGATCTGTAGGAGGATGACTGCCATTACACCAATCGCCAGTCCCGCTTGAGCACCTCAAGCATGCTTTTCTGACGACGTTCCGCAACCACAGGAGTCCACTCAGCCTCGTGCAGTACCTGACTGGTCAAGGCATAAGCGTTAACACCACTATTGCCGGCAAAATATGCCGACTTTTTCCTGTCGAAGTCATAGTTTAACGCTTTTGAGTTACGTGCCCGCGTTAGTGGTACTAGGTTGGCCAGGCGATGCAGCCAGCGCGCTCGCTCATCAACATCGGGCCATGTCCGTGCCCACTCACTGTTCGCATCGACCGTCTGCGGCAACACGTGTTCGATAGTCAGTACGTTGGGCGTGTAGTTGGCCGACATTGCAGAAACAAAGGAATCCAGACGCAGAATCAAGTAATTCCTCCTACGAGCTGTCAGCTCGTAGACATTGCCATCTAGCTCCCTGAGCATCGAGACACACTCCCCTGGGGTCAGCTCGATACGATCGAAAAGCACGTCTTTGAAGATGTCCTCCAGAACATGGGCGTAGCGCTCGATACGCTGGTTCACGTTCCGCGCCGTGATATGTAGATAGGCCGCCAATCGTTCCAGACGGGTGACGAAATCCAAAACTGTATTCGCATCGCTACCATGACGGGCCAGGAAGGCTATCGCGACTGGCACCCAATCAGAATTGTCGATCCTGTTCAGCCAGGTGAACAGCTCATTAATCTTCCCGGCATTAGTAGAAGATATGTACTGTGCGTTCTTCGCTACCAGATACGCCTGAGCGTAGGGAGTAACTATCTTATCGATCAGTGCCTCGGACGACTCCACCTTGTTCAGCACATGCTCCCGAAACTCCTCCAGCAGCATCCGCCGCGCCTTGAAGCGGGCGTAAATCATGCGAATATGACCGAACAGTTCGTTGAAACCATCACGACCGGTGGCGACTTCCAATTCCTCCCAACGATCATTGAAATCATCGCGCTTATCCTCAGCCAGCTTGCCGATCACCTCCGCCTTAATAATGTCCGTGGGCAATAGATCCAGCCCGCGATTGTTCAGCACGGAAAACACCCGGAACGCCGACTGCTGACTCGGCGTCGTCACGGCTACCAAAAAGCAGCGCATGAGCAGGAAGGAGCCAAAATCGACCAGGCTTGACTCGTTGCCTGTAAATTTTGTCGCCAAACGCTCCAGTAGCAACCGGGCATTCCCCTGGATGTTGCGCTGAGACTCGTTTTCCAACTGCGCTGGATCGATCCTCGTCAAGTCATCGAACCTCAGCCCCTGGACATGTTGGGCAAAGAAGGCTCGATCGCGCTCGCGCAGGGCCAGCCGCGGCTTGGGATTCAACTTCAAGGCTACATTTCCAGGCTCTCGGATGAAGCTGTAAAACGACGAGAAATTGTCTCCGGTAAGTTGCGAGGTAAGCGTAGCCAGCAGAATAGTCAGCGTGGTCAGGCGCTGCTGACCATCTATAACCTCGGCCAACGGTTTACCCTCATCCTTGATCAGGACCACGGAGCCCAAAAAGTAACTGTCCTCGACTTCCTTCTCGAAGAAATCATAAAGATCGTCAAACAGCTCCCCCGCCTGATCCCTTGTCCAGGCGTAAGGCCGTTGGTACGGCGGGATCACATAGTCGAATTCGGAACTGAATATCTTCGCCAACGGGTACTCGGCACCACTGATTTTCTTGCTCATTCCGGAACACCTTTAGCAAATGCCAAAACCGTGAAAAACCGTCAGCTTTCAAATTTAACCAGCAATGTCAGCGAATACTCTTCGCTACTAGTAGCTATTTTCTTGCAGTCTGCCGAAATACCAAATTTAGTAGGCAGGTTGAGCTTACCCACAACGCCAAGAGTGCTCTTCGTTTCGCTTGAAAGACTGATAGTCACCTGCTGCTCCAGAAGGCGATTGGAGTCATCCGAACATTGCTCTAGCAACTGCCGCATCACGGTATCGCCAAAGAGATTTTTACTGCGCAGGAATTTTTCAGCACCTTCTCCATCTGGCGCCTTACCCGGAAAAATACTTCTGATTGAAAACTTCCGACTCAGACTCTGCTCTTCGTCAGTAGAAACCTTACCCTCCGCCTTTAAAGGTCCGGCACTTCCCTTAACGCTGTAGACCGCAGATTCGGTTCCTCTTTTAACTTCAACCTGCTCAGCCTCAACAAAACTGGCCCCTAGCAGCTGACATAATCTGGAAAAATGACGCATTTTTTCGATAGCAAACGCCTCAGCAGCCTTTTCCAGTTCAACATACGCATCGCGATCATAAGGACTTTGAACCAACACCAGCCCAGGTCGAGCCAGATCAGAGTCGATAATGTTCATCAATGCTCGCGGCAAAGCCGGACTATCTGAAGGTGGCGGATAACTAAGTACGAATGCTTCATCATCAAAAAGAAACTGCTTTTCCTCATACGAAAGGTCATTACGGCTGCTTCGAATATCGTTTTGTTTAAGTACGACTACGGCTCGGCGCGCGCCGTGAAAACCCGGAAAAACGCTGTCATTCATAACAACCTCGTAAGATGAATTAACGAAAGTCTCTAGCTTCATGCCTGACGGCAAGCTTAAAGAAACGGTAACAGGCAGCCTCTGGGTCGCTTTTTTTTTGCTAGCGTATCCAAGGCTATCTTCACTGAATTCATGCGATCAGCCGTAATAGTCCGCCCTATCGACTCTGCAAAACTCTGGACGACGTCTACGATCGTCATAGCAGTGTCGTCGTCATCCCGCTCAATACAAATAGCGATTGGTGCAGCGCGATTAGCAACATCGCGCTCTTGAGGCATCACTTCAAGCACAAATAGAGGCCCTGCCAAAAACAAGCGAACACCCTCCATCTCATAGAGTTTTTCACCTGCCACACTCACCGACGAGACTAATGTGCAGGCTAGGCTACGCTCCCGCTCTGACTGAACGGGCAACGTTTGACCATCCCAGACAATATGATCCGGAGCAGAGTTATCCAACGCCTGGGCAAAACAAACCTTAACCCTAGGCATGATTCATCCAACCAATAATCTCACTCACCAACTTTTCCGTATGTTTCTGGCTTTCCAAACTTCCAAGAATCACCGCCGGTGGGGTTTTGAACGGGGCCAGACAGCGTCCTAGATCGTTTACAAATCGATCAAAAAAGTCGCCACACTCCTGAGGCTTCAGCGCCATATAAGCGCTGTCTAGATCCATGTGCGTAGCTACTATTAAGAATTTAGATTTGCATTTTTCAGCCGACCGCCACTCGTTGATTTTTTTTAAATCATAAGCAATACGATCCTTGTCGAGCCCTGCGGACTTAATCAGGTAGATCACATAGTCTGACTCATCGTGAAGTTTCTTCCAGTCATCAAAAGCTCCTTCACCTCCGGGTAAATCTCTAGTCTCTTTAAGATCAAGATTGAGGTCCTTTAGGGAGAATCTACGAGCAGAAACAGAAGACGCCATAATGGTCTGGGCGGTTTCTGCGGGAAGCTCTCCTTTCGACAAAAAGGTCAGCAAGGTTGTTTTCCCAGAGCCTCGCGCGCCAAGAACTGCAATTTTTTTGCCTTTCAATCTAAGAATCAGAGAGTCCCAAAGATCACTTGTCATCTCTACGATTTCGTCTCTTTTCATCCATCCATAAACGCCAGCCACCGCGAAACCTGCTATCCCAGCCACAACTCGCCAGACCATAAAATCTCCCTATTAAGTATTGGTGCATAAAAAATAACCAACAGCATGCTTACTGCGGCTATCACGCTTTTTTCTTTTCAGCCAACTTCAGGTGGTGGTCGTTGATGCGGGCGCCTTCTTTTTCGCCGTATTGCAGGCCCAAGGTAAACCAAGGGGCGCTAGGGATGTCGTTACCGCGATCTTTTTTCCACTCTATGTTGAGTTTTGGCTTTTTATTGTGGCGCAGGACCTCAGCAGTCATGAAGGGGCGAATATTGAGACGCACCCCGTCGTTAAAGTCGGGGGCCCACCCTATAGCTTGTTCTGCAAGAGGCTTCCAACGTACGAAAATGTCGTAGGGAGCTTCGCCTTCAAGGATAAGCTCAAGGCGAGATTTAAGATTTTGTGCCGCAGCCAGACGTGCGTCGGCGCCATCGAGCGCCTGTTCGACACCATGTTGCTGGGTGCGGATCCAGTCTCCGAGATAGGTGAAGATAAGGCGTTCGAGGGTAGTGCGGTTGAGCTTTTGGTAATTGACGAGAGCGCTGAAACCATCCTTGAGACCATCCCAAACTTGCCAGATAAACGGGCGGTGTTGGAACAACTTGCAGTGCTGCTCAAAGAACTTGTCGCGCAACCAGACATCAAAGCTATTGCCCCCGACTTGCTTTAGCATCTGATTTCGCAGCAAAGACGTCCAATTGCTGCCGAAGGCAGCTTGTAGCATGTTTTCCAAACGATCAGCAGCAGATTTCTCTCCCCTCACCGGAGGCAGGCAAACGATGCCATCCACATCGGCAAAAGGCATCAGACTATCGCAGCGGCCGATCAGCGAGCGAGCATCAGGGGACAGCTCCATCTCAGGCTCCAGCTCAGCCGGCCAACGGTAGCCGAGCAGACGAGCAACAACAACCTGCAGTGGTTCATTTGCAGGTTGTGGGTGGCCGTGAAAGATCCATTGGGTAGGATCGTCGGAATATGGTTTGGGTAACCCATTGGGGTAGCGCTCGGCAGCCACCTGTTGCCAATAAGCGAGATCAAAAGGAACCTTCACGAGCGTTGCATTGGTCACACTTAATTTTTGATCTATCTTTCGTACGTTTTCATTAAAAACTGGCGAGGAGCAATAACACCAAACAGCCGACATGTCGTCTTCATGTCGTGGAGATATAACTGCAACATTTGTATCAAACTTTTGACCAGAATAAATAGTTGCAGCTAGCCCCCCCATCTGGGATATCACGATCCCTTTCCGCCCCCAAGCATCTTCTCCTCGCCTATCTACATTATGCAGAGTAGCCACATTCTCGCGACCAAACTTGTGCAGCTGCCCAACACCCTTTTCCCATAGCAGTATCCCAGACCTACCGCCGAACTCAATTGTTTGAGGCACTGTAGACTGCTCAGGAGCCCATACATCAGCTAGTCGATCCACCTCCCAAAAACAACGTCTGAATCTCAAATTATCTCCAGTTGAAAGCCCCTGATGATTAGTACAAGAAATATTCAACAAATCACCACGAACACCGGACTCAAAAACAATTCGAGAATCGGGGTTAGATTTTTGATCACGCTGGGAGACTGATAGGATATCAGCAACCAAAAGAGCTTCAGCCTTTGCGGCTGGACTTTTAAAGCTTGTCAAATCAATACAATTAATTATCTGACCCGCTGCGCCAGCTTCAACCTCCTTAACAAAGCTAACCAAACATATATTTGTTATGTTTCCAGGGCCATCATTAAAACATTCTGCCCCTCCGCCCAACTTCACTATTAAAGAGAAACCGATCTCATCCAAAAGCTCTTCCCGCTGCTTCTTATAACTATCAAGAAAAAGCCAGTTTTGGGTCATAACAACTTGAACAACACCACCGGCCGCTGCAAGTTCTATACATCTATCTAAAAAAACGTTGGCCAGATCCGACCTGGACCTAGCATAGTTATGTGAAACAAAAACCTTCAGTTTCTCATCAAACTTCTTAAAACTTAAATAAGGGACATTTGTCACTATAAAATTATAGCTTTTCCCCAATAGTTCAGCCGCTCGCGCTAGGCCTTGGGCGATAATAGCCGCTTCCTGCAGATCCTCTTCTCCAGCATCACCCAACGCTAGGGCACTAGATAACAGCGGTTGTACTTTGGCCCAGTCGGCGGTGAAAAGGTCGCCCTCAAAACTACGAACAGGATCTATCAGAGAGCCAAGAACGGGAGCGTCGCTAAAGATGTCATACAAGCGAGCCATGCCAGCCTTGAGCTCAGGTTTTTCGCTAGCCAGTGCCAACCACTGCTCACGCGGGGTCCCTATGCGCTGGCCGACACAGGCGATGTTCAACGAGGGCAGGCTACGGTAGCCTCCTGCATGCGGGTAGCGCCAGGCTTCTAGGGCCACGGCAAATGCAGCCAGTTCGACACAACGCTGGTCGAGCTCTAATCCGTGTAAGTTCTGACTAAGAACTGCGTCGACAGCTTCCTCGGCACTTATACCTTCAGTGGCCATACGCATGGGAACAAGCATGAGGAAGGTGGCGACCAAAAAATGGCCTGAACCACAGCAGGGATCTAGCATCTTAAAGTCGGCAAGACGCTCAGGCCATCCTTCGAAGGTACCAGCGACGGGGATCTCAGAATTGGCATTGTTTGTGAGAAAGCTCGTTTCCTTAACGTCGGGAATTGTGCGTAGGTAGGTGAGCGGTAATAGGTGCCGATGCTGCGGATAATGGATGATCCACCATGCGCCGAGGCTGTTGTCCAGTAGGAACTGAACCATGTAGGGTTCAGTGAACAGCTGAGTAACAGCTGAGAGTTCGTCGGCACCGATCTTGACGGCGGAGGCATTGATCTCATCTTTTTTCTTGGTTTGCCAGTACTGATAAACCCAGCCGAGGCTATCGCTGCACTGGAAGATTTCAGCATTAAGGCCAGCAATTAGTTTTTCCAGGTCCCGTACATGGTTGAATGCCAAGGGCACGGCCAGTGCCGGGGAGCCTTCGCGAAACACCTGCGGTAGCATTCGGGAGGCCAGCTTACCGGCCAACTCCCAGCCATTGGCGCAGCCTTCGTCAGGGGCGAGCTCCTGACATTCGTCCAGAGTCAGCGCCGTGTGCTGGTCATACATCAGCAGGTGGCTCTGCTCGAGGAAGCGAGCGAAAAGCATGCGATGCCAGTGTTCATAAGCGATTTCCACGCACAGGCGGTCAATCTGCTGCTGACCATTACTGCTGCGCTCGTCTCCTAGCTGACGGCCATGGGCGCGCAGGCGGTTGCGCAGAGCACGCTGTTGATCATCGAGATAGTCGGCTGCTTTGGCCTCGCCGACACTCAGGCGAGTCAGAGCTTCGAGAGCGGCCTGCTCGGCGATCTCGCGCGCTTTGATCACTGTGATTTCCAGTTGCTTGCGAAGCTTCTTTTCGAGGGCGTGACGCATGTACAGGTACTTCCTTGCCGCAGCAGGGTGCGGGGTATCAGTTGGGTTAGCCGATCAGCTACTCACCCAACCTACGGGGTCAATTTCGGTGGATAAGCCGCTATGCGGCGTTACCGTCTTGGAGCCAGTTGATGTTACTTGTCGGCGGGTTACACCATCACTGGGCCTTCAGCCAGCTTGGCCAGTAGCTCGGTTTCAACTTCGACCAGCCACTGTCGAATCTGAGCTTCGCTATCGAAGGTACGCTTGGGCAAGGACACATGCTGCACCTTGGGTTGCAGCTGCTTGACGGCCTCTTGGCGGGCACTTTCAAATTTGGCAGCCAGCCCGTCCTTACGATCGCTCCACTGTTCCAGGCTGGCGCTTTCAAGACTGTCGACCACTTCCTCACGGCTACCGAGTAGTAGTTCAGAGGGCTCAACCAGATTGCGACGGGCCAACAACTCTTGTTGCTGACTAGCGGGCAACTGTTGCCAGTGACTGTCAGCAACGAGTTCGGCATGACGCTTTCGGTACTCGACCAGGTAGGCACGAAAATGGTGGTTAATGGCGTCGCGCAACTGGTTTACGGTGTTGCTAATCAAGTTGTCGAGCGGACTGGGGTCAGCCAGCAAACTGCGGTTACTCTTAATGGCTTCGACTTCGGTATGCAGCTTGTCGTGGAAAGCAAGCCCCTTGCTCAGGCGCACCAAGGTTTGTAGCAGATCCCAGTCACTGCGACGGGCACGCAATTGCTCGCCCTGGGCACGCCAGGCATCAAGCAAGGGTTTGATCTCGTCTTTGTGGTCGATCACCAGCTTGAGCTGGGTGTTGCCACTTTCTTTAGCGATGTCATCTATCAGCTTGGCGTCTGGACGGGCCGGAGCCGGGGCTTCTCCGCCAGTGGCGTTATGCAGCTCGCGCGCCAGATTGATAAGTATCGGCAGACGGACCTGTTCTTCACCTGGAGGGCAGTCGATCCCCAGAGAGCTTATCAGGCCGCGAATTTTGATTAGATCCACAGGGCGGATAGTGACCGTTTCCGGGCGAAAGGTACTCTGGGTTAGTTTCTGCCGCTCCAGGGTCTGGGCGGTTTGCGGTTTCCCACTGGCATCAGTGGCGCGCAATACACCCGTGGCAACCAAAGCAAAGAGCGCACCGTCGATGGTGTCCTGCTGCCAACCACACGGGGCAGCGAGGAAGTTGTCTCGGATTTCGTTGCCTTTCTTGGAGCTTCCGATGAAACGCAGGATAGCGGCGCAAACTGGATGCTTTTCGGTGTCACCACTGAAGCCAACAGCTTCCATGGCGTTCTGCCCGCCATCCTTGCGTGCCCGCTCGTAGACCTTGCTCCAGTGTGGACTGTCGGCGAGATCAAACTCGCGATACAGTCGCACGACAGAGGCCTGAGCGGCGTTCTGAATACGCTCTGCAATGGCATTGCCGTCTACTTCCGCACCGCCAGCCTGCAGCACCTGCACACCCGAGAGGATTTCTTTTAGCAGTTGCTCGACCTGTTTTTGCGCATCGCGCTGACGAGTCTCCATTGCCCTACGCGCGTCGGTCCCTGCTTCAGTATTGGGGATACCTCGCAGACTGAGGGTCGCATCGGCAGCCTGCTGATGAATGATGGCGTTGTTTAGCTCAGAACGGTTTCGAGCGGGGATGTAAAGGTAAATAGTCGGCAGATCCGGATTGGCCTTACGTGCTTCAGCAAGAAACGAAGCTTCGTTGAGACTCCAGCCATCTTGCACCCAAAGGTAAATCTTCTGGCTAGCATCGTTGGGTACTTCAGCATCAAAACAGGCAATGACCTGGCGGATTTCCTTACTCACGCCCTGAGTAACGCGCACCTTGGCCAACTCGGATTTGATCTGTTTATGCAGCAGGTCGATGCGATAGTTCTCAACGCGCTGCATATTGCCGCGCAGATCTGCTTCCTGCTGACGGAAGGTGTCATACCACTGGGCGCTTTCCTGAGTCTGCAAGCGATACTCAACACCAGCACTGGTATTCATTGCCATTAACTGACCAGCTTTGTCCATGACTTCCAGTTGGCCAGGAATCCGCGCACGGAGTTCGTCCTTACCTTGGTTGAGATCGTCCACCAGTAGATCGGCGAGCATGTCGGACGTCGCACGCACCCCGCTGTCTGCCACTGAATCAGTCGGCAACTTGCCAATCAGCAGAATGAGCGAAAGTAATCGGGACTGCAGTTGCTGATCGGCCGAGCCGGCAGAAAGCTCGGCAATTCGCTCGTAGTCTTCCTTGGAGATGACCCCGGTTTGCAGCAAATTGGGTGCAATCTGCTGATAAATGAAGTCACCAGGCACGATATTTCCCAGTGCCTTGTCAGCGGTGGCTTTAGCCGCCTCATGGATGACCTTGAGTTGATTGCGCAACTGAGAAACGGTGCCAGTGGTGTCGACGATCCGCAGCACTTTCTCCCAAAAACGCCGGCGAACTGGCAACAGTGGGTAGTCGGCGAGCATGACTTTTTCGTCATCCTGATGGTACTCGACCTTGGTACCCCGCAGATGCCGGGAGATTTCGCCTAGGTGTTTGGTGAGTAAACTCTGCAGCTCAGCACGAGCGGACTCTTTCTTTTGCAGAATGACCTTGCGGATAACTGACTCTACGTCGGTATCTCTAAGCATAATGGGAATCTGGAAGCGGCCCATTAAACGTTGCAGGTTTGCCATACCGGACAGAGCGTTCTGGCCCGTAGAAACAAATAGCAGTCGGTTGCCGAAAGCAGAATGTTTACAGCAGGTCTCCACTACCTCCTGCACCATATGCGCACGATCGACATCGCTGCCAACGTATTGCTGTACTTCGTCCAGCACAACTAAAGTCAGCGGGAACTCACCGTTCTGCTCCAAAGCATCAGCAACAGCCTGAACCATCTGGTCATTGGTGACGTCTGTGACCGTGGGGAACTGGCCTTTGAGCAACTGGTGGACGCCCTGAGCATCACTTGCCATGCCGGGATAGGCCTTGAGCAGAGCGTTGGCGATCAAAGGCGAAACGTAGAGTTTGCTCAGCTCGCGCTCCCAGGGCTTGCCGGTTTCTTCCACTGCCTGTTTGACTATTTCGTAGTAGCCCTGCTCCTGGAGCCAGAGCACAAAGCGCGCTTGGTGATACTGCTCGGGCAAGCCGGCTGACTTAAAGATAATGCCGAGTAAGGCTAATCGAACATTGTTGTTGGCACCTGCACCGAGAGTGCCAGAGGCGGCATGCAATCCGCCGTAGCGACGTGACTGGACACTGAGCTCTTTAAAATAATCAGAGACATTCTGCGGCAGATTAGCGATATGCCTCGCGGTGACGCCATCGGGGAAGTTCTGATCAATCCAAAGTGTGCGCAGCATTTTCGCCATGTGCGACTTACCGGAACCAAAAAACCCGCTGATCCATACGCCCGGCTGTTCGTGGTTACTGCCGAGGTTGCGCAGGTAGGTGGAGAGGATCTTGTCCATGCCGGCCTGGTATTCACCTTCGCAAACAAAGGTTTTCAACTCGTAGCGCAGGGTGTTGAGCGCCTGCTCGGACAGATCGTCCTTAACCTCAGCTACACCGTTGTTGGCCAGATCGTTTTCTAACGGGTCGTTCAAGTAAATATCGCGGTTCAACATAATTAGTCCCTTAAAGCAAAACAGCTATTCAGTTGTCGGCGGTCAGCGCTGTGGCGTGATAGCCCCAGCCGTCGCGGGCATCCAGCAGGCGGTATGTGTTATCGATGTACTCGCCCGGAAAAAGCACCAGCAGGCGACCAGGAACATGTACGGAGAGCTCTTTGACAAATCCGGCGACCGAGCCGAAGCCAAACAAGGCGCCACAGCCGATAAGGGCTACCACGGTGTTGGCATCAGCCTGCTCGACGATCTGCTGCTGAAGACATTCGAGCTGGTCATAGATGAAGTCCGGGTAGTTGCCGATGAGGTCATTGGGGTCGGCAAAGTAAGAGTCCCGGTACTCTTCGGCAGCCATCCAATTGGCAAAGGCATTGGTGATATCCAGCGGCAGCCAGAGGTGCCGAGCCCCTTCAGTAGCGACCTTGAATTCTTCGATACGCGCACGCAGTTTTAGCTCGTCCTCTTTGTGGTAGACGGCAAACAACACCCGTTGCTCATGGGACAAACCGGCCTGCCAGGGCAATCCGATATGATGGGCAAAGTTCTTGACCAGTTTGTTCAGGCGACTACTCATGGAGCCAGGCCTTTTCGGTTGAAGTGAGGAAATCGGGAAAGTCCACTTCGATGACCTCACTAGAGTGTTTGAGAGTGATCAGTCCACGCTGGGAGGCAAGGCGCGACAACTCCAGCAGTCGTTCAAAACGGCAATCGAGCAATTTACACCACTCATTACTGAACAGCCGTTGTCCGCTTAGGCCATTGAGGTAGGCTTGGAACAGAGCGAAGGCGACATTGATTTCTGTGACTATCGGCTCGGCTCGGCTCTTCTTGATTCGCCCTTGCAGAAAACCCGCCTGGGTCCAGCTGCCATTGATGTTCTGGGCAAAGGATTTGAGCGACGAAGGGCTGAAGCGATTGGGATCCTGGGCCATCAGTACGGCTTCGGTTTGTTCACGCTGCAACGGCTCACCCGGTTGCAACTCCAGTATCAGTGGCACGGACAGACGAAACAGAGGGTCACGAGCCGCCGCTAATTGTAGGGCCAGCAAGGGTTGGCCCTCAGGACGTAGTTCCCAGAGACGCCGAAAAATCCGGAACATTGGGATGTCTTCAGACAAGCCATAGAGATCAACTAAGTGACCGGCGGTGAGTTTTCGGGCGCTGCTGGTGGGCTTGTCCAGGCAGTTAAGATCAACGATATGCTCGCGATACTGCTGCCGACTTGTATTGATATCGGTACGAGAAAAAAGCGCTCGCAACTCAGGCAGCATCATGGTGCGCGAGTCGTGCGCCCCGCTTTTGCCGAATTTAAAGCCGAAATTGGTCAGAGACTGCTGGGTAGTCATGGCATCACTTGTTGCTACACGCCACTGATCTTCCTGTTTGTCGAACACAAAGAAGAAGGGGCTAATTGGGGAAAATGCCATTATCACTTACTGTCCTTAGCAGGTCTTGCACACTTTCTTTCTTAGGAGGCGTGATGTCAAATCGACATAAGCCGCATGTAGCAAGGATCATCCCGGATAACGCCTCTACATTTCATCGTATTTCGCGCTGACACCGCCGGAGTAGCGACGTGGCACTTCATCGATATCCTCGGAAATCTGTGTGATCACCGCTCTCAGTTCCACCCCTTCAAACCACCGCGCCGGGATAGCGGCGGAACCGTATTGGATCCCCAAAAAATGCCCTGCAATCATTCCGGTGCTGTCGCTGTCCCCGCTATGGTTCACGGCGCTGATAACGCCTTGCTCGAATGAAGTGGCGGTAAGGGCGCACCAGATACCGATGGCGAGTGCTTCTTCAACGACCCAACCGCCACCGAGCTCATCGATGCGTTGTGGCGTGGGGAGATAGCCCTCGTAGAAGTAGAACAACACGCGTTCAAGGATGGTGCGGGTTTCTTCCAGACCTGTTTTGTCGCCGTGGGTGGCAAGGCTTTCTGTGAGGGCGCGTTCGAGGCTGTCCTGCCGGTCAGCCATGCGCTGTAGGATGTCGGCGAACAGGCCTGCCGCAAGGTAGCCCGTTGGGTGACCGTGGGTTAGGCTACCGGATTCTGCGGCGTAATCGAACGCGTTGCCGAAGAAGGCGCAGGGTGCGACGCGCATGACCGCGCCACAGCCCTTACTGTTGTTTTCAGCGAGAACACCTAGGCACTTGCTCGCTTTTAATGCGCTGAGACAGGTGTTGCCCGGTGCTCTTCTCGACCACAACAAGCGCTCTTTGATGAGCCAACCATCCCGGCTGACTGACGTTGCCGGCCGGTAGCCTTGGGGGAGCAACCAGCGCAGCAGCAAGTGATGGATGATGCTGGGCACATGACAGATGCCACGGGAGCTGCCGCGAACGTAAGCGCGCAGAAGGCCTTCGGCAGTGAAGAGCATCATTTGCGTGTCGTCGGTGATGGCACCGGTGATGCCGCAGACAGGAACAAAATCGACGATCCCGGACGGACCGAATTTCGCTTCGATGGCCGACCATACGAGAAACTCGACGGGTGCGCCCAGAGCATCACCGACAGCGCCGCCCAGCAAACAGCCTTTGATTCGTTCGAGCCTATTCATGTCTGCTTCCTTATGGTGTCGGAATCAATGCTTGCAGCAGCACCATCTTTCTTTTCAGCTGCTCGACATGTGCTTTTTCTGCTCTGAGAGCAGAGCGCAGTTCCTTGTTTTCCATTTCCCAGATTCGGGCCCAGCGAGTTGCAGTCCGACAGACAAGCATCATCTGCCAGATGCCACGCAGCCGCAGGTACTGGAACAACAAGATCAACAGGATCAACAGGATCAGCCCAAGCAACGCCAGCGCACCTGCCGAAACCATGTCCAACGTGTTCATATCCATTTCCTTAGTGAGTTCGAACGACTTCGAAGACAGAGAAAATATATGTAGCGATAAGCGACAGGTCTAGAATGTAGACTTATACAGGTAAACAAAACGAGCAGATGGAGTGGTCATGAAACGCACACAAGACATCAAACAAGTCCGCTGGGATCTGGCACTTCGCTATCGTTTAATCGAAACCGTTGCATGGTGGGAGGGCCGCCTGACCACAGGGCACTTGATCCAGAGCTTCGGGATCAGTCGTCAGCAGGCGTCGAAGGACATCAACACCTACATAACGGACCATGCGCCTAAAAATCTTACATATGACAAGCATCTCAAGGGCTATGTACCAAGCAAGCAGTTCAAGCCGCGGTTCATTGACGACAGCGCCAACGCCTATCTGCACCTGCTGAACCAGACCCATTCTCGCGCACCGCATGTGGAAGGCCTGGCACTGGCCTACGCACACACCATGGTCCTGGAAGTGCCGGACCGGACGATTCGGCCCGAAGTGTTGCGCCCGCTGCTCAAGGCTTGCCGCGATAGCGAGGTAATTGAAATCGAGTACGTTTCGCTCGCCAACCCGAACCCGGAAATTCGCCTGATCGCGCCGCACACGCTGATTTACACCGGCATGCGCTGGCATGTGCGGGCGTACTGTGAGAAGAATCGTGAGTACCGGGATTTTGTATTAAGTCGTTTGCGCGGCCAACCGGAGTTCGAGCGCAAGACCGAGAACCTCATCGGAGACGATGAAGACTGGAACACCGAAGTGGCCGTGATCATCGAGCCCGACTCACGCCTCAAGCCGGAACAGAAGGCGATCATCGAAGCCGACTTCGGGATGATGGATGGTGTGCTGGTCATTCCAACACGCAGGGCGTTGGTCAAGTACGTGTTACAACGCTTTCAGATCGATCCGAAGAAACTCGACCCCAAACCCGCCGCACAGCAGATCGTGGTGAAGAACCTGGATGAGTTGAAGCCTTGGTTGTATGAGTGATCTAACAGCTACTGACTCAATGCGTGACACAGCGCGTCACGCATTGAGTCAGTTCCGGAAACGGGTTGCGAGAGGGCGACACTGAGCCCCCTTTGCCCCTTGCGTAAGATTTCACACTCCGCCTCCATTGACTTGTACTGCCTATACACCTCATACCCTTTCTTTGCGATAACAACGATTCCGACAGCAGCCAGAATATCTTTCAGCACGTGACGCCCTCCATTGTTCGATGGCTGGTGCATGCTCATGGGGGAACGACAGATTGCGTCGCACTGAACTACAACTGCAGATGACTCACTTACAGGTAACCTCATTTGAAGTGCAAACCGGTGGAGTCCTCAGCCGATGGCATTCCAAACAGTATTCCACTACAAAAGTCAGTAATATATTTTTATTTTAAATCAATAACATACAGAACCTGTTCAAATTACCCCGGCCAATCCGAAAACGACAACGCCCGCCAAGTGCGGGCTTTGTTGCATCTGGGGTTTGGTAAATTGTCGGCTATCCCGCATCCACTGTAGAAGCGAGCGGTGCGGGAATCCAACTTCCCCGCAAACAGGCCAACCAGACCAGGACAAATCCGCCCGCGACCAAAGATGCAACCGTCGCCGCGAGCGCCCTCGGAAATGTCCTGCGCCAAGCCATCCTGATCATCGATAGGTAAAGTATTCGCACATATGTCGGCGCCGGAGCGCCAGAATTTACCTCGGCATCCCGCTGATTCTAGGAATCACTACTTCCCACATTTCCATTTTTAGAGCAGGTCGAAACTGCTGATCAGCCTCACCGGCATACCGGGCGATTATCCCTTCCACATGGCACTGGTCTATCTCGACGTTCGCTTTGAAGTTTTTCGCAGTACGACCAACGACTCGCCCTTGGGGGTCCTGAAGCAAGTACCGATCACCATCGCGCGTGAGGTGAAGGGGGTGGCCCGTTTGTAGTTCGGCGATCGCCCGGTGTATTTGATGCGTCGCAGTGCTTCTGCCGGCAAAGCCGATGTCTACGTCAGCCAGCGAAAGCTGAATGTAAGTGCGAGACAGTCGTGGATCGAAATCGCCGGCGAAGCTTTGTACCAAGGCACTGTGTGAAAGCTTGGGACTGAATGGATTTCCAGACTCGAACTCTCCCAAGGTCAATGTTTGTTCCGCCCGCGTCATGCCAACGTAGTAGAGGCGGCGGTCTGCATTCAAGTTTTGAGATGTGCGGCTCCACGCGCCGTCCAGCAATCCGACATGGCGAAACTCCAGGCCTTTGGCGGAATGTACGGTGCCAAGGTACAAGCCCTGCCTTCCTTGTTTGCGAAGTGCCCGCGGGTACTCGTATAACCAGTCGATGATTGAATGTGAAGACAGCTGGCATTCGCCCATTTCCTGAACAAGGCACAGGAGGGCTGTTTCAAAGAATTCTTGCCAGTGCGGATCATCCAGGCTCGGCCGAAGCATAGAGATGGCCTCCGTCGCCGTCTGAGGCTGCTCGATCAAGCGTAAACACCCTATCCCTTTCAGGAAGCCCCGCTGGCGCGTCAAAGGGATTGAGTCCTCATTCTCGGAGGCGAGAAAATAAGGCACCTCGTTGAGTTCGCACCAGGCTTGAACCGGTTTGAGATAGGCATGAGTTCGGCCCAGTATCGCGCATCCGTTCCAGGTGCCGTTTTCCTCCAGTGAAATAAGCCGCGCCAGCTCAGCCGCCACAGCTTGAGCCTGTAGGTTACCCTTGGACCGGTCAGCAAAAGGAAGCTGGATTCGCAGCACCTTACCCGCCCGGGCCGGATCTCGCGCCTCCCATTGCCCACCTGCGGGTAGCTCCCGGCGAGCCTTGTCGATGGTGATGGGATGTTCTGCTTTCATCCGGCCTTCAGTTTCTCCGATCACCCGGTTCGACGAATTGATGATATTGGCGGACGAACGATAGTTATCCACCAGGTAGGTGACGCTGGCATCGTAGTTGTCGCGGAACTGCTCGATGTACTGGTTGCTGGTATGGCGCCAGTCGTAAATATTCTGATCGTCATCACCCACCGCCAAAATGCATAAGCGCCCGTCCTCTTCGGCATTGCGCCCAGCCAACGCACTGACTAGTCGGTACTGCATCTCATCGATGTCCTGGTACTCGTCAACCATAATGTAACGGTAGCCACGCAGCAGTTGCTCGCATAAGTTGTCCTCACCAGTCGCCTGGCCACCCTCCTCCAGCAAGTGCACCGCATCGGTGATTACCTGAGTCAACCGCGTCTCATCGACGGCCTCACCGCGCTCGAAGCGGGTGCCCGTCAATCGCATCGACATCGCGTGGTAGGTCAGCACGCTGACACCGTAGGCATCGGCTCCAACCAATGCTAACAAGCGCTTGCGGATTTCATTGGCGGCATGCCGGTTGAATGCCAAGGCAATGATGCTGCTGGCGGGTACTCGGCGCACGCGCAACAAGTAAGCAATCCGATGGACGATGACACGTGTCTTGCCAGACCCTGGGCCGGCCAGAACTAATCGGTTGACGTCATCGTTGTCGGCAACGACCAATCTCTGGACGGTACTCAAGGAATGGGTGATGGCCTTCCAAGACTGCTCGCTGGTTGCGAGTTTCAGAACTTCTTCGCGCTCATTGAAATATTCTTTGATGAAGTCGCGCTTGGGGTTTCCAAAGTACGCCAGTACCAGCCTGAGCGCCGGTTCCATGTCATGGATTCCGCGCTCGGCATATTCACGCATGACATGCACCTGAACACATTTTTCCCGGTAATGTTCATCGAGCTTCGCGTAATCGTCCTTGTAAAACCCCACCTTCTTTTCAGCCTTTTCGCCGTCCACTTTGATTGTCATCGCACGCCGCATGACAGTCATACCGTGGTTCAGAGTCAAAATTTCCTGCTGGTGCATATACAACAGCACGTGCTCCACCGCTCTGCGAAACTGATCTGCCGGCATCGTGGATTTCAAGACCAGATCGCCCTCAAGCGTGGCGACCAGCTTGCCAAAGGTGGTATCGACCATCAGATCGCGGGCTCGGGCACCCGGTGGAAGTTGGGAGATGAGGTAATTAAGCAGCAGCGTTGCAATGGTGCGGCGTTTCTCACCAAATGCGCTGATACGCTTCCAACTATGACGGCCGGTAAAGCGCAGCTTCAAATGATCACGATTGATCGGGCGAATTTCGAAGGTGCTGCGCTGTTGGCTTTCACCGTCGCGATCCTGGGCCAGACTCTTGAGCAGCCTGAGTACCTGAATGGGATTCACATCGTCACGCTCCAGCCTGGCCTTCAATGCGGTGTTGAGCTGGGAAAGGTTGATGTCTTGCCATTCACCATTTTCTGCATCTGGCGAGAGTTCAGGCAGCAACTCGAACAATGCCTTTTCAAGTTCCAGCGATTGCATAAGCCGCTGATTGGATGAGCCGACGACGCCATATCGGACAAACACCGTCAGCTGAGAATCATTGATCAGGATTCCCATCTGTTCCATCTGCTTCAAGGCCCCGGCAACCTCCTCCAGCGACTGGCCGGTAAGCGTCATGAGTTCATCAGTGTTGATACGTTGGTCGGCCTTGGCCTGAAAGAGGTAGTTGAGGATAGCCTTGAATTCGGCAAACCTGCGTTGGGGGAGTTTCGCCTCCACGAGACGCACCTGCGACTCTTCAAGGGTGAGTGCAGCGCGGGCGGGAAAGATACGCGTCTGGTTTTCTTCACGGCGCAGAAAATCACTACGTTCCAGCCAAGCGATGGCCGTCACCACCTTGGTTTCGGCATCACGATCTTCTGCTGCGAAAGTCGTTTCGACAGTTGCATCCAGCAGAATCTCGCCGGCCGTAATAACCAACTCTCGTCCTTTGCGCTTTGAAGTTTCCCCGCGCAGCTTTTTCAGAATTTGCTGGATATCACGAAGACTGAGCTTGGAGCGCTCGCTTATCCCAAACTGCGCTTCAATATCCTGTGGATCGTAGAGCAGCACGCAGCGGGCGCTTTCCTGATCTCGACCGGCGCGGCCAGCCTCCTGCAGGTAATTTTCAAGCGAGCCGGGGATATCCGCATGGATGACCAAGCGGACATCCTTCTTGTCGACCCCCATGCCGAAGGCGTTGGTGGCAACGATGACTCGAAGCACCCCTTTTATGAAATCGTTCTGAATGTCGGTCTTTTCGCCAGGCGGGAGCCCTGCGTGGAAATACTTGCAAGCCCAACCCTTCCCAACCAGAAACTCCGAAAGCTCCTCCGCACCTTTACGGCTGGAGACAAAGACCACGGCCCCGCCCTCTTGGGTGACCAGATTGTCTTCCAGCAACTGCTGTGTACGCTGGCGCTTTTCTGACTTCTGACAAGGGACAACTTCAAAGTGCAGGTTGACGCGTTCGTGCGAGCCAATGAACTCCTTGAAAGTAATGCCAAGGGAGTCTTGGAAATGCGCGCGGATGTCCGCCAGTACGTCCGGCTTGGCTGTCGCAGTGAAGCATCCAATCGGAGCGAGCGGTTGGTCTTTGTGGTATTCACTAATGAAGCGCGAGGCATACAAGTAGTCCGGGCGAAAATCATTACCCCACTTCGACAGGCAGTGGGCCTCGTCGAAGATCCAGGCGCCAACCTGTCGCTGCCTGAGGGCCCGACGAAAAGTACTGTTGCGAAACTGCTCAGGCGAGACGAGCAGCACGCCGATGTCACCCATCTGGATTTTTTCCAGGACGTCGGCTCGCTCAGGGAGTGTCAGCAGACCGCTGAGGGCGGCAGCACATTGGACGTTGGATGCGATCAGCCCATCTACTTGATCTTTCATCAGCGATTGGAGCGGCGAGACAATGATCGTCAGGCTGCCATTTCGGTGATAGCGGTTCAGGGCCGGCAGTTGATAGCCGATTGACTTACCGCCCCCTGTGGCCAATACGGCAAGAACGTTTTCACCGCGCATACCAGCAAGCGCTACATCATGCTGGCGAGACCGACCATCGCTATCACGACGGAATTCGTCGTGACCGAAGTAGCGTTTCAACTCCTTGACCGGGTCATGCTCGGTGCTGCAGTACTCGCACTCCTTTTTCCCACAGGGGATATCGCGCAACTCTCCAATGATTCGGCCGACCTCGGGAAACTGATGCCTCACCCAAGGTGCGAGCACCGAGTTACCGCCAGAGACTCGAAGCCAGGCAAGCGCATAGGCATGTGGCCAGCGCAACTCATCCCGCTCCAGATCATTTTCCAACAAGCTGAAGAGCCGGGTCTGGCAAACTTTGTATTGCCGTTTGAACGCCGGATCAGTCTCGACCAGAAGCTGCGTGATTGCCGCGCGCAGCTCTTCGAGAGAAAGCGCAGGGGTCTGTGTAATCGACTGGAATATGGACTCAAGGTCACTACCTTTTGCGGCGATCAATGTTTGGTAGCACAGTAGCTCCCGTACATTCATCAACTTCAGATCGGCAAACGCGGCCTGCTGGTCCTGGAAAAGCGTAAGCGTTGAGCGGCAGTCTCCGAGCGGGGAATTCAAACTTTCGCGGATGAGCTTGTAATCTTTGATCAGCCGGTGATACGGATTTTTCGGAAAAGCCAGCGGCGACAAGCGCAGGGTATCGACTACAGCTAGATCATGTAGCGCCAGTTGAGGAGCCTGGGACTTGAGCAATGGCAGATCGTGGTCGATCAGGTTGTGCCCAAGTACATAGTCTGCACCCTGCCCCAGTGCATCCAACTGAGCAAGCGCCGCCGTTGGATCTTTGGAGATCTTGAGCTCTAACTCTTGGCCGGTAGTGGGCCGCAACGCCCCGACCATTATTATTTTGGCCGGCTTTGACTCAGTCGGAGGTACCACCTCCAAATCGAAAATCAAAGTGTTCGGAATTGCTGATTCACTCATACATCCAGAGTCCTTTCTGACCGCGAGACATGGCCAAATTTTAGCGTTACATCACGATACATGATCGGATGCTGATGCAGGACAGAAACGCATGAACTGCGCAGGCCGAGTAGAAAGATGCTCAGCGCCCCGATCCGATCGTTGACCGACTTCTATCTGTCGCCATCGGCAGCAACCATCGACTATTTGAAAGCTTGAAGGTGGATCGGGTATTTGTGTACGGTCTTCAAAACGGAGACTTGTTGCTTAGCGGCCGGATTAACCGACGTTGATTATGGGTTGACGGTAGGGTCATCGCTGGATCGGTTGAGGTTCGGTATCGGGGACCTTCCTATCCTCCCCGTCCTAGGAAATTTCCCTCAAAACGCATCGACTTCCATGAACTAGCGGACTCAGCTCATCAAGGATAGCCTCCAGGTGTCGCTGCAAATCAGCGATTGGGCTTTGACAGGCCGAAAAGTGTAACCTTTCACTCCTCCTGATCAGGCAGCATGCTCACGCGCATGCAGTCTCGTTTATGGCGGCTGTGCGTGGGGCATCTTCGGGTGCACCGGGTTCCTACACTACCGGTCTGTCAACCCGCGCACAGCTGCCACCCAATTCTGTTTGACAGCAGAGGGGTGGCCGCTTCCATAACTAGTGTAGGAGCATCAACATGAAGAAGATCACCCCCAACCCTCCAGAAACCGATACCCCTTCAGAACCCGAAGCCCTCGACCTGACCCAACTCTCCAAAGCCACCCAACGCGCCGTCAGCGCCCGCTTGCGCGACCCGAAACAGCCCGATCCCGTGAGCCATGTTTTCACCATCCTCCCCGACGTCGATACGTCCACCCTGCTCGCTCACGCCAGCGAAACCCTGGCCTCCATGAATGTCATGACCACCGACCTGGCCGACCAGCTTGAAGGCTCGCATCGCAACGTGGCATTGGCGATTCAGCAACTGGCCGTGCTGGCCGAAATGTTGATCAATCGAGCTCTGGATAACCTCGATTCGCCCCTGCCTTCGGTCACGCCCGTCTGCCACTGAGTGATCACGCTCGTTGATCGAAATGGAGGTTTTGTCATGGATCGATACATGCCGGTCACCGGCATCGACTGCACCATTGCGTCGCTGCTGATCGACACCGAAGCACCGCTGGATGTGCTGCATGAAACGGCGGCCTACCGCATCCGCACCGCGACTCAATTGCTGGAGAGCTTCGCCGCGAACGAAGGCGTTTACAGTGAACTGGCGCGGGTGCTGGTGACTTCGCTGCGCGATGGCTGCGATTTGCTGGATGTGGTTGGGAGAAGGTTACAGATGCAGGTTTCGGCGTCGTAACGAACCCAGCATAGAAATCGTTGCCCCCGTCCCCAACAAAAAAGGCACCTGAGCATATCGCAGGTGCCTTTTTTTGGATTTGAGCGGATAGGGATGCTCTGAATACGTGACAGAACTGAATGCCCCTATTTTCCAGAGGGTGCAATGCGCACCGACTGGCGCTCCTTCATCAACCCCACTGCAAGTGCCGATAGAATCAGCGCAATCGAAACCCCTTCATTGAAATCAACCCTATGCCCAAGCATCAGCATCGAACCTGCGATCCCAAACACCGGAATCAGCAAAGACAGCGGTGCCACCCTGGAAACCGGGTACTCTCGCAGCAGTAGATTCCAACCCCAATAGCAAAAATGCGTCGCCGCGTAGACTTGAAACAAAATCGAGAACACCGACACCCACTCAAGGTGCGTTGCCAGGGAGGTAAACGGAGCAGAACCGTGTGCCAGCCAAGTGAGTACCAACAAGGGAATCGGCGGGAACAGGCTGGCCCATACCACAAAGGCGAACATTTCCCGGACCTTCGACCTTTTGATGATGACGTTGCCGACACTCCAACTAAAGGCACTCACCAACAACAAGCCATAACCTACTGTCGTCGCATGGCCGGGACTGCTGAAAATAATGCTGATCAAGCCCAGCGCTGCGAGCCCCACTCCAAGAGTCTGTCCAAAGCTCAGATGCTCGCGAAACAGCAACACTCCCCAACCCAAGGTAAAAAATGCACTGAACTGGATCAACAGGGCAGCGGTTCCTGGTGGGACACCCAGTTCGATGCCCAGGTTGATTAACGCCCACATCGCGACGCCAAAAATCAATCCATAGGCGGCCAACCACCCTATGGCGATCGGCGGGCGCCTGACAAAAAATACCCACGGCAACGCAGCCAGCGTAAAGCGAAGAGCCGTCAGCAACAGCGGATCGATAGCGGCCAGGCCTAGTTTGGTGATGGGAAAGTTCAGGCCCCAGACGGCTGTCACCAAGACGGCCAGGGTCAGATGTTTTTTCTGCATGAAGTTCTATTTCCAGAAGACAAGGCAGGCAGCTGTATGCACCAACCAAGTCATCACTATGAGCAATAGAGGCAATGGCTCGCTTGCACTACCAGGTCATAAATCATTAAATTCGGGCCATGCGCGAAACTGAAATAGATCCCTACGAAAACACACCCCGCGATGCAGTGGTGACGGCCAATAACTATCTGGATGGCCAGCGCTTTGCGCTGCATACGCATCAACGTGGGCAGTACGCCTACGCCGCCTGCGGCGTCATCACGGTATTCACCAGCCAGGGTAACTGGGTCGTGCCCCCACAAAGGGCTATCTGGGTACCGGCGGAAGTTCCCCATGAGATGAGCATGAGCGGGCCGGTCACCATGCTTAATACCTACATCCGTAACCGTGCCGCGGCTCGGCTCAGTCTGCCTGCGCACTGCCAGGTCTTCGGCGTGTCGGCACTGCTTCGGCAGCTGCTGATCCGCGCCATAGACGTTCCGGCACTGTATGCGAAGGAGCATCTGGACGGCCATCTGATGACATTGCTGCTTCACGAAATAGCAGGCATGTCGCCCCTATCGCTTAATGCACCTCTGCCGGTTGAGCCAAGGTTGGCACACGCCTGTCGCAACCTGCTGGAGCAACCTTCGCTGGAGATAGGGATTGATGATATGACCAGGCAAGTCGGGATGAGCCGCCGCACATTCACCCGTCTATTTCGCCAACAAACCGGTATCAGCTTCGTCGAATGGCGCCAGCAGGCATGTCTATTGGCGGCCGTTGTGCGTCTGGGTAATGGGGAGGCAATTACGAGGGTGGCGACTGATCTGGGCTATAGCAGCCCGAGTGCCTTCACCAGTGTTTTCCGTCGAATATTGGGCGAGGCGCCCAGTCGGTATTTTCGTAGCGAGAAAGGGTTTCTCTGACAGATTGGAGCCACGTGATCCTGGGAAATTTCCCGCAACCCGTAGCGACTTCCATGAACTGGCGAACAAGGTTTCCGGAAGATAGTCTTCACGCTTCGCTACGAACCCTGCGGACGGTTTTGACAAGCCGAAACAGCGTAAGGATCCCTAACCCCATGGAACGCCCTTATGAAAAAGATCACCCTGAAGTTAGTTGAAAACCCGGCCACTTCAGAGCCTGAAGCCCTCGAGCCAACCCAACTTCCCCAAGCCACCGAACGCGCCGTCAGCGCCCGCCGACGCAACCTGAACAGGAACATCTTCAGCGTCCGCCCCGACGTCGACATGCCCACCCTGCTCGCTCACGCCAGCGAAACACTGGCGTCCCTCAACGTCATGACTTTGGACTTTGCCAACCAACTCGAAGGCCCGCAGCGCAATGTGGCGCTGGCTCTTCAGCAGTTGACGATGCTGACCGAGCTTTTGGTCAACCGAGCGCGGGATAACCTCGACCCGAACGGGTTGGTGGCAGTAGACAAACCTCCCGTCGTTCACTGAGTGATCGCGCTTATAGATCGAAGGGAGGTTTTGTCATGGATCGATGCATGCGACGGTCACAGACACAGGTTTCGGCGTAGAAAAGCAAAATGGAGAAGCCTTACATCAACATGAATTTTTCTTCACCCAACCGCCTCTCTCCAACCTGTACATTCCTCTCGCTCATTCAAGAAACTACAGTTTGCCCGCCTCCCGCGGGCTTTTTTTTGCCTGTCGTTTTGTTAGCGATGTGTAACCCTGTAAACGGCTCAACCACAGGTGACGCAGCCTTCTGCAGTACAGGCAGCTCCAGCCGCGCCCGTCCATAGAACGCCAATGCCGTCAGCAAACATGCCAGCCATACAAAGATTCCGGCCCAGAAGGTGTGGGACATGTAGTGCCAACCCTGTAGAACCCGCGTCGTGCCGTAGACGAAACCGAGTAGCAGCGAGCCGTGCATCAGCGCTTTGGAATACCGCCAGCGATAGCGGCGCGCCACGAAGTACAGCGCCAGCATGGTGAAGCCGCCCGAGGCATGTCCACCCGGCCAGCAGCGACCGTCGCCGGCGACTTTCAGCAGGTCGAAATTCTGGTACCACTCCTTGTGTTCGATTTTCCCGGCGTACTGAGTCGTTTCGACCGGGCAATACACACTGGTGTGGCCTTTGAGGTAGTGGATAACGCCAGTGCTGATGGAAAACGCGAACACCACATAGAGGAAGTCCCGACGGTGTTTACTGGCGAACCGAAGTACCGGTGCGACTTTGATTTTTTCCAGGAACGCGATGATTTTCGAATGTTTTTCAGCCTTCAGCCGCGGCCAGAGAAACGACAGCAAAGCGCCAATCATCGCGACCTCACCAGTCCAGTTCGGGATGATCCGCGCCCATTTATGGGTGATCTTCTCGAACAAATGGACGTGGTCCAACGGAAACACGCGGGTGGCAGGATCATAAAAAAGATCGCTGAAGGCGATATCGATTTTGGTCAGGTCAAACAGCAGGAACACCACGACCGCACAGGCCAGCGGGATACCGAAGTTCGCCCAGTAAAAGCGATAACGGGAAGAAGTCAGCATCGTACGTCCTGATCCAGAAGAATGATGGTGAAGCTCATTCGGTGGTTACCGAACGCCAGTCGGAGGCCTCGATGAAACCGAGCATGCGCGGTGGCTGAGACTTTTTGGCGGAGATAAACAGAGAAGCGCCGTAACCCAAGGTCGCGGTCGGTAACTTGAGGTCTTTTTCGAGTTGCGCCATGCATTCGCTATGGGTCACCAGAATCAGGTTGCGCCCGGCCACTTTGTGCGCCAGGGCATCGCGCAGCATGCTGCCCCTGCAGCGGATCAACCAGTCTTCGCCGACGCCGACCTTGTTGAACATGTAACCGGCGGTTTGCGCCGTACGCATCATCGGGCTGTTGTAGATGTCGGCCCGATCCAGCCCCAGACGCTCGAACTGCGCGCCGACACTCACCGCCACGCTGCGGGAGCGGTCGGTGATTCCATCGTTGCCGATCAGGCAGGCGGCCGTGGAGTGATCACAACGCTCGACGTGGCGCACCAGCACGATCATGTCGCCCTTGGCCCAACCGGTCGCCAGCGCGCGGGCACCCGCCACGTTGCCATGGGCCAGGTCCGGCACGGCAGCAGGCCGCAACAGCCAAATCGTCAGCGGAATCACCAACAAGGCAGATGCCAGCACAACCGCGGCGTTTCGATAACGGGCCAAACGGCTCAGATCGATCGAGCGTTTTATCCCGAACAGACTCAGTCTCAATTCCACATCAAGCCGCCTCGCCGGCATGCACCCTTGTGATTCGATGCCGCGAGGGTAAAGAGGCGCGCGTCAGCAGCCGGTGAAACCCATGTGAAAAAAAGCTTAAGACCCGCCCAAAAATCTTGTTACAGAATCCATCCAACAAAATTCTTTCAGCTCTCGCGATTGCTGCCGATACAGACCTGCTAACCCTTTGCTGGCTCTTAAAACAACAATCTTCCAGCCAACCGACGATCAAGAAGCGCAACGTTCCTGGAGGAATATTGATGAATAGCTGGTTCGGTAATATCAGCGTGAACCTGAAACTGGGCCTGGGATTCGGCCTGGTCCTGGCACTGACTTGCGTCCTCGCCCTGACCGGCTGGACGAGCCTGGGCGGGTTGATTGACCGCAGCAACTGGATGAGCGACATCACTCAGCTCAACGCCGGCCTGACCAAACTGCGTGTGGTTCGCCTGCAATACATGCTGACCAACGGCGATGAAACGGCCGCACAAAATGTGCAGACCACCCTCGACGGCTTCATCGCTCAGCAACAAGCGTTGCTGTCGAGCTTCAAGAGCCCGGAAAACGTCAAATTGCTCAAAGAGCAGAGCGCGACCATCAGCGCTTACCAGATCTCCCTGAACAAAATGCGCAGCGCCTACCGCACCGGTAACAGTGCTCGCGACGCCATGGGCGCCAATGCTGAAACCGCCAGCAAGTTGATCGAAGCGATCAGCGCCCGTGTGCAGCAAATGCCCCTGAGCGACCAACGCTTCGAACAGTTCCAGGCCATCACTGCGGCCAAGGAAGCGTTCATCCTCGCGCGCTACGAAGTGCGTGGTTATACCGCCAGCACCAACGCCGATACCGAGCAAAAAGCCGTCGCCCAACTGGACACGGCCATCGCCAGCCTGAAACAGCTCAACGTGCATTTCGCCGAGACCCAGCAAGATGCCCTGCGCCAGCTGGAAACCGCGCTGAGCAACTACCGCAGCGCCTTACAAGCATATAAAGCCGCCAACACCGATGCGGTGCAGGCGCGCAAGGAAATGACCGAACAGGGCGCCACCATCGTAACGCTGAGCGATCAGCTGTATCAGATCCAGCTCGACCGCCGCGACGCCGAAAGCGCCCAGGCCCGCACGCTGCAATTGATCAGCACCTTGCTGGCGTTGCTGGTGGGCATCATTGCCGCCGTGATCATCACCCGTCAGATCACCGGCCCGTTGCGCGATACCCTGGCCGTGGTCGAACGCATCGCCAGCGGCGATCTGTCCCAGGACGTCAAAGTGACCCGCCGTGACGAACTCGGCGTGTTGCAGCAAGGCATCGCACGCATGGGCGTGACCCTGCGCGATTTGATCAGCGGTATCCGCGATGGCGTCACCCAGATCGCCAGCGCTGCCGAAGAACTGTCGGCCGTGACCGAGCAAACCAGCGCCGGGGTCAACAGCCAGAAGATCGAGACCGATCAGGTGGCCACCGCCATGCACGAGATGACGGCCACGGTTCAGGAAGTCGCGCGCAACGCTGAAGAAGCGTCCCAGGCCGCAGCCGCCGCTGACGGCGAAGCGCGCGAAGGCGACAAAGTGGTCAACGAAGCCATCGCCCAGATCGAGCGCCTGGCCAGCGAAGTGGCGCGCTCCACCGAAGCCATGAGCGTGCTGCAGAAGGAAAGTGACAAGATCGGCAGCGTCATGGACGTGATCAAAGCCGTGGCCGAGCAGACTAACTTGCTGGCCCTCAACGCCGCCATCGAAGCGGCCCGTGCCGGTGAAGCCGGTCGTGGTTTTGCTGTGGTGGCCGACGAAGTTCGTGGCCTGGCACAACGCACACAGAAATCCACCGAGGAAATCGAAGGTCTGGTGGCCGGCCTGCAGAACGGCACTCAACAAGTGTCGGCCGTGATGAACAACAGCCGCGCCCTGACCGACAGCAGCGTGGCGCTGACCCGCAAGGCCGGCGTGTCACTGGAAAACATCACCCGCACCGTGTCGAACATCCAGTCGATGAACCAGCAGATCGCTGCCGCCGCCGAGCAACAAAGCGCCGTGGCCGAAGAGATCAGCCGCAGCATCATCAACGTACGCGACGTGTCCGAACAGACCGCCGCCGCCAGCGACGAAACCGCTGCGTCCAGTGTGGAATTGGCGCGGTTGGGTAATCAGTTGCAGATGATGGTCAGTCACTTCCGGGTTTGACGCTAGGTCAGCGGTGAATGACAGATCCATTCGCGGGCAAGCCCGCTCCCACAGGGATTGCACATTACCTGTGGGAGCGGGCTTGCCCGCGAAGGCTGTCTAACGCTTAGACACTAATCGCATTGGTAAACACCAACCGATTCCCGAACGGGTCGGCCACCGTCATGTCCTGACTGCCCCATGGCATCGCCTGAATCTGTGGGTGAGCGAAAGAATATTCCTTGGCCAGCAATTGCTGCTGGAACGCCTCTAGCTCATCCGTCTCGATGCGCAGCGCCGAGCCCGGTGTCGCGTCACCGTGGTGCTCGGACAGGTGCAGCACGCATTCGCCACGGGAGATTTGCAGGTACAGCGGAAAGCTTGTTTCGAAGCGATGCTGCCAATCGATCTTGAACCCCAGGAAGTCGACGTAGAACTCCAATGCCTTGGTCTCATCGAAAATCCGCAGGATCGGGGTGGTTTTGCCGAAGCTCATGGCGTTGCTCCCAGACTGAAAAGGCCCAGAGTGTAGCTGGGCTGGATGTCAGCGCTTCGGCTTGGTTGCGGCTTTCTTTAATTGCAATATGCCACCATGAGGCGTAGATCAAAAGATCGCAGCCTTCGTCAGCTCCTACAGGGGCCGCGATCTTTTCGGTATCACCGATCACCGAAACCCTTCACGCAAATCCCCTTCACGCGCCAGAAACCGCCCCTCTCTTCTCCCGTTCGCCTGCCCTTCGCTGTAACTCAAGGCACCATTGACCCACACCCCATCAATCCCTTCCGCCGCCCGTTGCGGATCGTTGAAGTCCGCCACATCGCGAATCGTCACTGGATCGAACAACACCAGATCCGCCCAATACCCTTCGCGAATCTCGCCACGTTGCTTCAAACCAAATCGTGCCGCCGACAGTCCGGTCATTTTGTGTACGGCGGTGTGCAGCGGAAACAGTCCGACATCACGACTGAAATGTCCGAGCACTCGTGGGAATGCGCCCCACAACCGTGGATGAGGAAACGGGTCTTCCGGCAAGCCGTCGGAGCCGACCATCGACAGCGGGTGCGCGAGGATTCTTCGTACGTCGGTTTCGTCCATGCCGTAATACACCGCCCCGGCCGGTTGCAGTCGGCGGGCGGCCTCGAGTAATGGCACATCCCACTCGGCGGCGATGTCGATCAAATCCCGACCACCCATTTGTGGATGCAGCGTGGACCAGGTGATGGTGATGCGATGGGCGTCGGTGACTTGCTTGAGGTCCAGGGTCGAAGAACTCGCCGCATAGGGATAACAATCGCAGCCCACCGGGTGGGTTTTCGCCGCGTGTTCGAGGGACGCCAGCAGTTGCGGACTACGTCCCCAGTTACCGGCGCCGGCACATTTGAGGTGGGAAATGATCACGGGGGCTTTCGCGTGGCGACCAATCTGGAATGCCTCGTCCATGGCCTCCAGCACCGGTTCGAATTCACTGCGCAAATGGGTGGTGTAAACCGCCCCGAATGCAGTCAGCTCTTCGGTCAATTGCATCACTTCGTCGGTGGAAGCGCAGAAGGCGTTGGCATACGCCAGGCCTGTGGATAAACCCAAGGCACCGGCCTCAAGGCTTTCGCGCAGTTGCTCGCGCATCGCGCTGATTTCTTCGGCGGTGGCGGTGCGAAACAGGTCGTCCAGGTGATTGCTACGCAACGCGGTGTGGCCCACCAATGCGGCCACGTTCAGCGTGGTATTCGCCGCTTCCACGGCCGCGCGATAGTCGCTGAAGCGCGGATAAACGAACGCCGCCGCCGTGCCGAGCAGGTTCATCGGGTCCGGCGGCTCGCCACGCAAACACACTGGCGAGGCGCTGATCCCGCAGTTGCCGACAATCACCGTGGTCACGCCCTGGCTGAGCTTGGGCAGCATCTGCGGCTGACGGATCACCACCGTGTCGTCGTGGGTGTGCACGTCGATGAAACCTGGGGCCAACACCCGACCGGCCGCGTCGATTTCTTCGGCGGCGCGAGCATCGTGCAAGTCGCCGACACGCTCGATGCGACCGTTCAGAATCGCCACATCAGCGGGGTAACCGGGGGTGTTGCTGCCATCGATAATCAGCGCGTTGCGGATCAGCGTGTCGTACGTCATGTCAATCTCCCAGCGGCAAGTGATCGTCGCCGCCGCGGTAGTCGTCCAGGGCCAGTTTGATCCGTCGCAGACGTTCTTGATTGTCTTCAGGACTGGCCAGCGCCAGCTCGGTAGCGAGCACGTCGATGGCCAGCAGCATGCCGTAGCGCGCCGCCGTGGGTTTGTAGATGAAGGATGTCTCGGCGCTTTGCAGCGGCAACAGCACATCGGCCAGTTGCGCCAGCGGCGAGTCAGCCCGGGTGATCGCAAGAATTCGGGCACCATAGCTGCGAGCCAGGTCCACCGCTTCGAGCAGCTCGGGGGTGATGCCGGTCAGCGAGCAAGCGATGACAGCGTGTTCGGCACCGAGGCTGGCGGCGGTGACGCGCATCATCACCGGGTCGTGACACACCGCAATCGGGTAGCCGAGGCGCACCAGCCGCACTTGCAATTCATCGCTGCACAAGGTCGAGCAGCCGCCCATACCGAAGGCGTGAATCATCCGCACCTTGCCCAGCAGTTTCACCGCATCGGCGAAGCGCGATTCATCGAACGCAGATAAGTGCTGACGCAAGGTCGACTCGATATCACCGACGATCTGCCCGTAGAACGCCGACTGTTCAGGCGTGCCCGCCGGGTCGAGAAAGCGACTGCCGACGCCGCTGGCCTGGGCCAGTTGCAGGCGCAAATCCCGCAGGTCGCGGCAGCCGACGGTACGGGCAAAACGCGACAACGTGGCGGTGCTGACTTCCGCCCGCTGCGCCAGCTCGTCGAGGCTGGCGGAGGCGGCAAATCCTACGTCGTCGAGCATCAGCCGGGCGATGCGTCCTTCGCCGGCGCTGAAGGAATCCTGACGGGCGCGGATCTGATAGAGGATGTCCATGGCGGATGACTCCGACTAAAGCAGGTAAGAAAGACCTACGGTCAAACCAAAGGCGACCACCGAGATGATGGTCTCTAGCACCGTCCAGGTTTTGAAGGTCTGGGTGACGGTCATGTTGAAGTATTCCTTGATCAACCAGAAGCCGCCGTCATTGACGTGGGAAAAGATAACCGACCCCGCCCCCGTCGCCAGCACCAGCAACTCCGGGTGGGGATAACCCAGTCCCACGGCCACCGGCGCGACAATCCCTGAAGCAGTGGTCATCGCCACTGTGGCGGAACCGGTGGCGATGCGCATCAACGCGGCGAACAGCCAGCCCATCAACAGCGGCGACAGCTGGAATTCATCGGCCAGACTGACGATCTGATTGGTGACACCTGCGTCCACCAGAATCCGGTTCAAGCCACCGCCGGCGCCTACCAGCAAGGTGATGCTGGCGGTCGGCGCCAGGCATTCATTGGTGAACTTGAGGATCGATTCGCGATTGAAGCCTTGGGCCAGGCCGAGGGTCCAGAAACTCAGCAACGTCGCCAACAGCAAGGCGATCACCGAGTTGCCGATGAACAATAAAAACTGGTTGAAGCCGCTGCCCGGGGTGGAAATCAGATTGGCCCAGCCGCCGATCAACATCAGCACCACCGGCAATAGAATGGTCGCCATGGTGAGGCCGAAACCCGGCAGGCTATCGCGCGGTTCACGCTCCAGGAACTGGCGCTCCAAAGGGTTATCCGCCGGCAGCTGAATGCGCGGCACGATGAACTTGGCATAGAGCGGACCGGCGATGATTGCGGTCGGAATGCCGATCAAAATCGCATAGAGCAACGTCTGCCCCACCGACGCCTGATAGACCTGCACCGCCAGCATCGCTGCCGGGTGCGGCGGTACCAGCGCATGGACCACCGAGAGCCCCGCGACCATCGGCAAGCCGACCATCAGAATCGACACGCCTACCCGCCGCGCCACGGTAAACGCGATGGGCACCAGCAAGACAAAACCGACCTCGAAGAACAGCGGCAGCCCGACAAGAAAGGCGATACACACCATCGCCCAATGCGCGTTTTTCTCACCGAAACGGTCGATCAACGTGCGCGCCACCTGCTCGGCGCCGCCAGACTCGGCCATCATCTTGCCGAGCATCGTGCCCAGCGCCACCACCAGCGCAATGTGCCCCAGCGTCTTGCCAACCCCGGCCTCATACGCGCCCACCACACCCGACGGCGGCATCCCGGCCAGCAGTGCCAAACCGATGGATACCAGCGTGATGACAATGAAGGGATTAAGCCGGTAACGGGCGATCAGAACGATCAGCGCAATGATGGCGATGGCGGCATAAACCAACAGCCAATAGCCGAAGGAAAGCATCATGCGGTACTCCTCGAAAGGGTCACGTCGAATGGGTTGTGAAACTCATAAATCATTTCGACGAGCGACTTTCAAACGAAGTGAAAGTAATTTTCGCGGAGGGATAAGGGATGTCGTGCAGAGGCATGGAAGGTTGTGAGTTATGAAAATTCGATAGTGGAACTTTCATCCTCCCGACGCTGATCCGTTCCCACGCGAGTGTGGGAACGATCACTCATCGATTTCAGTCGTGATGCTCGCTGGCGCGTTTGAGCAGTTTCTTGCAACGTTCGGACAAATGCAGCACGCGTAGCTGCTTGCCGGCCTTGGCGTAGCGCTCGCGCAATGTCTTCAGCGCAGCGATGGCCGAATAGTCGACGAAGCTCAGGTGGCGACAATCAAGGGTCACCTGGGCCGGATCATTGGCAGGGTCAAACTGGTTGAGGAATGGCGTGGTAGAGGCGAAGAACAGCGTGCCATGCAGGCGGTAGAGTTTGCTGCCGTCGCTTTCCTGATGAATGTCGGCATACAGCTCGCGGGCCTGTTGCCAGGCAAAGTTGAGCGCCGCAATGATGATCCCGCACATCACGGCGACGGCCAGATCGGTGAACACCGTAATCACCGTAACAGCAAGGATCACCAAAACATCATTCAGCGGCACCTTGTTCAGCACCCGCAACGAGGCCCAGGCGAAAGTCTGCTGCGACACCACGAACATCACCCCGACCAGTGCGGCCAGCGGGATACGCTCGATCAGCGGCGAAAGGAACAGCACGAACAGCAGAATCATTATCCCGGCCACGGCACCGGACAGCCGACCGCGACCGCCAGAGCTGAGGTTGATCATGGTTTGCCCGATCATGGCGCAGCCGCCCATGCCACCGAACACGCCAGAAACTATGTTGGCAGCTCCAAGCGCCACGCACTCGCGATCCGGGTAGCCGCGGCTCTCGGTGATTTCGTCGGTGAGATTCAGGGTCAACAGGGTTTCCAGCAGGCCGACCAACGCCATCAATATCGCGTAAGGCGCGATGATGTGCAGGGTTTCCAGGCTCCAGGGGATATCTGGCAGCGCGAAGCTCGGCAAACCGCCGGCAATGTTCGCCATGTCGCCCAGGGTGCGGGTCGGCAGGCCGAGCAGGTAAACCGCCAACCCAACGCCCAGAATCGCCACCAGTGCTGGGGGCACGGCACGTGTCAGGCGCGGCATCAGGTAGACGATGACCATCGTCAGCGCCACCAGCCCGATCATCATGTACAGCGGCGAACCACTTAACCAGGCCTCACCGCTTTTGAAATGCTCCAACTGGGCCAGGGCAATGATGATCGCCAAGCCGTTGACGAAGCCGAGCATCACCGGGTACGGCACCATGCGCACCAGTTTGCCCAGCCTCAACAGACCGAACGCCAGCATGATCAATCCGCCCAGCAGCACAGTGGCCAGCAAGTACTGCACGCCGTGCTGCACCACCAGCGCGACAATCACCACGGCCATCGATCCGGCGGCGCCAGACACCATCCCCGGCCGCCCACCAAACAGCGCAGTCAGGGTGCAGATGATGAAAGCGCCGTAAAGCCCCATCAATGGGTTGAGGTGGGCCACCAGCGCGAAGGCAATGCATTCGGGCAGCAGGGCGAAAGAGGTCGTGAGTCCGGCCAGGACATCGGCGCGCAGACGTTTGGGTTTCATGGCTTACCTAAAAATACAGGCGGGAGAAGAGAGGGCGGATGTTACGGAATTGAGGGCGGGCAGGCCAGTGAATGGGCCGCAGAAACGCTTTCGCGAGCAAGCCCGCTTGTATGGTAGGACTTGAAGGGAGGAGGAGGGACAAAGCCCGATTCTGACTGTTGACGCAGTACAGATCCGTGGGAGATTTCGCCCCTCCTCCTTTCACCCAAGCGCCGATAAAGAATGCATCTGGCTAGGACCGACGATAGGAACAAGCCTGCGCCTCTGGGTGAGCCCTTCAAGTGCTCAAAACATATCCCGGAGGAAATCCAATGGCAATGCCGGTTTCTGTCACAAAGCCAATCGTAGGCGTGGATGTCGCCAAGAACGAACTGGTGATCTATCACGCCGAACTTGACCTGCTTGAAGAGATTCCCAACAACAAGGCTGCCATCAAGCAGTGGTTGAAAGCCTTGTCGGGGACAGTCGCGGTAGCCATTGAGTCGACCAATATCTATCACCTGGAGTTCGCCGATCTGGCCTATGAGGCTGGCTGCGTGATTTACATGGTGGGTGGCTATGAACTCAGCCATTACCGAAAAGGGGTGAATATCCGCGCCAAAACCGATGCGTTGGATGCCAGACTGCTCGCCCGCTATCTGAAGAACGAAGGTGATGATCTTCATCCTTGGACCCCGCCATCACCGCTGTACCGCCAGCTCTTGAGCCTTTTTCGTCGTCGCGCAGCCTTGGTTCAGGCGCGGGTCGGCCTGGTGCAAAGTTGGGCGAATGAACCGCTGCTGAAATCTGCTTTCGCCGCGCAAGTGAAAGCCATGCAGCAGCTTGAAACGCTGGTCGAAAAGACGATTAATGATCATCTGAAAGAAGCCGGTTTGCTCGGTCAGTTGAAGCGTTGCCTGAAAGTTGAAGGCATTGGATTTCTGACCGGAGCCCGCTTGCTCACGGCGTTTCAGCGGGGCGACTTCAGAAACGCAGATGCCTTTATTGCCTTTCTGGGAATGGATTTGCGGGTGGCGAAGTCAGGGCAAAAAGACGGGCGCCGGAGCTTGACCAAGCGAGGTGACCCGGAAGCTCGCCGGCTTCTGCACAATGCAGCTATGTCGGCCAGCCGTACGCCAGCCTGGAAAGGCTTTTATGAAGAGCAAAGAGCTCGAGGTTTCAGCACCACTCAGGCGCTGGTGATACTGGCTCGCAAGCTTGCTCGGATCGTATTCGCTCTACTGAAAGGACAGAGCGAATATCAACCCAAAGCTGGTTGAGGGCTTCCCTTCAACCATAGAATCTCCCACATTGGTCCTGTGTCGTTCCCATCATCGTGAATCGACGCAAGTCCACTGTGGGAGCGGGCTTGCTCGCGAAGAACGATGACGCGGTCTACGAATCAGCCCTTGAAATCCGCAATCGCATAAGCCGCCAATTTGCCCTGTATGAAGTCCAAGAAGCACTGAATCCGTAAGGCAAGTTGCGAGTTGCGGTAGTACACCGCGTTGATCGGTTGGCGATATCCGCTGTTGAACTCCGCCAGCAGCACCTGCAAGCGACCGGCGCGGATGTCGTCGATGGTCATGAAGTGCGACAGGCAGGCAATGCCCTGCCCTGCCAGCGCCAAGTGCCGGATCGTCTCGCCGCTGGACGCACTGATCGACGCCTGGATTGGCCAGCGATCACCGTGGACATAGCGCAACGGCCATTGGTTGAGGCCTTCGTTGTTGGTGAAACCCAGCAGCGTATGTTCGGCCAGATCGGCAACGGCGGCCGGTAGGCCGTGTTGCTCCAGATACGCCGGGCTGGCGACGATGTGCAGCGGGCTGCAACCCAGTGAGCGGGCGTGCAGGGTCGAGTCGGCCAGCGTGCCGATGCGGATGGCAATGTCAGTGCTTTGTTCAAGCAGGTCGATGATCAGGTCGTTGCTGTTGAGTTCAAGCTGAATGTCCGGGTAGAGACGGCGGAACTCATCGATGTACGGCACGATGGCGTGCAGCATGAACGGCGACGCGGCATTGATTCGCAGACGCCCGGAAGGGGTTTGCTGGCGTGAGGACAGGCGCTCTTCGAGTTCGTCCATCTGATCGAGAATCAGCTTGGCGTGCTCGAAGAAGTACTTGCCCTCCTCGGTCAGGTCCATGCGCCGCGTGGTGCGGTTGATCAGCGTGGTGTCGAGCTTGGCCTCCAGTCGCGACAGCGTGCGACTGACCGCCGACGGCGTTTGCCCGACTTGTTCGGCCGCAGCCGAAATCGATCCGCATTCAATCACGCAGACGAAAATCTGCAACTCATCGGATCTGGCTTTCACATGTGTCCCTTATCGATAGTCCTGCGCCGTTCTACTGCGGCGAGGGGGCTTACCCTAATACCAGCCAAAGTGCGGAACCTGTGGGAGCGGGCTTGCTCGCGAAAGCGGTGTGTCAGCCGACATTAATGTTGAATGATAAATCGCCTTCGCGAGCAAGCCCGCTCCCACATGGATTGCGCATGACTAACTGGCATTGGGGCAAGCCAACTCACCACAGGTTCAGACTTTCGATAGTAGCTGAGCGTTATGCCTTAAGGCCAAACACCTCGCTCAAGTGCTGCTCATAACGCGCCACATCGGCTTCGATATTCGGGCGTTTCATCACATCCACGCACAGGAAGGTCGGTAAACCGGTCATGCCGAGGAAGGTGTTGGCTTTGTGGAACGGGAAGTACACCGCGTCCACGCCTTTGGCTTCGAAGAAATCGGTCGGGTCGTCGAAGGCTTGCTGCGGCGCGTTCCAGGTCAGCGACAGCATGTATTTTTTACCGTGCAGCAAACCGCCGCTGCCGTACTTCTGCGACGCATCGGAGCGCGTGCGGCCATCGCTGGCGTAGAGGCTGCCGTGGCCTTCGGTGAAGACTTCATCGACGTACTTCTTGACGGTCCAGGGCGCGCCCATCCACCAGCCGGGCATCTGATAAATGATCACATCGGCCCAGAGGAATTTGGCGACTTCCTCCGCGACGTCGTAGCCCTCGTCGATGAACGTGGCTTTCACATCCACACCGCCGCGATCCAGCACGCTCAACGCGGCTTCGTGCAACGTCGTGTTGTAGCGACCATCGGAGTGGGCAAATTTTTTGCCGCCATTGAGCAACAGGACTTTTTTCATGAGAAGTCTCGCAAGGTTGAAATTCGATGGCGGCAGAGTAGCGAGTCGTCTCACGCGGAATAAGCGCTCAATCAGCAAAATTCATTTGACCAATACGCACGAATCGACAGGGGATTGTTGCCGTAAACTTGCGCTGATTCTGACTTTCAAGGACAACCTGATGAGCGAACTGCAAGGCTTTATCCTGCACGCCAAGACCCGCCCGGAAAAAGCCGAGGCCTTCGAAGCGTTCTTTCGTGCCTATGTCGAACCGAGTCGCGCCGAACCCGGTTGCATCGAGTACCACATGCTGCGAGACAAACAGGACCCGACGCTGTTTATCTTCTACGAGATCTGGCAATCCCAGGCCCATTTGGACGTGCACTCGAACCTGCCGCACATGAAGCAGTTCCTCGACATGCGCATGGAGTATCTGGAGCGGGATTTCGATATCCGCCCGATCGAGATGCTCAGCACTTCGTCCGCTAGCCGTTGATCAGCAAGTGGCCGCCGAGCACGCCGAGGCCGATGAAGAACACGCGCTTGAACAACACGGCGCTGATCCGCTGGCGCAGCCATTGCCCCAGCAGCATGCCGAGCACCGCCGGAATCAGTGCCAGCAGCGACGCGCTCAACTCGCCACCGCCGAGGGCGCCGCGCCATAACAGGCCGGCGGCCAACGCGAGGGTCGAGACGGTGAACGACAGGCCCAGCGCCTGCACCAGCTCATCCTTGCTCAAGCCCAGTGCTTGCAGATAAGGCACCGCCGGAATCACGAAAACCCCGGTGGCCGAAGTGATGATACCCGTCAGCACACCGCAGAGCGGACCGAGCCAACGCTCGGTGCGACCGCCAACACGCAAGGTCGGCAGGAACAACCCGCTCAAGGCGTATATCAACAACGCTGCCCCCAGCCCTCGCACGACCCAATGCCCACCGGCCATGCCGATCCAGAGCGTGCCGGCGCCCGAGCCAATGAAAATCGCCAACAGCATCGGCCACAACCGGTTCAACAGCCCGCGCAAATGACCGCCGAATGCCAGTTGCCAGACGTTGGTCAGCGTCGCGGGAATGATCAGCAGCGCCGCAGCCTGCGACGGAGCCATAGCCAGACCAAGCAAGCCCATGGCGATGGTTGGCAGTCCGAGGCCGATTACACCTTTGATCATCCCGGCCAGCAGGAAGGTGGCGATGACCAATAAGGAAAGGGCTAAACCCAGATGCTGGTAAAACGCGGCGAGTGTATTCATGGGGCTATGGTGAGCGCTGAAGGTTGCCTTGAAAATCTGCCATATACTGAGGCTGCCTCTTGCTCAACAAGAGGCATGGGAACGATCTTCGGGATACCTGTATGCACTTCGACCTGACCGACCTGCGCCTCTACCTGAACATCCTCGACACCGGCAACATCACCGCCGGCGCCGCCCGCAGTCATCTGTCCCTGGCAGCGGCGAGCGCACGAATCCGCGCGATGGAATCTTCACTCGGCACTGATTTTCTGGAACGCGGCCGTCGCGGTATCAGCCCTACCCCGGCCGGCAAAGCCCTGGCGCAGCACGCCCGAGTTCTTTTGCAACAGGCCGAGCGCATGCAGCGGGATCTGGCCGAATACGCCAACGGGGTCAAAGGCCAGGTGCGGTTGTTGTGCAATACCACAGCGATCACCGAGTACCTGCCGGAGTTGCTGGCAGACTTTCTGCGCGACCATCCGAACCTCGACATCGACCTGCAAGAGCTGCCCAGCGCGCGCATCACCCATGCCTTGCGCCAAGGTGCGGCGGACCTGGGCATCGTATCTGACGCCATGGATACCGACGGCCTTCAGACCCGCTATTTCCGCGACGACCCGCTGGTACTGATCCTTCCGCGCGATCACCCCTTGGCCGACACCGGACCGTTAAATTTCAGCGCCACCTTGCATCATGATTACGTCGGCCTGAACGCCAACAGCGCCTTGGCCGTGTACCTGGAAGAACAGGCCCTGCACAGCGGCTTACGGATGCAGATCCGCATCCGTGCCGATGGCTTCGATGGCGTGATGCGCATGGTTGCCCGAGGTGCCGGGCTGGCGATCGTGCCCTTGGCGGCGGTCGAACGCTGGTCAGCTGAAACGCCGTTCAAAAGCATCGCACTGAAAGAGCCATGGGCCCGACGCAAACTGTTGCTTTGCGCCCGGGACTTCGCCGTGCTGCCCGGTTATGCCCAGGCTTTGCTGAACGCCTTGACTCTCCCCTGAGGGGCAGACTTTACCCTTGAGGTTTCATCTTCAGGGACCGTTACGATGAGCAAACGAATTCTGGTGATTCTCGGTCATCCTTCGAGCAACAGTTTTTGCGGCGCACTTGCCGAACGCTACGCACAATCGGCGTTGCGTGCTGGGCATGAGGTGCGCCAGTTGTTTCTAGGAAGAATGGACTTCGACCCGGTGCTGCGCGAAGGCTATCAACAGGTGCAGCCGCTGGAAGCCGACTTGCGCCGTGCTCAGGCAGACATTTTGTGGGCCGAACACCTGACCCTGATCTACCCGATCTGGTGGGGCGGCGTACCGGCCTTACTCAAGGGTTTTCTTGATCGGGTGTTGCTTCCGGGCTTCGCCTTCAAGTATCGCGAAGGCAAAGCCTTTCCCGACAAATTGCTGCATGGCCGCAGTGCGCATCTGCTCGTGACCATGGACACGCCACCCTGGTACTACCGCTGGATCTACCGCATGCCCGGCCTGCATCAGATGCGCAAAACCACCTTGGCGTTTTGCGGCATCGAACCCCAGCGCACGCTCACCTTCGGGCCGGTCCTGGGGTCCAGCGCCGGTCAGCGCGAAACCTGGCTGCTGCAAGCCCAGGCTATCGCCAGCCGATGAGTCTGCCGATAATGGGGCTGGCTTACCCTCGGCAAAAAAGGACTTTTCATGTACATCGGCCAAGCCGCGCATCGCTCGGGCACGACGATCAAGAGTATTCGCCATTACGAGTCGATCGGCTTGCTGCCTGCCGCTCGGCGGCAAGGGAAATACCGTGTCTATGATCAGCAAAGCGTCGACCTGCTGATCTTCATCAAGTGCGCTCAACACTTAGGTTTCAGGCTCAAGGAGTTGCAGGCGATTTTTACTGGACATCAAGGCCTGGCGATGCCTTGGTCATTGGCGCAGCAAGCCATCGATGCCAAGAAGTGCGAAATCAGCGAGAGGATTGCCGCACTCACGCATCAACACGAGCAATTGGTCGAGTTTGAAGCCAGCCTCACACAGGCCAAAGCCGATTGCCCGCTGGAAAGTCTTTGAGAGTCTGCGCGTTTCTGGACAGCTCAATGTCGAATACAGACAACTGAACGGTGTATGGGCGCTATAGGGTGCGACTTCAGTTCTTGAACCCACTGCCCGGAGTCATCATGACCGCACCGATTACCGTCCTTCGCGACACTCACCCGCTGCCCGTACTCGACGCCTGCAAATGGGAAAAACTCGAAGGCGACCCGCACACCGTCAACCTCAACGCGTACACCAGCGAAGATGGCAGCAAGATCATGGGCACCTGGATCTGCACGCCGGGCAAGTGGTACGTGGAATACGTGAAGTGGGAATACTGCCATTTCCAGGAAGGCTACTGCATCATCACCCCGGAAGGCATGGAGCCGATCCACCTGCGCGCCGGTGACATTTTCGTCATCGAGCCAGGCATGAAAGGCACGTGGGAAGTGGTTGAGACCGTGCGTAAGTATTTCGTGTTTGCCTGATGCAAAAAACCGAGAGACCACCCGACGTGGTCTCTCGGCAAATATTGGAATACGCAGAACCCGTGGCGAGGGGGCTTGCCCCCGTTCGGCGGCGAAGCCGTCGTCAAACCTGCCGACGCGGTATGACTGAAAGAATGCAGGAGGGAGCGCTACGCACTCCAACGGGGGCAAGCCCCCTCGCCACAGGCAAGCCTCCTCTACACAGGCAAGCCCTCTCACCACAGACAAGCCCACCAGCCCCAATCCCGTCCCATTATTGGGGCTTGCGATAGCTATTGATGATCGCCGAGAAGTCCTTACCCCCTTCCCCACGCTGACTCATCGCCTGATACAACTGTTGCGCCACCGCGCCGAGCACCACCGGTTGGTGCGCCTGACGTGCCGCCTCAGTGGCCAGCCCCAGATCCTTGAGCATCAGTTCGGCGCCGAAGCCGCCGGTGTACCCGCGCGAGGCCGGCGCCGTTTCGACGATACCCGGCCACGGGTTATACATCTCCGAACTCCAGCAACGCCCGGTGGAACTGTTGATGATCCCCGCGAGCACCGTCGTGTCGATCCCCAGCGCATCGCCCAAGGCCATGGCCTCGCTGACGCCGACCATGGAAATCGCCAGCAGCAGGTTATTGCAGATTTTGGCGATTTGCCCGGTGCCGACTTCGCCACAGTGGACAATGTTACGGCCCATCTGCGCCAGCACCGGTTGCAGGGTCGCGAACAGCTCAGGTGTGGCGCCGACCATGAAAGTCAGCGTCCCGGCCGCTGCACCGCCAGTACCGCCGGAGACCGGTGCATCAGCCATCGTCACGCCTTGTTTGGCAGCCGCTGCGGCAACATCGCGCGCCGTCTGCGGATCGATGGTGCTGCAATCCACTGCGGGCACGCCCTTGGCGATCCCCGCCAGCACGCCGTCTTCGCCCAGCCAGACGCTGCGCACATGCACAGCGGCTGGCAGCATGGTGATCACCAGCTCTGCCTCTTGAGCCGCTTCACGTGCCGAAGCGCTGATGCTGCCGCCCAGTTGCTCGAGCTCTGCCAGCACAGCTTTGTTCAGGTCGACCAGGCGCAGTGAATGGCCGGCCTTGATCAGGTTGCGCGCCATCGGCGCGCCCATGTTGCCGAGACCGATAAAAGCGATTTTCATGTCCGGCTCCTTAACGCAAGTGGATGGTGGTATTCACACCGTCGTTGACGCTGTCGTCGTCGAACCAGCGTGCAGTGACGGTCTTGGTTTGAGTGTAGAACTGCACCACTTGCTTGCCATACGGACCGAGGTCGCCGAGCTTCGAACCACGGGAACCGGTGAAGCTGAAGAACGGCACCGGTACCGGAATCGGGATGTTGATGCCGACCTGACCGACGTCGATTTCCGTCTGGAATTTACGCGCCGCCGCACCGCTTTGAGTGAACAAACCCGTGCCATTGCCAAATGGGTTGGCGTTGACCAGAGCGATGGCCTCATCGAGGGTGTTAACTTCCAGCACCACCAGCACAGGGCCGAAGATTTCCTGGGTGTAGATCTGCATATCGGGTTTCACACCGGAGAACAGGGTCGGGCCGACAAAGTTGCCTTTTTCGAAGCCAGGAACGGTAACGTCGCGACCATCCAGCTCAAGCTTGGCACCTTCCTTGATGCCGCTTTCGATCAGATCGAGAATCCGTGCCTTGGCACGTTTGGAAATCACCGGACCAACATCAGTGCCCGGCTCGCTGCCGGCATTCACTTTAAGTTTCTGTGCCAGTGCTTTCAGGTCTGGCAGCCATTGCTTGGCCGCGCCCACCAGCACCACCACGGACGTGGCCATGCAGCGTTGCCCGGCGGCACCGAAACCAGCCCCCACCAGCGCATTGAGCGCTTGTACGCGATTGGCATCCGGCAGCACCACGGCGTGGTTCTTGGCGCCCATCATCGATTGCACACGCTTGCCGTGTTTGCCGGCCAGGTCGTAGACGTGAGTACCGACTGCGGTCGAACCGACGAACGAAACAGCCTTGATGTCCTTGTGGGTGCAAAGCGCATCCACCACATCCTTGCCGCCATGAACGACGTTGAGCACACCCGGCGGAATGCCGGCTTCGATGGCCAGTTCCACCAGCAGCATGGTCGACATCGGGTCCTGCTCGGACGGCTTGAGCACGAAGGTGTTGCCGCAGGCGATCGCCATCGGGAACATCCACAGTGGAATCATCGCCGGGAAGTTGAACGGGGTAATGCCGGCACAGACGCCGATTGGCTGACGCAGGGTGTAGGTGTCGACCCCGCCAGCGACGTTCTCGGCGAACTCGCCCATTTGCAGGCTGCCAATGGAGCAAGCGTGTTCGACCACTTCCAGGCCGCGGAAGATATCGCCTTCAGCGTCGGCAATGGTTTTGCCCTGCTCGTTGCTGAGCACCACGGCAATACGCTTGGAGTGTTCACGAATCAACGCCTGAAGCTTGAGCATGATGCGCATCCGCGCGCCGATCGGCGTCAGCTTCCAGGTCTGGAAGGCGCTATGGGCGGCGCTGATGGCGGCATCGACTTCGGCGGCTGTGGCGAATGGGACTTTAGCCAACACTTGTTGGGTCGCCGGGTTGACGATGTCATGCCATTCGGTGGTCTGGGATTCGACCCACTCGCCATCGATTAACAATTTGACCTTTTGCACGGTGGTTTCTAGCGATGCGTTCATGTTGGTCTCCGGGACGTTGTTCTTATTAAGAGAGCGATCTTTGGAGCCAAGGCGAGAAAGTCGCCTTGAGATGAGGCGTGTGTCGCGAATTGGTTGTCGGACTGTTTTTGGAGTATAGATGTGCAAACTTCTAATAAGAACGCACATAAAAGCCGGTCCATCATGCAAAAAAACATCACGTCTTTAGGCTCGTTGAACTGGGATGACCTCAAGTTTTTCCTTGAGGTTGCCCGCACTCGCAAGGCCAGCACCGCGGCCAAGCGCCTGGCGGTGGATTACACCACCGTGTCGCGACGCATCAGTTCGCTGGAAGCTTCATTGGGCACGTTGCTGTTCGAAAAGTCCCGGACCAGCGGTTTCGTCCTGACTGCCGAAGGCCAGCGGCTGCTGGGTTACGCCGAGTCGATCGAAAGCACTCTGCACATGGCCTGCGAACAGGTTTCGGGCTCAGGCGTGGCGTTGTCCGGGCATGTGCGCATGGGCTGCACCGAAGGGTTCGGCAGCTTTTTCATCACCCCGCAGCTGAGCCATTTCGTAGACGCCTACCCGGCGATCTCGGTGGACATCCTGCCGCTGCCGCACTTCATCAGCCTGTCCAAGCGCGAGGCAGACATCGTCATCGCGCTGGAGCGGCCGGAGCACGGCCCGTATGTCTGCTGCAAACTCTGCGATTACAAATTGCAGCTGTATGCGACCCAGGACTATCTGGACAAGCACCCACCGATCCGTCGCCCGGCAGACTTGGGCAAGCATCAATTCATCAGTTATGTGGACGATCTGGCGTTCAGCTCGGAGCTGCTGTACCTGGCGAATGTGTTGCCCGGTGCCAGTGCCAATCTGCGCAGCACTAGTGTGATTGCGCAGTTCGTGGCGGCGCAGCAGGGACGGTCATTGGCGATTCTGCCGTGTTTCCTGGCAGCTCAGGACCCGCGATTGCTGCCGGTGTTGCCGCAAGAGATCACCATTACCCGACAGTTCTGGATGTACTGCCGGGAGGACCTGCGCAAGCTCAAGCGGATCACGTTGTTGTGGGATTACATCCGTGGTGTCACCGAGCAGAATCAAGGGCTGTTGATGGGGAAAAGTCGGGAGATGTTGTTCGCCGATTAATCCGTGCTGACCACGATCGACACCCGACGGTTCTCGGTGCGGCCGACCACGGAGTCGTTGGAGGCGACGGGCTTGCTGCTGCCCAGGCCGCGCAGTTGGATGTTTTCTTCTTTTATACCGGCAGCAGCTAACACCTTGCCGACGCTTTTCGCGCGACGCTGGGAAAGCTGTTCGTTATAGGACTCTGTGCCCGAGGAGTCGGTGTGGCCGTCGATTCTTACGCGCTCGATTTCCACACTCAATAGCGCCTTGGCAATGCGCTCGACAATCTCGGTACTGGCGGGGTTGAGACTCTCGACATCACTGCCGAACAAAACTTTGCCTGACAGATCATAGGCCCAGCCATCATCCGTCATTTCGAAACCTTGCTGCTTGAGCACGGCGATTTGCGCCGGGGTCAGGCCTTTTTGCGGCGCCGTCTGGCAACCGGTCAATGTCAGCAAGGTCAGCAACAGGGTGATCGTGAAAAGGCGTAACGAACGTTGATTGAAGGTGAACACAGACATTAACTCCTGGTTTGAACATGGACGACAGGGAGCTCCGCCCCTGCCGTTTGCTGTGCGCCTCGGGAAAGGCGTTTGGCCTGGTACATCGCGGCGTCGGCAGCATCGAGCAACTCACCCGGTGTGACCCCATGATCGGGGTACACCGCGATGCCAATACTGAGTGAAGTCAACACCTGGGTACTGCCCGGCAACTGGATGGGTATTTCCATGCTGGCGATGATTTTGTCAGCAATCCGTTCGGCGTCTTCGGCCTTGTGCAGCGGTGTGAGCAGGATTGCAAACTCGTCGCCGCCCAGACGCGCGACCAGGTCCTCTTCACGCAGTTGTGCACGAACCCGGGTTGCCACGGCGACCAGCACCGCATCGCCAGCAGCGTGGCCGAAGTTATCGTTGATCTCCTTGAACCGGTCACTGTCGAGAAACAGCACAGCCACTCGCTCATCGAGCTTGCCGGCATTGCGCAAGGCACGCATAAGGCGGCCTTCGAAAAACGCTCGATTCGGCAGTCCGGTAAGGCTGTCATGGCTGGCTTGGTGGGCCAGGGTTTCGTTTTCGCTTTGCAGGTGGGTCTGCCAGGATTCGAGTTCATCGAGCAAGGCATTGAAGTCATTGCCCAGGTTGTCGAGTTCGGCAATGTCGGCGGGCGGTACGCGCTGGTCAAAGGCTCGCTCGCTGCGGGCGGCGTGAGCCACAGTAGCCAAGCTACGCAAAGGGCCGGTGATCCCCCGCAATTGCCGCCGCGCCAGATAAAGCGCAACCCAGGCACTGATGGCGGTACACAAGACGATTCCCACCAGCCCGCTGAGCAAAAAACTCATCAGGCTGCCACCGTGCCCGACCAGCAGGATACTGCCGATTTCCTGACCTTGATGGACAATCGGCATGCTGATGGGCTTTTCCAGAATCACCCGGGCGATCTGCATTTCAAGATCCGACAACAATCCCGTTTCCGGTCTCTGCCAACGTGCGAGCAACTCGCCTTGCTCGTCCATCACCTGTGCATCGGCCACTTCTTCGGTGGACGCGATCAACGCCAGCGCTTCGGTGGCGGCGGCCTTATCGTCGAACACCACCGCGGCTTCCACGGTGTAGTTGATCGAGCGGGCGATCAGATGCAGGTTGTGATCGGCATAAACCCGCAAGGCCAGAACACCCAGCAGGGTCAACGAAACACTGGCCATGGCCACGGCCACCAAGGCGACGATCAAATGTCCACGGCCGATAACCGAACCCAGGGTCGGGCGTGTACGAGATTTGAATAGATTCATGGTGCCGCCGGCTTGCGGCGCGACAGTTGCAGCACGCTAGGATGAATGCGCACACCGCTGCGGGCGACCGAGTCGAGGTTGACCTCGAAGGACACTTGTTCATCGCCGACCCGCAAACAGAACAGACTGCCGACAGTACACTGATCGCCGCCTTCGCTGATGCTCACCACCGGGCGTCCTGTCAGCGAGGCGAATAATCGACTGCGTTCGTCGCTCGTCAGCTTGCCGATGTACACCGCATCGCATTCCCCGGCAATCGCCGGGTTGTCGGCCAAAAGCCTTCGCACAGTGACAGGCCGACCAGTGGCCTGGGTAGTGCCCTTGACCAGGTCGTCGGTGTACTCGGTAGGGCCGACTATGCACAGACGCAACTGTTGAGGCTCAACAGGCCACCGGGCGTAACTGAGGATCCCGAGCACCACCTGAGTGACCGATCTGGCACGCTGGTCGGCCTTGCTCTCAACGGTTTCCGGCTGAGCGAAGGCAACGCCCGTCAACAAACAGAGAAGGCCGGCAAGCAGCACTTGCTTGCAGCCAACAACGCGCTCTGTCGCCCAGACAGCCACCTTCATGCAGGGATTCTCTTCGATCACAACGAAATGATGCCGCAACGATAGCACAGCACCGAAACACCAGCGAGGCCACGCACCACGGCACTTCGGACAGATTCCGTCGTCTGCTCATCTTTTCAGTGACCCTGCTCAATTCCCTCTTCCAGCTCCAGCATCAACCCGCTCAAGCGCTTGACCTTGCGCCGCACGGCCTCTTCGAATACGCCGGTGCGAGGCTCAATCAGGGTGAACCAGTGTTTGGCCCGGGTAATCCCGGTATAGATCAGTTCCTTGGTGAGCACAGGGTTCAGGGCGTCCGGCAGAATCAACGCCGTATGGGCAAATTCCGAGCCTTGGGATTTGTGTACGGTCATGGCGTACACGGTGTCGACATCGTTCAGTCGACTTGGCAGGACGAAGCGCACACCGCCCTGACCATCGTTGCGCGGGAAGGCCACACGCAGCACTTGCCGTCCAGCCTCAGGCCCCTCACGTTCCGGCAGCTTGAGGGCAATGCCAATATCGCCGTTCATCAAACCCAGGCCATAGTCGTTGCGGGTCATCAGCACGGGCCGACCTTCGTACCACTGGTGGTCGCTATCGATCAGCCGAGCCTTGAGCAGCGCGTCGGTCACTCGCTGATTCAAGCTTTCCACACCCCAAGGCCCTTTGCGTACCGCGCACAATAGCTGGAAGGAGTCGAAAGCTTGCAACACCACACGAGCCCAATCGGTCCAGCACGGATCGTCGAGCGAGCCGCCGAGCGATGGCCGCTGACTGCGCAAAAGACTCAGGTAATGTCGATAACCTTGTGGCCCCTCGCTATGGCCTTCGAGCAACAACCGCTCCAGCGCCCGGTCCTGCTCACCCTTGAGGGGCAGGGAAAATACGTCGTCATGGCTTCCAGCCGCCAATAACTTGCGGGCTTCCTCGGGTTGCTGCTGGTTGACCCAACGGGCCAACTGACCAATGCCGCTGCCCTCGCCGAAGCGCCGTGAGTGACGCAGCATCACGACTTGCTGAGCCAGGGGATGCGTTCCGTTGATATCTTCATGCAAACCGCTGCTACGCAGGTTTTCACCGCTGACTGCCTCCAGCCACTGGCGTGTCTGCGGGCTGTACCAACCAGCTTCGGCATCGCGGCACAGATCGCCCAGGACGGCACCGGCCTCTACCGACGCCAGTTGATCCTTGTCACCAAGCAGCACTAGACGGGCATGGGCCGGCAATGCGTCGAGCAGATTGGCCATCATTTCCAGGTCGATCATCGAGGCTTCGTCCACCACCAATACATCCAGCGGCAAGCGATTGCCGGCGTGGTGCCGGAAATGCCGGGTGCCGGGACGACTGCCGAGCAAACGGTGCACGGTGGTCACATCCGACGGGATCTTCTCCCGCACCGTTTCAGCAACTTCCAGGGTTTGAACCTGTTGGCTGATGGATTCGGTCAATCGTGCGGCCGCTTTGCCAGTGGGTGCCGCGAGACGAATGCGCAACGGTTTGCCGGCCTCAATCGCGGGAGCCTGGAGCAATGCCAGCAAGCGCACGACCGTGGTGGTTTTACCGGTTCCCGGGCCACCGGTGACGATGCTGAATGCACTACGGGTAGCCAGGGCACAGGCGAGCTTCTGCCAGTCGATCACTTCATCAGGCCGGGCTGGACCGAACAGGCCGGTCAGGCGTTGGGGCAAATCACTCGGTGTTGTTTCGTGTGCCGACAGACGCTGACGCAGGGCGTTGTCGATGCGCCGTTCGTAAGCCCAGTAGCGACGCAAGTACAGGCGTTTACCCGACAGCACCAACGGCCGATGCTGCGCGGCCTCACGTCCGTCGACGGCCAGCGCCACCAGACGACTGCACGCCAGCACCTTGCACCAATGAGCACCCTCCAGCGCCTCAAGCAATTGCGACGGCAGCAACATCGCGCCACTTTGCAGATCACCTTCCGGCGGCAGCGACAGCGCGAAGTCCGGCTCTTTCAGCGTTTCGAACAGGTCCAGGCAAACATGGCCGTGACCCAACTGGTGACTGGTCAACGCCGCAGCCAGCAGCACCAATGGATCATCGTCGGGGGCGAGTTCGTGGAGAAAGGCCACGAAGGCCTTGTCCAGCGCCCGCAGCCAACCGCGCTCGACCCAGCGCGTGAGCAGCAGCAACAAGTCATCTGCGCGACTCAGGGGGGCCAGGTTCGCCAGACTTTCGGCCGCTAATGGCGTGGGCAGCAGATCGGCGAAGGTGCGACTCATAGCAGTACTCCCTGTTCCCAGGCGGGTTCGGCCTTGGGCTCTGGCTTACCCTGGAACAACCGGTCCAGACGCTCGATCAGCTCCCGTGGCGGACGGGCGAAATACACACCCTGGCTGGCCGCGCGAGTACCGCGAAGGAACAGGTACAACGCCCCACCAACATGCCGGTCGTAATCGTAATCGACCAGCCGCGCCTTGAGCTGGCGATGCAGGGCGAGCAGGTACAACACATATTGCAGGTCGTAACGGTTATCGAGAATCGACTGCTCCATGGCCTGCCCGGTATAGGCCGCGTCATCGACGCCCAGCCAGTTGGATTTGTAGTCGGCGACGTAATAACGACCGTCGTGCTCGAACGTCAGGTCGATGAAGCCTTTGAACATGCCATTGAGCAGCACCGGTTCGGCAGCCACCCTGGCCACGCCGTTGTGGGTGTATTGACGCACCAGTTCATCGAGTTTGAGCACATCGACTTTGTGACTGGCGAACCAGAACTCCATCTCGACCCGGTATTGGGTCAGTTGCTCGAACACCACTGGTGCCTGCCCGCCGCCGATGTGCAGCGGAGATTTGAGCAAGCGCTGTAGCCAGTCACTCAACGTCGTGATCCAGCCTTCCCAGCCACGTCGGTTGCAGCGGCGAGCGATGGCGTCTTCCACAGCTTTTGGTGCAGCGGCAAAACCTTCGTCACCGGCCCACTCGAGCAATCCATGGAGAAAAGTGCCGGGGTTCGGCCCGCGAGGGAATCGATGGATATCAGCGCCACCGGCAATCACTTCTCGCGGCGCTTGCGGATCAAGACGCTCGTCGTCAAAAAGCTTTTGCGCTTGCGGACTCTCCGGGGCTTCGTCACTGCCCACGCTCAGACTGTCGCCAATGCGCAAGGCGCTGTAAGAGGCAATCCACCAGTTTTCGCTGGCCTTGCGCTTGGGTATCAGCGGCGCAAGCAAGGTCGCTTCATTGCGCGGCGGATGGTAGTGCTCAGCGCTCGCTTCAGGCATTTCACCGTAGTTCAGCGCCGGGCAGTCCTGCTGCAAATCTTCCAGCCAACGTCGCAACCCTGCCGACTCGGCCAATGGCGCACCACCGCCCAGCAGATAACCCAATGCTGAAAGGTGCAACGTCGAGCCGTTGTTATTGCCGCGCTTGAGGTCCGTCACACCGAGCCAGCAGGCATGTTGTGCCCGGGTCAGGGCGACATAGAGCAGCCGAAGATCCTCGGCCAAGCGCTCATCATCGGCCTGGGCAACCAACTCCGGCGTCGGCTTCAAGCTCACTTGAGCCTTGCCCATCGCGTCGTGGTAATACAACGGCAAACGGCTGCCATCCACCGGTTTTGCCGAGCAAATGAACGGCAGAAACACCAACGGATATTCAAGCCCTTTGGATTTGTGAATGGTCACAACCTTGACCAGTTGCTCGTCGCTTTCCAGGCGCAGGATCTGTTCTTCGCCAGCCTGACCGGACAATGCCAGATGCTCGGACAAATGACGGATCAGTGCTTGCTCGCCATCAAGCTCGGCGGCGGCCTGCTGTAGCAGCTCGGACAGGTGCAGCAAGTTGGTCAGCACCCGCTCGCCATCGTTGCGCGCGATCAACGCCTGGGGCAGTCGGAAGTCGTGCAGCAAACGTCGCAACATTGGCAGCACGCCCTGCTTGCGCCAGAGCTCGCGATAACCGCGGAACTGCATGACACGTGCTTCCCAAGCCAGCTCATCCTGATTCAGCCGTTCCAATTCAGACAGCGAAAGGTTCAGCGTGATGCAGGCCAGCGCGGCACGGAGGGGGCGCTCGACATCCGGCTCGGCACATGCCTTGAGCCAGGTCAGCAGGTCATGGGCCTCTTGTGCGGCAAACACGGAGTCCTTGTCTGACAGATAAACACTGCGCACACCGCGGGCCGAAAGTTCGCCACGCACGGCCTGGGCCTCTTTGCCATCGCGCACCAGAATTGCGATATCCGATGGCAGCAGACCTTTGAAGTCCTTACCGTCCTGGATGAAGCCCGCACGGTCTTGCTGGCCACCATTGAGCAGCGCGGTGATTTCACTGGCGCAGGCAGCGGCCAATTTTTGTCGATATACCGCGCCAGACAGTGGCTGATCGGCGGACAGGTGCCAGATGTTCAGGGCTGGTACAACCTGACAATCAATCTGCAGGAGTTCTTTGCGCCCCTGGGATTCGACGGGCAGGAACGGTACCGGGTTCTCGCCATTCTTCTCACGAAACAGGAATGCTCCGCGCCCCTGCTCACGAGATTCGGCGCGCTCGAACACATGGTTCACCGCACTGACCATGCCATGACTGGAACGGAAGTTGGTGCCCAGGGTATGCAGGCGGCCAGTGGTGGCCTGGCGAGCGCGCAGGTAGGTATAGATGTCGGCCCCGCGGAAGGCATAGATCGCCTGCTTCGGGTCGCCGATCAGAAACAGACCGGTTTCAGGATTGTTGTCTTCGATGCGATAAATGCTCTCGAAGATTCGATACTGCACCGGGTCGGTGTCCTGGAATTCGTCGATCAACGCGACCGGAAATTGCTCGCGAATCAGTGTTGCCAGGCGCTCACCGCCTTCGGACTGCAAAGCCGCATCGAGGCGCAGCAGCATGTCATCGAAGCCCATTTCCGCGCGGCGACGCTTTTCCTCCTCGAACCGTGCACCGACCCAGTGAGCAGCGTGTTGCAGCACGGCGGCATCGGGGGTCGGCAAACTATCGAGACTGGTCTTGAGACCGGGCATTGCGTCGAGACCGGGATGACGGGGAGCTTCACCCTTCCAGGCTTCAGCCATGCCATCGGGGGTCAGGCGAGTGAAGCCGGTGCCAATATCCAACTGCTCGAGAGATTCGTCTTCGGCCCAGGCCCGGAGCTTTTCAAACCAGGGTTCAAAGTAGCGCGGCTGCATCTTGCGGCCATCGACGCTTTTGCTCGCGACGCCCTGGTGACAGATGGCAAGCAACTCATCCGCCCATTGGCGCCAGGGCATCTTGAGTTCGAGCAAAGCGGCACGTCGCTCCTGCAGGCACTCGGCAATCAACTCGGCAGGCTCTTTACCTTCAACGCTGTCACGCTCGCTGGCGAACAACCCTCGCACTCGTGGCAGCAACGCCGCAGGGCCGCCCCAATTGCCGCGAACCCAGTTCAACGCATCGCCTTGCATTGGATAGCAGAACAGTCGCCAGTAGTCGCGCAGGACTTCGCCGAGCAAATCGCTGTGATCGGTTTCCAGGGTCTGGGTGAACAGGCTGCCACTGTCGAACGCATGTTCGCGCAACATGCGCTGGCACCAACTGTGGATAGTCGATACCGCCGCTTCATCCATCCACTGAGCGGCGATGTCCAGGCGGTTTGCACAGCCGGCCCACTGGTCGTGGAGGTACTGCTCGCGCAACTCGGCAATGAGGCGATCCGGAGCCGGTGTCTCATCGCGGAAAAACCGTGCGGTTTCAGCCAGCCGAGTGCGGATACGTTCGCGCAGTTCTTTGGTCGCCGCATCGGTGAAAGTCACCACGAGAATTTGCGGCGGCAGCAATTCACGGCCAAAACCACTCGATTCGCCGCCGTGGCCAAGGACCAGACGCAAGTACAGCGCAGAGATGGTGAAGGTCTTGCCGGTCCCGGCGCTGGCTTCGATCAGTTGGCTGCCACGTAGGGGGAATGCCAGGGCCAGCGGTATTTTCGTGGTCATGAGCGCGCCTCCTCGCTGGTCGATGAACGCCACGAGGCCTCAAACAGCGGCCGATACAAAGCGTTGCACCAATCGGGGAAGGTCTCGTCGGCAATCAGCGCATCGTAATCGGCAAATTGCCGAGCGAGCGCAGGGCTTTCGCGGCGCTCGCCGTCAGTGGTCTGGCCGTCGCCTTCATAGGCCTTGCGGGCAGCGGCGTCAGCTTTGCTCGGGTCGGTTTGAGCGAGCCAGGCGAAGGCTGTTTTTACTGCAATCGGCAGCGGCTGGCGCATGCCCGTTTGCCAGGCCAACAACAGATCGCCCAGAATCCGGGATGCTGTCGCCTCCTCCATCGGACCGAGCAGCAAACTGTCGTCGCTGGCCACCAACGCAGTTGTCATCGGCATGCCGCTGGCACAGGCCACCAGGTGATTGACCCAAGGTCGCGTGAGGCGATGCCATTTGCGGGCCTTGATCGAACCGATGCTGTTGGGAATAGTAGTAACCGACAACAACCCGCCATCTGCGCGTTGATGCAGGCCACTGAGCCAGCCCTCCAGATGCAATCCTTGTAGTTCCAGACTCACCGGTAACGCGCTGGTGAGCGGGGTCGGCCATAACGCCAGAAGTTGCTGATAGCGCAGCAGCAGATCCGGCAGCGGCTCGATCAACTCTCGCTGAAGACATTCACCAAAACCGGCCATGGGCAAAAGCCCGCTGTTTTGCAGGCGTTTTGCCTGCGCCTCCAGTACCTGATCGGTTTGGTCCAATTGCCCCAGTGCCGCTTCGAGCAAGCTATCGCTGAGGCTGTAGCGTTGCAGCGCATCGAGTACGAATGGCTCTTCATCTGCCAAAGGCACTTCGGCAGCCTCGAAGAACACTTTGAGCCGCTGACTGAAGAAATGTCGTACCGGGTTGCGCAGAAAATCCTGCAGCTGACCCAGGCTCAGCGGTTCGTCCTGGACGTAGGGTTCAAGCACTTCGATATCAGTCGCCAGATCACTGGCTTGATGAAGAACCTGCCACTCGCTGGCGTAGCTGAATAGATCATCGCCTTCGTGAAAGTACCGAGCGCTGAAAGGTTGCAGCGGGTGTTCCTGGGTCATGGATTCAAGCAGGTCATCATTGTCATCGTGCAATCGCCAGCCGCTGCCGAGATGGTCACGCAACTGCCCTATCAACACCGACGCAGGGCGCTCGCTGTTGTCCCGAATACTGCGGCCGACCCAGCTGATATAGAGTTGATCGCGCGCCGACAACAATGCTTCCAGCAACAGATAGCGATCATCCTCGCGTCGGGAACGATCGCCGGGACGGTAGTCACTGCCCATCAGGTCGAAATCCAGCGGCGGCTGCGCGCGAGGGTAATCACCGTCATTCATGCCAAGCAGGCAGACCAGTTTGAAGGGGATCGCTCGCATGGGCATCAAGGTACAAAAGTTGACAGCCCCGGCGAGGAAACGCTGAGACAGGCGACCTTGGTCGAGACCCGCCAGCCAGGCTTCACGGACAACGGTCAGCGGTAATTCGTCCTGCAAACCTACAGACTCGCAGGTCTCAAGCCAGGTCTCACGCAGCTCTTCGAGTTGGGCTAACAAATAGTCGTCATGCTCGTTGCTGGCCAGGAAGAATAGCTGCACCAAAGCTTGCAACCGCGAGCCCCATTGTTTGGGCGCTGCAGGTTGAGTGAGTTCCTGGTGGGCAATTTCCAGCGCATCCAGCAGTGCGACCAAAGGACCTATGAGCGCGGCATCCAGACCACCGATTTCATCGTAGGGTTCGATACCCTCACAGGCACTGGCGCTGCCCACGGCATAACCCAGCAGCATCCGTCGCAGACCGAAACGCCAACTGTTTTGCTCCAGCTCTTCAGGCAGGCCCAGACCCGCGCGCTGCTCGGCGTTCATCCCCCAGCGGATACCTGCGCCTTCAATCCAGCGATGCAAGGTAGGCAGGTCGCGCTCCTCTACGCCAAACCGAGCGCGTAATGCCGGAACGTCCAACAGATCTAGGATTTCGCTGACGGGGAAGCGACTGTCGGGCAGTTTGAGCAGATGCTCGACAGCGATCAATAGCGGATCCCGGCCGCGCTGGCCTTGATCCGCAAGCGTGAAAGGAATGAAGCGCGGATCAAAGCGATCAAGCTGGCCAAAGACAGCACGGATGTGCGGGGCATAACTGTCGATGTCCGGGACCATCACGATCACATCGCGAGGCCTCAGGTCTGGGTCAGCACTGAATCGTGCGAGCAACTGATCGTGGAGTATCTCCACTTCGCGTTGAGCGCTATGGGCGATGTGAAAACGGATCGATTCGTCCTTTTTCATATCAACAGCAGGCCAACGCTCTCGAGTTTCATTCAGGGGACGCAATTCCAGGATGTCGTCCTGCAATTGATTAAGCATGTTCTGTGGCTGGTTTTCGCTGAAAAGGTCGATACGTCCGTCACGAAATGCCGAGCGATAGCTATTAGGATCGTCGTAGCTGTCGAGCAGATTGATGTAGTCCCGCCCCTGCTTACCCCACGCTGCCAGTAGCGGGTGGGCATGCTGATGGAGCGTTTGCGAGTCGAGAACAATCGGCATGCCGCTCTTGCGAGCCTGACGCTTGTACTGATGTCGCAACAGATCTTTATCGGCGACGATGTCTGCCCAATGGTGACGACATGGGTTGTGTACGCACAGCAAGACCTGGCTGAATCGAGCAAGCCCGGCAAGCGCTTCCAAGGCTTGAGCAGGTAGTGAAGAAATCCCGAAAACGATCACCCGTGACGGCAATCCGCTGGGCGCTACGTCAAGACTATTGATGCGCTCGATAAAGCGTTGGTGAACGCCTGCGCGGCTTTGCGCCATGCCTTGTTCACCGACGTCCAGCAACAGCGCACGCCACAGCTCCGCCTGCCAGCAGTTGGCCGGGGTCAGGGCTTTGGCTTCGCCTCTGCCATTTCGTAGCTGATGGCGGCCTTCTGCCCAGTCTTCGAGCCAGTCGGCACGGTAAACCTGATATTGGTCAAACAGGTCTGCCAGTCGCTCCGCCAATTGATAGCGTTTACGTAAGTCGGTGTCATTGGTAAGAAAGCGCTGCAGGGGTTCGAAGTGCGGTTGGTTAATCAACTGTGGTAGCAGACGCATCAGACGCCAGGTCAGCGGGGCTTTATCGAGCAGGGATTTGACCGGGATTTCGTCACGTCCCAGCACCATGCGATAGAGCTGCCACATGAAGCTGCCCGGTAACTGCACGTCGATGGCGGCGGCGATTCCGCAGCCGCCCATGTCGTCATCTTCGGGGTCTTCGGCCAGTGCCAGCTTCAGCCATTGGGCGATGCCGTTACTCTGTACCAGAGCGATTTCATTTTCCAAGGGAGCCAATGGGTAGCGCCGCATCCAGCTGACCACCAGGCTGCGCAACTCGTCCAGGCGGTTGCCGTGAACCACCATAAAACCAGCACTGAGGGACGTAGCGTCCGGCATAAAGGCTTCCTTGGGAAAATACAAAAGCTAGGGCCGAACCTTAGCACTGTCGGCAGACTGTGGCAGCCGGGAACGATCCGATGATGCTGTACGAACTTTCCTGCGGGCAAAACAAAACCCCTACCTGCATATGCAGATAGGGGTTTCGGAATTTAATCTTGACGATGACCTACTCTCACATGGGGAAACCCCACACTACCATCGGCGATGCATCGTTTCACTGCTGAGTTCGGGATGGGATCAGGTGGTTCCAATGCTCTATGGTCGTCAAGAAATTCGGTAGCCAGCTCGTTTGCCTTGCGGCTCACGCTCCAGCGAATGGGTATGCGATAGTTTGGTGTTTGTGAGTATCTCGAACTTTCGGTTCGTTTCGTCTTCACACACCGCAATCTGGTGCCTTTTCAGGTCAGCAAATTGCTTGGGTGTTATATGGTCAAGCCTCACGGGCAATTAGTATTGGTTAGCTCAACGCCTCACAGCGCTTACACACCCAACCTATCAACGTCGTAGTCTTCGACGGCCCTTCAGGGGACTCAAGGTCCCAGTGAGATCTCATCTTGAGGCTAGTTTCCCGCTTAGATGCTTTCAGCGGTTATCTATTCCGAACATAGCTACCCGGCAATGCCACTGGCGTGACAACCGGAACACCAGAGGTTCGTCCACTCCGGTCCTCTCGTACTAGGAGCAGCCCCTCTCAAATCTCAAACGTCCACGGCAGATAGGGACCGAACTGTCTCACGACGTTCTAAACCCAGCTCGCGTACCACTTTAAATGGCGAACAGCCATACCCTTGGGACCGGCTTCAGCCCCAGGATGTGATGAGCCGACATCGAGGTGCCAAACACCGCCGTCGATATGAACTCTTGGGCGGTATCAGCCTGTTATCCCCGGAGTACCTTTTATCCGTTGAGCGATGGCCCTTCCATACAGAACCACCGGATCACTAAGACCTACTTTCGTACCTGCTCGACGTGTCTGTCTCGCAGTCAAGCGCGCTTTTGCCTTTATACTCTACGACCGATTTCCGACCGGTCTGAGCGCACCTTCGTACTCCTCCGTTACTCTTTAGGAGGAGACCGCCCCAGTCAAACTACCCACCATACACTGTCCTCGATCCGGATAACGGACCTGAGTTAGAACCTCAAAGTTGCCAGGGTGGTATTTCAAGGTTGGCTCCACGCGAACTGGCGTCCACGCTTCAAAGCCTCCCACCTATCCTACACAAGCAAATTCAAAGTCCAGTGCAAAGCTATAGTAAAGGTTCACGGGGTCTTTCCGTCTAGCCGCGGATACACTGCATCTTCACAGCGATTTCAATTTCACTGAGTCTCGGGTGGAGACAGCGCCGCCATCGTTACGCCATTCGTGCAGGTCGGAACTTACCCGACAAGGAATTTCGCTACCTTAGGACCGTTATAGTTACGGCCGCCGTTTACCGGGGCTTCGATCAAGAGCTTCGCGTTAGCTAACCCCATCAATTAACCTTCCGGCACCGGGCAGGCGTCACACCCTATACGTCCACTTTCGTGTTTGCAGAGTGCTGTGTTTTTAATAAACAGTCGCAGCGGCCTGGTATCTTCGACCGGCGTGGGCTTACGCAGTAAATGCTTCACCCTCACCGGCGCACCTTCTCCCGAAGTTACGGTGCCATTTTGCCTAGTTCCTTCACCCGAGTTCTCTCAAGCGCCTTGGTATTCTCTACCCAACCACCTGTGTCGGTTTGGGGTACGGTTCCTGGTTACCTGAAGCTTAGAAGCTTTTCTTGGAAGCATGGCATCAACCACTTCGTGTTCTAAAAGAACACTCGTCATCAGCTCTCGGCCTTAAGATCCCGGATTTACCTAAGATCTCAGCCTACCACCTTAAACTTGGACAACCAACGCCAAGCTGGCCTAGCCTTCTCCGTCCCTCCATCGCAATAACCAGAAGTACAGGAATATTAACCTGTTTTCCATCGACTACGCTTTTCAGCCTCGCCTTAGGGACCGACTAACCCTGCGTCGATTAACGTTGCGCAGGAAACCTTGGTCTTTCGGCGTGGGTGTTTTTCACACCCATTGTCGTTACTCATGTCAGCATTCGCACTTCTGATACCTCCAGCAAGCTTCTCAACTCACCTTCACAGGCTTACAGAACGCTCCTCTACCGCATCACCTAAGTGATACCCGTAGCTTCGGTGTATGGTTTGAGCCCCGTTACATCTTCCGCGCAGGCCGACTCGACTAGTGAGCTATTACGCTTTCTTTAAAGGGTGGCTGCTTCTAAGCCAACCTCCTAGCTGTCTAAGCCTTCCCACATCGTTTCCCACTTAACCATAACTTTGGGACCTTAGCTGACGGTCTGGGTTGTTTCCCTTTTCACGACGGACGTTAGCACCCGCCGTGTGTCTCCCATGCTCGGCACTTGTAGGTATTCGGAGTTTGCATCGGTTTGGTAAGTCGGGATGACCCCCTAGCCGAAACAGTGCTCTACCCCCTACAGTGATACATGAGGCGCTACCTAAATAGCTTTCGAGGAGAACCAGCTATCTCCGAGCTTGATTAGCCTTTCACTCCGATCCACAGGTCATCCGCTAACTTTTCAACGGTAGTCGGTTCGGTCCTCCAGTTAGTGTTACCC